>JBEKDX010000023.1:0-20491 GCA_050014135.1 Occallatibacter sp.
AAAACTGCAGCTCGACCTCTGGCTGCACGACTACAACTTCCACCGCCCACATGCTAGCCTGAATGCAAAGACCCCGGCCTCAAGAGCAGGTCTGAACCGGAACAACCTGTTGAGCCTCCACACCTAAGGGACCAAGGGACCAGGGACTGATGGACCAGGAAAAGCCCGTGGCTGTGGTTGTGATTCATGCTTCCATTGTGCGCCCGGTGGGGGAAATGATCTGCAAAATATCTTCATGCGATTGATGCGGGCGCATCACGAGGTGCATGAAGCAGCGCCCGCGTCATAGAATAGGCGGGTCACGAATTTGCAGACAGCAGGCTCAGGTGAACAACGAAACCATCACAATCTCGGCAGGTCCGCGGCTTCGAGCCGCCATGATGCTGGCCATCCTTGCGGACGCTCTGCAGATAGCCGTCTTCCCCTTATTCGTCGAGGGAGGGGAATCGCCCGCTGATGACGTACTGGATCTCGTCATGGGGGCGGTGCTGACTTATCTTCTCGGCTGGCACTGGGAGTTTCTGCCTTCGTTCGTTGCCAAGCTCGTGCCCGGCGTCGACCTGGCCCCTTTCTGGACGATGGCAGTTATAAACATCTATCGGAAGCAGAAACGAATCGTGGCCACCATGGAGGGGATTCGCGAGGATTAGAGCGGTTGTCCAAAAGGAGCAGCTTCGGCTCTGGACAGTAAGCAAACGAAATGGGCTGACAGAGGTGAAAGCCTGCGCAGCCCAAGTCTGTATGCAAAGCTCCGGTTATTTTGCCGCCGCTCTTTTGGCAGCCCAACGCTTCTTGGCAGCCTCGGCGATGCGTTTTCTGCCTTCGGCGCTGAGCTTTCTCTTCTTCCTCGCGGGCTTGACTTTAACGGGCGCGAATGTCGTGGCGAGGGCCACTACTTTCTTCGGTCTGCCGGCCTTCTTCTTTGCTGTCGGCGCAATTCCGCCGCTCAGTACAGCTTTCGCCTGTTGCAACTGGGCGATCTGCTGATCGATCGTTGCCAGAATATCTGAAATTGCCATGTGCTATTCTCCCTTTTTTGATCCTAGCAAGCTGGACCAACCGATTCTGACATCAAATCAGAATGGCGTGCATGGTTCAGTTACTTGCTCCATAAATAACGATACGCAGATAGAGGCTGATTGACAAATGGGTTGTGCCGCAAGTTGACGTTTTGGCTGCGTGATCCGGGAATAAGCGCCGCAAATTCAGATCGAACGGATAATCATCAATTGGGAATCGGCCATTGGAGTGGAATATTTGCACCCCGGGCAGACAATTGAGATTGGCGGGGTAGTGACCACAGCGTTTGTCATTGAAATTATTGGTGGCGGGAGGCAGGATCGAACTGCCGACCTACGGGTTATGAATCCGTCGCTCTAACCATCTGAGCTACCCCGCCGGATAAGAGACAGGCCGCGAAGGACGGCCGGGGTGGGCGGATGCGGCATCCACGCACAACTCCCTTTCCTGATGATACGGGCGACAGGATTGAAGGTCAACCGGCGGCAGCAGATTGGCGAGACGCGCAGGAACTCTGCCGCCCCGCTCGTGTAAACTCGGCTGCATGGGAAAGCTTCGAATTGCCGGTGTGATTCCGGCCCGGCTTAGCTCCACGCGGCTCAGCCGCAAGGTGCTGCGCGAGATCAATGGCAGGCCCATGGTGGAGTGGGTGTGGAGCGCCGCACGGGCCAGCGGGCTGATGGACCCGGTGATCGTGGCCACCGACTCCGCGGAAGTCGCGAGCGTCTGTAGCCAGCACGGCATTCCTGTGGTGATGACTTCGGCGCAGTGTCCGAGCGGATCAGACAGAGTCAGGGAAGTGGCCCGCCAGATCGAGGCCGATATTTATGTCAACATCCAGGGCGACGAGCCGACGTTGACCGCGGATTTTTTTCCGCCTCTGCTCAAGCTCTTGGAGCGGCCGGAGGTCGATGCGGCGACGCTGGCTGTTCGTTGTCCGTCTGAAGAATTCGCCGATCCCAACGCCGTCAAAGTGGTCACGGCTCTCGACGGCCGCGCACTTTATTTTTCTCGCGCGACGATTCCGTATGATCGCGATGGCTCCGGCTTCACCGGTTATAAAAAGCACCTGGGAATCTACGCCTATCGCAAGGCCGCGCTGGAGCGCTTTGCCGCTCTGCCGCCTTCGCCGTTGGAAAAAATCGAGCGACTAGAGCAACTGCGGCTACTGGAAAACGGCATCGCGCTTTATGTCGCCGAGGCTCCGCGAGACACCATCGGCGTGGACACCGAGGCGGACCTGCTGCGCGCCGAGGCAATTTTGCAGCGGCGCGCAAGAATCGGGTAGCCGGCCAGACGGCTTATCGGCGACGATTGTTCCTATGAGCGGCAAATCTTCATTCGCGGAATCTGGCGTAGCCATCGACAAAGTTCGCGCGCATATCGAGGCTCATCACGACCGTCCTGTCCCTCTGGCCGAGTTGGGACGGCTGGTTCACTTGAGTCCCTTCACTGTGCAGCGGATGTTCAAACAGAAAATGGGCGTCAGTCCACTGCAATATCAGCGGGCGTTGCGGGTGGCCAGCTTGCGTGGCGCGCTCAAGCAGGGAGCTACCGTGACCAGTGCCATCTACAACGCCGGCTTCGGCTCGTCGAGCCGCGGCTATGACGGCGCGCAACTGGGCATGACGCCGGCCCGCTTTGCCCAGGGCGGCCGCGGCGAGCAGATCGCATGGTGCTCGGCGCACTCACCTTTTGGATGGGTGATCGTGGGCGCAACCACGCGCGGGCTGTGCTGGTTGTCACTTGCGGGTACGAAGGCCGAGGCCGAGGCCAGCCTGCGCGAGGAGTTTCCTGCCGCTACGCTGCGGCGCGATCCGTCGCTTACGAGCATGGTTGAAGCGGCGCTGACTATGGTAAGCACTGGCAACACAAGGAACGCGCCGCAGGCGCAATTGGCCCCACCGCAGGTGGCGCAGGTGCAGCTGGATTTGCGCGGGACGGAGTTTCAGTTGCGCGTCTGGCAGGCGTTGCGCCAGATTCCCCGAGGCGAAACGCGCAGTTATAGCCAATTGGCGCGCGAGTTAGGTGAACCCAAGGCGACCCGTGCCGTAGCCCGAGCGTGTGCGATGAATCGCGTGGCGTTGGTCGTTCCCTGCCATCGCGTCGTCGGGGCCAACGGCTCGCTCACCGGCTATCGCTGGGGCGTCGAGCGCAAGCGGATGCTGCTGGATGCCGAGGGTTATTAATCAAGCACCTTTGCAATGCGAATGATATTCTCATAGGTATAGGAGAAACCACATTTTATGGCAACAGCTTCCCTTGAAACTACCGCAACAGCTTACAAAGTAGCCGATATGTCGCTGGCCGATTGGGGCCGCAAGGAGATCGCCATCGCCGAGCACGAGATGCCGGGCTTGGTGTCGATCCGCAACAAGCACGCTGCGGCGAAGCCATTGGCCGGCGTGCGCATCACCGGCTCGCTGCACATGACCATTCAGACGGCGGTGCTGATTGAGACGCTGGTCAGCCTGGGCGCGGATGTCCGCTGGGCAAGCTGCAATATATTTTCCACACAAGATCATGCCGCCGCGGCAATTGCCGCCACCGGCGTTCCGGTCTTCGCGTGGAAGGGCGAGTCGCTGGAAGAGTATTGGTGGTGTACCTTGCAGGCGCTCAATCATAAGGGCGGCAAAGGGCCGCAACTGGTGGTGGACGACGGCGGCGACGTGACCCTGCTGATCCACAAGGGCTATGAGCTGGAAGAGGGCGACAAGTGGGTCAACGGCCCGGCCTCGAATCACGAAGAGCAGGTCATCAAGGAGTTGCTGAAGAAGGTCTTTGCCGAAGACCCGCAGCACTGGCACAAAGTCGCCAAAGAGTGGCGCGGCGTCTCCGAAGAGACCACGACCGGCGTGCATCGGCTCTACAAGATGATGGAGCAGGGCAAGCTGCTGGTGCCGGCAATCAACGTGAACGACTCGGTGACGAAATCCAAATTCGATAATCTGTACGGTTGCCGCGAGTCGCTGGCCGACGGCATCAAGAGAGCGACCGACGTGATGGTCGCAGGCAAGGTCGCCGTCATCTGCGGCTACGGCGATGTGGGCAAGGGATCGAGCCACTCACTGCGCGGCATGGGCGCGCGTGTGATTGTGACAGAAGTGGACCCCATCAATGCGCTGCAAGCGGCGATGGAGGGCTTCGAGGTGACTACGGTCGAAGAGACGCTGGGTCGCGGCGACATATACGTCACTTGCACCGGCAACACCGATATCATCACTCTCGAACACATGAAGCGGATGAAGGATCAGGCCATCGTCTGCAACATCGGCCACTTCGACAACGAGATTCAGGTGGACCCGCTGAACGCCGAGCCGGGCGTGAAGAAGCTGAACATCAAGCCGCAGGTGGATATGTACACCTTCCCCGACGGCCACTCGATTTTTGTGCTGGCCGAAGGCCGTCTCGTCAATCTCGGTTGCGCGACCGGGCATCCGAGCTTTGTGATGAGCAACAGATTCGCCAATCAGACGCTGGCGCAGCTTGTTCTGTGGGCGAACAAGGACAGTTACAAGGTTGGCGTCTATGTGCTGCCCAAGAAGCTCGACGAAGAGGTGGCGCGCCTGCATCTGGAGAAGATCGGCGTCAAACTGACGACGCTCTCTGCCAAGCAGGCCGAGTATCTTGGCGTGCCGGTGGAAGGGCCGTACAAGGCGGAGAATTACCGCTATTAGTTCAGTTGTCAGTTTTGTTTCCCAGACCTCAAGAACGAGGCCTGGGAGATCCTGAGAAGGCAACAGATACTGCCTCTTGCAACTAAGTTCCAACGGCGGTAAGATGGTCTTACCATGCAGACCAGGGTTTCCACCAAGGGTCAAATCGTGCTGCCGGTTCCACTCCGCCGCAAATTGGGCATTCGCGCTGGCGACCCGCTCGATATTGCCATCGAGAAGGATAGGATTGTGCTGACGCAAGCCAGCAAGCCGAAGTACGAAGCGCGCATGGTGGTGGACCCAGTTACCGGGTTCACGGCCATCGACCTGGGGCCTGATGCGCCGATCCTTACTAGTGAAATGGTAAGAGAGTTGCTCACCGACTTTCCATGAAATATCTTCTGGACGTGAATGTACTCATCGCCTTTGGCGTCACTCAGCATCAGTTCCATCAGCGTGTTGTCGACTGGATACGGTCACAGCGTGGCTCAATATTCCTGACGTCTTCGGTGACGGAGATCGGCTTTATTCGCGTGGTTGCGAGTGTGGCCATGTATGACCTTGACATCTTGCAGGCTAGAAGAATTCTTCTTGGAGTGAAGGAAAACGCAACGCAGCCACTTACCTTCCTTTCGGACGGCAATGATATTTCTCAGTTTCCGGCGTGGGTGAAAAGCCCAAAGCAGGTCACCGACGGTCATTTGGTACAACTGGCGGGCGCGAATGGAGCGCTATTGGCTACGCTGGATCAAGGAATTCCCGGCGCTTATTTGATTCCGTAGCGGAGGAAAAAGGTTAAAGTTTCCCAAGTCTCACGAACGAGGCTTGGGAAACTTTGCATATTATGCTTGAATATGAATGAGAACTCCATGATCGATAATTCTCAATCCCGTTTACTACAGGCGCAAATACGTAGTGTTCTATTGAACACTTGGGATCCTATCGGAATCAAGGACGAGTCAAACGCGCAAGATGAATATGACTGCTGTATTGATTCAATCTACGATTTGTTAGTGAGAGGAGCTGCCGACTCAGGCCTTCTTGATTATCTACATTGGGCAGTTAATGAACACATAGGACTCGATGCGCCCAGAGAAGATATGCAGGAAACCGTGGATGCGCTGCGAAAGATTGATTTTCCAGCGCCAAATCCTTGACGGCATCTCCGTGCAATCGATGAGTATCATCAACTTCAAACCAATTGTAATCGAGGTTCGACATATGACTTCGCCACTTAGTTATTCCTTCGAGCTATTTCCGCCGCGCACGCCGGAAGGTGTGGCGAAGCTGCCTGCTGTGATTGGTCAGCTTGCGGCGGTGAGGCCGAATTATTTCTCGATCACTTACGGCGCGGGCGGCTCGACGCAGGATGGAACTTATGAGACGCTGATGGCGGTGGCCAAGCATGCCGGCGTCGAGGCCGCGCCGCACCTGACTTGCGTGGGTTCAACGCGCGCCGAGGTTGCCGCGCTGCTCGAGTGCTACCGCGAGGCCGGAGTGAAGCGTATCGTTGCCCTGCGCGGCGATCTGCCGGCAACGGCGATGAGCGCCTCTGCGCCCGGCGACTTTCACTACGCCAATGAATTGGTCAGTTTTATCCGCGAGACTCACGGCGACGCCTTCCAGATTGAAGTGGCCGCTTATCCTGAGATGCATCCGCAGGCGAGCAATCCCGGCGCGGACTTCGAGCACTTTCGCCGCAAGGTCGAGGCCGGCGCGGACGGCGCGCTGACCCAGCTCTTCTATAACGCCGACGCCTACTTCGATTTCATGGAACGCTGCGCCAAAGCCGGCATTACGATTCCAGTGACGCCGGGGATCATGCCGATTACGGGGTTTGCGAATACTGTACGCTTCTGCTCGGGTTGCGGCGCCGACCTGCCGCGTTGGGTGCGCCTGCGCCTGGAAGAGTTGCAGGACGACAAGCCCGCGCTGCTCGACTTTGGCCTGGAGGTTGTCACTCGCCTCTGCGAAACCCTGCTGCGCAACGGCGCGCCGGGGCTGCACTTCTACACCGTCAACCAGTCCGGACCGACTCTGAATCTCTGGAAAAGATTGGGGCTTCAAAGAACGAATTAGATTCATGGATCCCAGGCCCGAAAATCCGGACCTGGGGCACCCGCTTTGTCGCGGGTGCTACCGGCGCTTGCGATGGAAGACGCGCTGCCAGATTCTCCAAGTGAGGCTATGCATCAGGCGGGTCTGCTGGGCTTTGAGCGCAGCGTAGGAGCGCTCCACATAGATGTCAAACTCCGGCGGCCAGCCGATGGTGGAGCGGCGTTCAGTGTAGTCGCCGTCGGCCCACTTGGTGACTACCGCCTTGTACCCCACCACGTGAGTGACAAAGTCCAGCAGGCAGTGCGGCATCTGCTCTTCGACGATCAGATAGGCCTTCTCGATGATGATCTTCTCTCGGACATCATTGAGGGGCATGAAGATGGTGGTCATCCAGAGCACCCACTCCTTCATCTCGCTATCGAGAATGGGATAGCTCTGCGTCTTGCCTTGCTTGTTGAGCAGTGAGCGGTAGGCGATATTGCCCGCCTGGGAGGCGACGTAGAGCGGGCCGTAAAATTCGTCAAGGCGTCGGTTGACCAACTCGAGCTTGTCCTTGCGGAGGGCCAGCATACGGGCGCTCCAAAAGGTGACCAGATATCCGATCACCCCGAGAAGGATGGTAATCGCGGTCGCGTTATCAAGAAACTTCTGCAAAGAAAAGCTGGATAGGTCCATAGCTTTCACTGGCACCCAGTATACCGCGAAGAAACGCTTCAACTAACTACAATAGCCCGCCATGGAATCGCCCGAATGCGCGGGCCAGCATCAGCGACATCAGCAGGATTCCTGCTCCGAGTAATAGTATGTGCTGGGTCTTGCGCAGGTTGAAGTTGCCGACGCGGCAGACGAGCAAGTAGGCGACAGCAAGGTTGACGAGGCCCCAGAGGACATTGACCGTCGAGGAAGACAAGCCCACTCCGGGCGGCGATGCGAAGGGACTCTGAAAGGCGCTTCCCGAGATGCCGTTACCGAGATGAGGCAGAGAGTTGGCCAGAAACGCGCCGCCGAAGAAATATGACAGATAGTGATACCAACGCATAATTGTCCTTTCATTCCGCGAAACCCATGATAGCAGGCGATGACGATCTTCAAGCAGAGAAAGCGGAGCAGAAGCTCAGTGGTCAATTCAGGGCGTCTTTATCTCCTCGCGAGATGTGCCAGGTAATCAACAGGCGCGATCACTTGGACTCCATTTCGCGCGGCTTCCGGGAAGTGCTTGAGATTGCCTGTCACCAGCCATGCTCCCGCCGCATGGGCCAGCGCGAGAAAGGGAGCATCGCTTGGGTCTGGGCATGGTTGAATCCACGGCTCAAGGTCTGGAAGCCACAGGCTCTCCTCAATCAGATACTCCAACCAATGAGGAGGGAAGCCATAACGGCGAAACTTCGGACGCCGGACAACCTCGTTGTACTCTGCCACGACTGCCGGGCTGGTTACAACCTGCACGTGACCCATCAATACCCAGTCGAAGATTAGCTTGGCTGGCACACCACCCGGGGCGACCCCTGCGGAGACGATCACGTTGGTATCTAAAACGGCCGTCTTCATCCGGCCCTCTGAAGCTGTCGAGCGTTACGAACTGCGTCAATTTCCGCGTCTATCTCCTCGTCGCTCACGGCCCCGGCCGCTTCGGCCAGACGCCATCCCTCGCGCAGACTGGCCAGCGCCATCGCCCGCCGCAGCTCCCGATCCTGCTTGATGACATCGCCAAAGACAGGAACCAGGAAGTAGGCAGGGCCATTCTGACCCACCAGAAGAGTTGTCTCCCCTCGCGGAACATCCGCCAGAGCTTTTACTCCGCGTGTTCGGAACTCGCGTAATGAAACATGACGCATGGAAGGCCTCCTCGGTCTAGTGTAGCCGAAACGGCTACGGCATTCAACAGGGGTCAATGAATTGGTTTTGACGGCTTCGGTTTTGCGCCCGTGAAAGGAATGTGCGCGCAAAAGCAAAGGGCGCGACCGAAGCCGCGCCCTTTGCACGATGAATGCAGCCCGTCCTAGAAGGCAGCTACCGTCTGGCGCAAGCTGTAAGAGCTGAGCGTCTTGATGTAGTTGCCGCGATCAAAGGGCGAAGTATCCGGGACGGAACGGCGACTGAGGCAGCCGCGCGTCTCCCACAGCGAGGTGTACTCGCGCTTTTCGAGCCAGTAGCGCATATCGGCCAGCACCCGCTTGATGTGCTCGATGCCGTGAATGTGCAGGGCCGAGGCCATCAACACCACGCCGGCTCCGGCCATGATGCTCTTGAGCACGTCTTCAGCCGAGTGAACACCGCCGGTAATGGCCAAGTCGAGGTTCACCTGTCCGTAGAGGATCGCCGCCCAGTGCAGCCGGGGCAGCAACTCGGCGGGCGTGGAAAAGTGCAGCGTGGGCCGGACCTCCAGCGACTCGATGTCGAAGTCGGGTTGATAGAAGCGATTGAAGAGCACTACGCCGCGCGCGCCGACTCCCTCCAACTGGGAAACCAGATGAGGCAGGCTGGTAAACGACGGGGAGAGCTTCACGGAGACGGGTACCTTGACCGCGCCAGTGACCGCGGAGACCAGTTCGAGCAGTTGCCCTTCGAGAGCCGCCGAGGTCTGGTTCTTGTCGGTGGCTAGCGCGTAGGTGTTCAACTCGATGGCGTCGGCTCCGGCCTGCTCCATATCCTTGGCGAAGCGCACCCAGCCGCCGGGGGTTGCGCCATTCAGGCTGGCCAGGATAGGAATCTTGACCGCTTCCTTGCAGCGGCGCAGGTGCTCCAGGTAGACCTCCTGGGTCATGCGGTAGTCTTTCAAGTCGGGCAGGTAGCCGAGCGACTCGGCAAAAGATTCGGTGCCCCGCGAGAGGTCATCATCCAGCGCCTTCGATTCCAGAGCCAACTGCTCCTCGAAGAGCGAATGAAGCACGACGGCCGAGGCTCCGGCATCTTCCATGCGGCGGACATTGTCGATCGGCTCCGAAAGCGGCGTGGAGGAGACCACGATAGGCCCGCTCAATTTCAAGCCAAGATATTGCGTGGAAAAATCGATCATTTTGTACCTCCGGCAGCACTAGCCGCCTCTGTCTGTTCGGGCTTCTCTGCCGGAGCAATGCCCGGGGTATCGCTTCGTCCGGTCATCGCGGCCCGCGCGGAGTAAACCCGCCACTGGCGCTCGACATCATCCTGCGCTTCCTTGAGCAGTTGCGCGGCCAGCTCCGGATTACTGCGTGCGAGCATCGTATAACGCGCCTCGCGATAACTGTACTCCTTGAGGCGAATGGACGGCGCCTTCGAGTCTAGCTGGAAGGGATTCTTGCCTTCCGCACGCAATTCTGGATTGTAACGCATCAGCGGCCAGTAGCCCGATTGGACGGCCAGTTTTTGCTGCTCCAAGCCATGAACCAGGTCGTAGCCGTGAGCGATGCAACTGGAATAGGCGATGATGATCGACGGGCCATTGTGCGCCTCGGCCTCCTGGAAGGCCTTCACCACATGGGTGTCATTCGATCCCAGGGCAACCTGCGCCACGTAGACCGAGCCGTAGCTGACGGCTTCCATGGCCAGATCCTTGCGGCTGTTCGGTTTTCCAGCAGCGGCAAATTTGGCTACCGCGCCCCTCGGGGTCGCCTTGGACATCTGCCCGCCGGTATTCGAGTAGACCTCGGTATCCAGCACCAGCACGTTCACATTCTTGCCGGAGCCGAGCACGTGGTCGAGGCCGCCGAAGCCGATGTCGTAGGCCCATCCGTCGCCGCCCAGAATCCACACGCTCTTGCGCACCAGTGCGTCGGCGATGGCCAGCAGGTTGCGTGCATCGGAGCTATGGTTTCCAGCCAGCTTGTCGCGCAGAGCCTGTACGCGCTCGCGCTGCTGGCCGATCTCGGTTTCCGTCTTCTGCGATGCGCTCAATAGCGCCGTCACCAGCTCGTCGCCGATGGCCGCGGCCTGCCGCTTCACCAGCAGCTCTGCAAACTCCTTCTGCTGGTCGAGGGCGATTCTCATGCCGAAGCCAAACTCGGCGTTGTCTTCAAAGAGCGAGTTGGCCCAGGTCGGCCCGCGGCCTTGCGCGTTACTTGCGTAAGGCGTGGTGGGCAGGTTGCCGCCATAGATCGACGAGCAGCCAGTGGCGTTGGCGATGTACAGCCGGTCGCCGAAGAGCTGAGTGAGCAGCTTGATGTACGCTGTCTCGCCGCAACCGGCGCAAGCGCCAGAGAATTCAAAGAGCGGCTGCAACAATTGCAGATCCTTGACCTGACCGTGCGAGAGCTTGGAGCGGTCCACCTCGGGCAAGCTGAGGAAAAACTCCCAATTGTCGCGCTCGGCTTCGCGGATCGGCGGCTGCGGCGCCATATTGATAGCCTTCTTGCTGGCGTCGCTCTTATTCTTGACCGGGCAGACATCGACGCAGACCGCGCAGCCGGTGCAATCCTCGGGCGCAACCTGCAGTGTGTAGCGATCCTGCTCCATCGCCTTCCACTTGGGCTTGGCCCATTGGAAGGTCGCGGGCGCCTTTTCAGCAGCTTCCGGCGAATAGACCTTGGCGCGAATGACAGCGTGCGGACAGACCATCACGCACTTGCCGCACTGGATGCAAATTTCCTTGTCCCAGACGGGAATGAACTGCGCAATGTTGCGCTTCTCGTACTGAGCGGTGGCAGTGGGGAATGCGCCGCCGGCGGGAATTGCGCTGACCGGCAGCAGATCGCCGTGACCCGCGGCAATCTGGCCCAACACGTCGCGGACAAATTGCGGCGCCTTGGGTGAGATTGAGGGGATCAGATCGAAGTCAGACGACGCCGCATCGGGCAACGTAACTTTTTCCAGATGCGCCAGCGCGGCATCGACGGCGGCATAGTTTTTGGCCACCACGGCTTCGCCGCGCTTGCCGTAAGTCTTGTAGATGGCCTTCTTGATCTGCTCGATGGCCTCATCGCGCGGCAGCACGCCGCTGATGGCGAAGAAGCAGGTCTGCATGATGGTGTTGATGCGCGTGCCCATGCCGGCCTCGCGCGCCACCTCGTAGCCGTCGATCACATAGAACTCGATCTTCTTGCGCAGCATCTCGGCCTGCGTGCTCTTGGGCAGCTTGCCCCAGACCTCGGCCGCCGGGTAAGGCGAGTTGAGCAGGAAGACCGCGCCCGGCATCGCTGCTTCCACAGCATCCATCTTCTCCAGGAAGCTGAAGTTATGGCAGGCCACAAAGCTGGCGCGGGTGATCAAATACGAGGACCGGATCGGATTGGGACCGAAGCGCAGGTGCGAGGTGGTCATCGATCCGGACTTTTTCGAGTCATAAACAAAGTAGCCCTGCGCGTAGTTCGGCGTCTCGCTGCCGATGATCTTGATCGAGTTCTTGTTGGCGCCCACGGTGCCGTCGGAACCGAGGCCATAAAACAGAGCGCGCACGGTCTTGGGGTCTTCGGTCGAGAAGGCGGGGTCATACGTCAAGCTGGAATGCGAGACGTCGTCGTCAATGCCAATTGTGAAGTGGAGCTTCGACTGCGGCTTGGCCAGCTCGTCGAAGATGCCCTTGACCATGGCCGGCGTAAATTCCTTCGAGGAGAGACCGTAGCGCCCGCCGATGACCTTGGGATTGGCGGCGAAGGGCAGCGAGGCGGCATTCTCGGAGAGCACCGTCACGATGTCCATGTAGAGCGGCTCGCCGGTCGCGCCCGGCTCCTTGCAGCGGTCGAGAACGGCAATGGATTTGACCGATGCGGGCAGCGCCTTCAGGAAGGCGCTCGAATCAAAGGGCCGGTACAGGCGAACCTTGAGCAGGCCAATCTTTTCGCCCTGCTTGACCATCGCGTCCACAGCCTCTTCGGCGGCTTCGGCTCCGGAACCCATCAGCACGATCACGCGCTCGGCATCCGGCGCGCCGTAATAATCAAAAAGGTGATAGGCGCGGCCAGTCTGCTTGGCAAAGCGGTCCATCACCGACTGCACAATGCCCGGAACGGCGGCGTGGAAGGGCGTACAGGCCTCGCGAGCCTGGAAGAAGACATCGGGATTCTGCGCCGTGCCGCGAATGAACGGACGGTCCGAGCTGAGCGCGTTCTGCCGGTACTGAATGATGTATTTGTCATCCAGCAGCGCGCGGATCGTCTCGTCGCTGATGGCCTCAATCTTACCCACTTCATGCGAGGTGCGGAAGCCGTCGAAGAAGTGCATGAACGGAATGCGCGATTCCAGCGTGGCGATTTGGGCAACCAGCGCCATGTCGGCCACTTCCTGCACGGAGTTCGACGCCAGCATCGCCCAGCCCGTCGACCGGCAGGCCATCACGTCCGAGTGGTCGCCAAAGATCGACAGGGCGTGCGTAGCCAGTGTGCGCGCCGTCACGTGCATCGTCGCTGGGGTCAACTCACCGGCGATCTTGAACATATTGGGAATCATCAGCAGCAAGCCCTGCGAGGCCGTGAAGGTGGTCCCGAAGGCACCCGCCTGCAACGCACCGTGCAACGCGCCTGCCGCGCCGCCTTCGCTCTGAAGCTCTTCCACGATGGGCAATGCGCCCCAAATATTTTTCTTTCCCTCCGAGCGCCACTGATCGGCCCACTCGGCCATCGGCGACGAGGGGGTGATGGGATAGATGGCGACGACTTCGGTAAGTCGATAGGCAACCGAGGCCGCAGCCTCGTTCCCATCAAGGATTACAGTTTTCTGTTCACTCATTCGCTTTGCCTCATGACGCGACCGGCGGAAAATCGACCGCTAGTTTGGATTCTCCTCTCCCAGGGGGCTAGAGTGGCTGTGATGCAACGCACAAGGCGGGGGCTGAATCCCATATCGTGCGATTTGTTTCTGATCATGGAGGCGTTCGCCATTTCTTCCTTCCGTCTTAGTGATCAAACAACTATCCCTCTTGCTTTCGCTCCCGTTGTCTCCTATCCTCGATGCATGGAATTACTCACCCATGACGAGCTTGTGCGTCTGACCCCGCCGGAGCGCCTAACGTTAATCTCGCAGCTTTGGGACAGCTTGGAAGACAACCACCTTCCCCTGACAGCCGCGCAGCGCGGAGAACTTGACCGACGTCTTGCGACGCTCGACGAAGACCGGCGCGAGGGCATCACGTGGGCGGCTTTGAAGTCCGAACTTGAGCTGCGTTGCCCGTAATGCACCCGGTTATCTTTACCCCACGCGCCCGCGCCGAGTTGATCGACGCACAAGACTGGTATGAGAACGAGGCTCCCGGTCTGGGACGGCGTTTCCGCGCGGTGGTTGATGCAGTTGTTCAGCGCATGAGCGCCGCTCCCCGCCAATTCCACGTAATCTACAAGAACGTGCGCCGCGCCCTGCTTCGCCGCTTTCCCTACGCGCTGATGTTCGTCATCGAGGCCGACGAAACGCTTACGGTCATCGCCTGCTTCCACGGCAGCCGCGATCCGTCGCACTGGCAAAAAAGGACGTGAAACACAAACAGTGTTTTTTTGTCCACGCCGTGTTTTTCCGATTGACATGATTCCAACCATCGCCGTCTATCAGGTCAAGCCGGATGCAATCGAGATTTCGCGCATCTTCCACGGCGCGCAAGATTGGCCATAAAACGGAGATATTGGGACTTCAGCGGACAACCTCTTGCTGGCCGGGACGCTTTTTCAATTGACAGGCCAATCCGTGGGTGGAATCATCCTATGAAACCCATCGGCACAATTTGGAAGCAGTTGAATCGTTGAGACTAGAGGAACGTTATGGGTATGTGGGCGTGGCTGAACCTGAAGGGTCAGGATATTGTTGCATTTGTAATCTCCGGCCTTCTAGGATTTTTTGCGGCATTCTATATAACCAACCTCTGGGTGGCCATTTTCACTTCCATCCTGGTCTCTTACCACCTCTTCCTCGCATGGCTGATCATCGACTCCGACCGCAAAGCCGGCTTCTCGATGCCGATTGCTTCAACGATCCTGACTCACCTGGCCTGTATGGTTCTTGTCGTTGTCCTCGGCCTGGGACGGCATATCCCGTTTTTCGGATTTCTGCGCTATGGCATCGCCGGCTTGGCCATCTTTGAACGCGGCTGGCTTTTCAGCGGAAGCACGAAGCTGCATGAGAATCGCCCGATTGCCGACCCGATCACGACCACGGTTGCCGCTGCTACCGCCAACGATCACGAAGAGTGGCTGCACTTTGTAGCCCAGCAAAGGCGGCCGTTTCCCCGGCCCGGAACCACACTGCAGTCTGAATACGAACGCTGGATGGCCGCCCGCGCCCGGAACTGAAATCGCGGTATACTCGAAGTCGTGGAGATCACGTTTGACCACGGAAGAACGAGCGTAATCTCCGAGAACGCGGACTCGGTTTTGAGATGGTGTCGGAGTTCGATTTTGGCTCGGCCATTTATTGCATCGACTCGCGCAAGGACTATGGAGAACTCCGCACTCGGGCGCTTGGATTCATTGGAGAGACGCTTTATGCGCTGGTATTCACCATGCGCGGCAGAGTTTTGCGGGTTATCAGTCTGAGAAAGGCCAACCGAAAGGAGCGAAATCGATATGAAAATTCCAAATCCTGAATTGATCGACCAAGAAAACCCGGAATGGACCGAAGAAGATTTTGCCAAAGCGGTTCCATTCTCCGGTCTCACCGCAGAGTTGCAGAAACTGCTCTCGCAAACCAAGCAGGAGAGGGAAGAGACCGCCTCCCGGTCTGCCCGCCAGCCCGCGGCCTGAATTGCCCGACGGCCCGCGCCCGGAACTGATCCGCGCTTCCAGCCGCTCTAAGGCGCTCCCGGCAGGCAGGCCGGAATCTCAATCGAAACCAGAGTCCCGCGCCCCGGATTACTGACCACGCTGAAGCGCGCCTGATTGCCGTAAAGCACATCCAACCGCTCCTGCACATTCTTCAGGCCGATGCCCGCGCCGGCGCGTATGAGCGCGGTGGCCGGCCGGTTGCCCATGCCCACTCCGTCGTCGGCCACTTCGATGGTCACGCGCTCTCCATCGAGGCGGCTGCGCAGCGTGACGGTGCCGCCGTTGATGCGCGGCTCCAAACCGTGCTTGATGCTGTTTTCAATCAGCGGCTGCAGCAGGATGCTGGGCACTAAAACTCCCAATGTCCGCGGGTCGATCTCTTTTTTGACATTCAGCTTGTCCGCGCCGAAGCGCACCACCTCGATGTCCAGATAGTCGTCGGTAAACTTCAGCTCCTCGCTCAGCGGCACGTAACTGTCGTGATCTTTGAGCAGGGCGCGCAAAATGTTGGCCAGCTTGACGATCATCTCGCGGGCCAGCTCCGGCTTCATGCGCACCAGCGAGGCGATGGAGTTAAGCGTGTTGAAGAGGAAATGCGGATTGATCTGCCGTTGCAGAGCGTCGAGGCGAGCCTCGAGCAGCAGCCGCTTCTGCTCTTCGAGCTTGAGCTCGATGCGCAGCGTCTTCCACACTTTGAGCGCCACGCCCACCATGATCGGCGCGGAGAGCCAGACCAGAGCCTGCAGCCACCACTGGCTGGCCAGCAGCGCAAAGAGCCGATGGGGAAAGGCGCGGGCGATCCAGTCGCGGCAGAACTCGGCCGCCACGATCAGGAAGAGCATGAGAAACTGGCGGTCGATGCGCGGCTGGCGCAGGTTGCGGCGTATCCAGCGGTAGAGGCTCAGGTCGATGAAAGGCGTGAAGGACCAGATCTCTTCCTTCTCGACGAAGCGGCCCAACAGGCCCGCGGCCAATCCCAGCGCGAGATTGAAAGGCAGTGCGAGATATTCGTGATGGAAGAGCGCTGGCCCGGCCAGAACCGCGCCGCCCAGCATCGCCCACTCAGGTCCCAGCAGAAGGCCCAGTAGAATCACTGTCTCGAAGGAGATGTCGGCGGCCAGAAAGTTGGGCACGATGATGCGAATCCAAACGCCGAGCGTGAGCGGCACAAGGAAAAACGCCAAGAGCGTGAGGGTCTGGCCGGATCGGCGCTCGTCGGCAAAGAAGAGCCGCCGGAAGGTGGTCACTCGCGCCAACACGCTGGCCACCGAGGCCACCACGCCCAGCTTGACCAGCAGCGTAATCAGAATGAGATTATCGGTCACCGCGGTGTATCCCGATGCAGCGCCTTCACCTGGTAGCCGGCGCGCTTGAGTTCAACGGCAATCTCCTCGGCCATCATCACGCTGCGGTGCTGGCCGCCGGTGCAGCCGAAGGCCACGGTCAGATAGCTCTTGCCCTCTTCGACGTAGTGCGGCAGCAGGTAGAGCAGCAGGTTCGTGACCCGGCCGAGAAACTCCCTGGTCTGCGGAAATCCGCGCACATAGGCGGCAACTCTGGGGTCGATGCCTGTCAGCTTGCGAAACTCCGGCACAAAGTGAGGATTGGGCAGAAAGCGCACGTCGAAGACCATGTCGGCGTCCAGCGGCACACCGTTTTTGAAGCCGAAGCTGAGACAGGAGACGAGCAGCCGAGCCGTCTCTTCCTCATGGCCAAAGCGGTCCTGAATGAGGGCGCGCAGCTCGTGCACGTTGAAGTTCGAAGTGTCAATCAGCGTGTCGGCGACGTTGCGGATCGGGTCCAGCAGTTGCCGCTCTTCAACAATCGAGCGGGAGACAGTCTCCTGCTTGCCTAGCGGATGCGGCCGCCGCGTCTCCGAGTAGCGCCTGACCAGCACCGCGTCCTGCGCATCCAGAAAGACGACGCGGGTGTGCAGCAGCATCTTCACTTTTTTGAGTATCTCGGGAAGCTGGTCGAGAGTCGGCCCCTCGCGGACATCGACCACGATAGCAGCGCTTTCAATCTCCTTGGATTTTTCCACCAACGCGGCAAAGTCGGGCAGCAGTTCGAGCGGCAAGTTGTCCACGGCGTGGAAGCCCAGATCCTCGAAGGCCTTCAGAGCCGAGGCTTTGCCCGCGCCGGAGATTCCGGTGACGATCACCAGTTCCTTGCCGGGGGTATGCACTGCGACTTTTGCGGCCCGGCTCCCGGAGGCCGCTCGGGGCGCAGGCTTCGAAGGCTTCATGGGCAACATCCTACACTGACGACCGGCCCTTGCGCTTGGCTGCGGCTGCCTTACAGTTTGTACTCACGCCTCGGGCGCGAGACTTACACGTCCCTCTGCGGCCAGCCTCTGCGCCTGCAACGGCTCGAGTGCGGGCGAGAGCAACGGACCCTGGCCCACTTTGCAGCCCATGGCGATCAGCGCCTCCGCCTGCTCTGGGGTTTGGATTCCCTGGGCCACCACCTGCACGCCCAGCTTGCCGCCCAACTGAATCAGCAACTCGATCACGGCTGCCTGACGGCCCGGCTTGATTGCGGCCAGCGTCAGGCTGGGGCAGAGCTTCAGCACGTCGATGGGCATACGCACCAGGTGGTTCAACGGCGCCAGGCCGGAGCCGAAGTCGTCCACCGCAAGGCGCACATTGCACTCCAGCAAGCGCTGCAGAATGGCCTGCGCCGCATTGGGATTCTCGCTCAGCGCGTTCTCGCTGACCTCGAAGAGCAGTTGCCCCGGATCGACCCGGCTGGCCACCAGTGTCTTCTTCACCAGCGCAATCAGATCAGGGTGATAAAACTGCCGTTGCGTCAGATTGATGGATACGGTCAGGCCGGAGCAGGGCAGAGCTTCGCTCCAGCTCCGCAACTGCTTCGAGACCGCCTCCATGGTCTCGCGCCCCAGGCTGATCGAGAGCCCAGTCTCTTCTGCTACCGGCAGCAGGTCATTGAAGCTGGCCACCGAGCGGTCGGCGCGCCGCCAGCAAAGCAGCGACTCGAAGCCCTCCAGTTTGCCAGTCCGCAGCCGGCAAATCGGCTGATACCAGATCTCGAACTGGCGCTGATCCAACACCTGGCGCAGCTCCAGCTCGTGCTCGAGAAAGCTGGCCGCTGCTACCTCCAACTGCTTGTCGAAGATTTCGAAGCGGCCTCCGCCATCCTGCTTGGCGCGATACATGGCAAAGTCAGCGTCGCGGATCAGCATCTCGGGAGCCACGTGCTCGGGCCCGGCAATCGCCACGCCAATCGATGCGCCGGCGTGGAGGGTGTGGCCGCCGACCTCGAATTCGCGCTCCATCGCCCGTAGAACGCGGCTGGCCACAATTTCGATGCCGGAGACCGACAGAATGTTCTCCACCAGGATGGCAAACTCGTCGCCGCCCAGCCTAGCCGCCGTGTCCTGCGGGCGCAGGGCCTCCAACAGCCGCCCGGCAACCGCAGTCAGCAACTCATCGCCCGCCGCGTGGCCGAGAGAGTCGTTCACCTCCTTGAAGCGGTCCAGGTCAAGAAAGAGCACGCCGCAGGTTTGGCTGCGGTGACGCAAGCCGCGGGTAAGAGCCAGGTTCAGACGGTCCAGGAAGAGCGCGCGATTGGGCAATCCGGTCAGCGGATCGTGCAGGGCGTCGTGCTGCAAGCGTGCTTCCCTCCGCTTGCGCTCGCTGATATCGCGATAAGTGAGAACGTAGCCGGCCTTCGCGCCATTGACTACGAGAGGAGCGGCCTCCACAGCCACATCCACTATGCCGCCGGCCTTGTTCCTGCGTATTGTCTCGACGGAGGCCGAGCCCGCCTGGTCCACGGTTTGGATCAGTTGCGCGCTCTCTTGCCAGCGCGCCTCCGGTACTATCAGCTCCCTCAGTTTGGCGCCGCCGAGCTCTTCAGCGGTGTAGCCGAAGAGGCGCGTGAAGGCCTCGTTGGCATAAACCACATCTTCGCCAAGCACGACGGCCACGGCCTCGCCCATGCTGGCCAGCACATCCTTCGCCAGCCTCTGTTTCGCGGCGTCCGAGTTTTCCGGAAGGTTCACGTTCTTCCTCTAAGGAATCTCGACCAATTCCATCTGGCCGTCGCGGCGGCGGTGGAGCACAAACAGTTCTCCGGCAGGATTGTGAAAGACCAGCAGATCGCGGTCACGCAGCTCCGTATCCTTGACGGCTTCCTCGATCGTCATCGCCTTGAGGGAAAAAGACTCGCCGTCCGTTACGATGTGCGGCCCGACAACGGTCCTGCGCGCCGGATACGATCCTGCGGCTTTCTTACGGGCGCGAACCGGCTTGGACCGAGCGGTATCCTCCAACTGAGAGGCGCGAGCTTTGGGCCGAGCCACCGGAGGCGCGGTCAGCACCTTCTCCTCCTTGGGCAGGCGCTTGCTTTCAATGCGCCGGTCGCGATGGCGGCGCGCCTGGTGTTCAGCGTGCTCGATGGCCTGGCGCAGAGCCGATTCAAGCGTATCGGCCTTGCCCGTGCCCACAATGGTCTGCAAGCGCGCCTGGATCGTCACCTCGGCGAATTGCAAACGCTTTTGTGCGCCAAAAACAATGCTGGCGCGCGCGCTCTTGCCCAATATGCGGGCAATGCGCTCCATTCCCTCCTCGGCCTGCGCACGCAAAGCCTTGGAGATCTTCACTTGTCTGGCGGTGTACTCCACTTCCATGGTCAGCCTCCGCTTCTCTCATCTTCTCCAAGCAGAAAAAATCCGGCAGGAGAACTTTGGATTCTATAGCATTTGTCTAGTCTGTGTATGGATAATTGCGAAAAACAGAAAACCGGAGTCACGGGTCAGGGAAGAAGATTCAGAATGGAAGAACGGCAAGCAGAAAATGATCGAATAAAACCAGATCCCTAATCCTTGTTCCCTGGAGCCTAGCCTTCCCTGCGCCGTCTCTGATGCGTGGAGGGTATATTCATATCTTCGCGGTATTTGGCCACGGTGCGGCGGGTAAGTTGGATGCCCTGCGCCTGCAGCGTCGCGGCCAACTGATCGTCGGTGAGCGGCTTGCGCGGATTCTCCTCCTCGATCAGCTTGCGAACCTTCCGCTTCAGCACCAGCAGCGGCGTGTCCGCGCCCTCCGGACCGTTCGAGCCTTCGGAGAAGAAGAAGCG
>JBEKDX010000024.1:0-20265 GCA_050014135.1 Occallatibacter sp.
ATTTTAGGGGGGGAGGGGGGGTACCTCAGGGACTAGGGAATAGAAAAACCCGAGGCTGTGGTCTTGGTTCATGTTTCCATTGTGCGCGTCGGAGGGGAAATAATCTGCAAAAGAGCTTTATGCGATTGCCCTGCCCCGGTCGGTCGGTGAAATCCATCGTGCCGCGCATCTATCTATACTGAAATCATGGCACAAGCGCAGATTTGCGGATGGACGCTGGAAGAGGCCGCGCGCGGACGTGGCGCGTTGCGCATCGCCGGACTGGACGAGGTAGGCCGCGGGCCGCTCTTCGGGCCGGTCGTCGCGGCCGCAGTGATCCTTCCAAAAGGCTGCTCCCTGCAAGGGCTGACCGACTCGAAGAAGCTTACCGAAAAGAAGCGCAATGAGTTCGACCTTGAGATTCGCTCGAATGCCGTGAGTTGGGCGATTGCCGAGGTGGACGCCGAGACCATCGACCGCATCAACATTCGCCAGGCGTCGCTTGAGGCGATGCGCCGCGCCGTCGAGCAACTGGCGCTCAGCCCGGATTATCTGCTGATCGATGGTCGAGATACGATCTACTGGCGCGGTCCGCAACAGGCTGTCATCCACGGCGACGCGATCAGTTTGTCGATTGCTGCCGCCAGCGTGCTGGCCAAGGTTTATCGCGACCGGCTGCTGGTGGAGTTAGACTGCGAGTATCCCGGCTATGGCCTTGCGCGGCATAAGGGTTACCCTTGCCCCGCACACCTGGCCGCACTCAAACGGCTGGGGCCGACGCCGCTGCATCGCAGGAGCTATCATCCTGTGGCGCAGGCGGCGTTACAATTTCCTGAGTGCTGAAGAATCTAGCGTTCTGAGTGAGAAGTTGCCAGAAGAATTCTTCTTACGAATACGCAGATTCTTCGACTCACCACCCCAAAACTGAAGGACATTTGGGGCCCAGTTCGCAGAGAATGACAGCTCGAATAGGGATAGGAATCTCAGATTCAGGAGAGTTGGAGGCTGGTGATGGCGCATAAACGCTGGCTGTGGATTTTCGCCGTTGTTTGCATACTCTCAACCGGCTGCGACAAGCACGCGGCCAAGAAGCCCGACCCGACCAAAGGTGTCGTCACTGGAGTTGTGTTTTGCACGGACACCGGTAAGCCGGCGCGCTTTGCCACGGTTACGCTCTCGGCTGCGCCGAAGACGGATGACAAGTTCGAGCCCCTGGCGGCAACGGAAAGCACGGTGACCGATCTGGAGGGACGATTCAGGCTGGAGGCCGTTGAACCCGGCCGCTACTATGCATTCGCGACGCTGGAGGGCTATCTGGATCCGATGAACAGCCTTGATTTTGCGCGGATCGAGGCCTTGACCAACGACCAGGAGCGGAATCTCGATGTGATCAGCCAGTGGAAAGATCACTTGGCCGAGGTGACGGTTCACGTGCATCGTACCGCCGAAATATCGCTTCAGGTGGAGCGCGGCGCGGAGATCAAGGGAACCATAACGTATGACGACGGAAGCCCTGCCATCGGAATGCACTTCCAGCTCACACGGAAGAGAGAGAAGAGCGGCTGGACGACTGTCGGCATGGCGCTCTTCGATAGCTGGTCGATCCGCGCGGTCAGCGATGGGCACGGACGGTACAGCCTGACGAATCTGCCCGCAGGAGAGTACGCCATTTGCGCGCTGATGCCCTCGGAGGCGCAAGATACTGCCGCTCGAGTTTGCCTGGGCAACACATTTCGCAAAAAGGAAGCGAAGACCGTCAAAGTGCAGGCCGGGGAGATTGCCAGCGATGTGGACATCGAAATCCCGCTCTCCGGAATGCATACCGTGGCAGGGAGCGTGAGCGCGCTGGCCGACGGCCATGCGCTGGGTCGCGGGACAGTTCGTGTGCTCTATGCCGACGACCGCGAGAAGGCGCGCGAGAGTTCGCTGCAAGAGGATGGAAGCTTTTCATTCACGTATATACCGGAAGGCAAGTACATTCTCCAGGTCAGCGGCGCGCAGGAGGCTGATCAGAAGGATGCCGAGCCGGCTCCTGAAGGTTCGGCTGCAAAGGCTGCTGCTGCCCGCTACGCGGACAAGGAGCTTCCGGTCACGGTGATGAGCGATGTGGACGATCTCCAGATACAGCTTGCCATCACTCCGCCAGATGCGCCTAAAGCACCGTGATGCCTCACGACAAGACTCATGCCGCGCGCGCTTTTTGACGCTGGCTCCAAGCCTGGATGGGCCGTGCCGCGAACAGCGCCGCCAGGATTACCGTTATGGTCAGCGGCGTGAGGACGCCGGGTTTTACCTGCCACCAGTAATGAATCACCCCGCAGACGGCGGCCGCGTAGACCAGCTTATGCAGGCGGGTCCATCGCTTGCCGCCCAGCTTGCGGATGGCCCAGTTCGTCGAGGTGGCGGCCAACGGCAGCAGCAGCAGCCACGCGGCCAGGCCGATGGTGATGAAACGGCGCTTGACGATGTCGGCGGCCATTACATCCACATCAAAGCCTGCATAGAGAGCAATGTACGTCGATAGATGCAACGTGGCGTAGAAGAAGGCGAAGAGGCCGAGCAATCGCCGAAAGCGGATCAGCCAGCCGAGGCGCGGCGAGAGACGGCGCAGCGGCGTGATGGCCAGCGAGAGAGTCAGCAGGCGTAGCGCGGCCAGTCCGGTTGCGAAGGTGATGGTTGCCGTGGGGTCCGCGCCCAGGTTGTTGGTGACGGTTCGCCAGATTATTGAGGCCAGCGGCCAAAGACAGGCTAGCCAGACGAGGGTTTTGAGTGCGATGAGATATGGTCTTTTCATAGTTAGTGAGCGAGTCTGCAACGGTCTTGATTAAGGAAGCGTCCAACAAGATCCTTCAACGAACAAGCATTCCCTCCGGGGGTAAAGCCCACCTGAATTTGTGGCATTTACGGCACCACTAAAGTCGTGCCTTATCAAAACACCGACTGACTCAGAGATTCCTAAACTCCGATAACTCCGCTTCAAAAGTATTTCCGCAAGTCCATGCCGTTGTAGAGCGAGGCAACTTGATCTCCGTAGCCGTTAAAGATTAGAGTGGAGCGGCGCTGCGCGTAGAAGGGCTGGCCGATGCGGCGCTCGATCTTCTGGCTCCATCGGGGATGGTCGACGTTGGGATTCACATTGGAGTAGAAGCCGTATTCGCTGGACGCCTGATCGTTCCAGGTGGTGGGTGGCTGCTTGCCCAAAAAGCGCATAGCGACGATGGATTTGGCAGACTTGAAGCCGTATTTCCAGGGCACTACGACGCGCACCGGCGCGCCGTTCTGGTTAGGCAGCACTTCGCCATAAAGCCCGAAGGTGAGCAGCGCGAGCGGGTTCATGGCTTCGTCCATGCGCAGCCCCTCGGAGTAAGGCCAGAAGATTGTCGATTCCCCCGCCCACTTCTCGACTTTCTTGTCGTAATAGGAGAGGAACTGGACGAATTTTGCGCTGGGGAGCGGATCGCAGAGGCGGATGAATTCCGAGAGTGAATAACCGACCCAGGGAATGACCATGCTCCAGGTTTCGACGCAGCGATGGCGGTAGACGCGGTCTTCGAGCGGGTGCAGTTTGAGGAGCGCCTCAATGTCGATGGTCCTGGGCTGCTTCACCATGCCGTCGACGCGCACGGTCCAAGGGCGAATCGGCAGGCCGCCGGCATTCTTCGCTGGCTGATCCTTCTCGACGCCGAACTCGTAGAAGTTGTTGTATGTGGTCACATCCTTGAAGCTGGTCAACTCCTCGCCGGTGGTGGTGAGTGGGCTTTCGACGGTTTCAAGTTTTGTTCCAGCTATGGCGTCAATGCGCGGTGAAAAGACCTCGGCCAGCCGCTCGGCGCCCAGCGCGGCTGCACCCGCGGCGACAGCTGTGGAGGCGGCGGAGCGCAGAAAGCGGCGGCGATTCAGGTAGAGGTCGTAGTGGGCGCGCGGCGTGATCTCGGAGGAAGGAATATCGGATGGCTTGCCGATGAGCATGGGTGACCTCGTACAGGAATTATCGGCCTCACCCATTAGATACAGCAAGGGGCGAAGTGTTTCAAGATTGCAAAGAAATTCATGTCTTACTTGTAGCGTCGCGTGGCCTTGAGAACTACGGAGAAGACACCCGACTCATCGCGAGCCAATTGCAGGGAGACGTGCCGGTTGATGGCGACCTCAGCCTGGATAAGCTGCTGGGCGGTGGTGTTGACGTTGGTGGCGTAAGTAAGGGTGACACTGGAACCCAACTGCTCCTCGACGATGATGCGGGAGGTGGAGTTGCCCAGAGTGCCGAGATAATTGGGGTCCAATTTGACGCTGCCGGCACCGAAGAGCTTTTGAACGCGAGAGCTGACGGTAGCATTGAGCGCGCCGCCGAGCAAGGCGTCGGTGGCGGTGCTGGCACCGGCGGACTCCTGCTGCTGGGTGTAGATGCGCTGCTGATTCTCGGTGCGGCCCAGGGCGAGCAGGGCTACGATGTCGGCTTCGGGAAGCGGCGGGTCGCTGCGCCAGGTGATGGCTGGTTTATCGATCGATCCGTGCAGGCCGAGGGTAATGTCGTAGTCTTCAACGCGAGCGGTGGCATTCAGGTCGATGGAGGGTTGAATGCGGACCGGATTCGTGAAGTAGATGTCGCCGCGCTGGAGTTCGTAACGAGTTCCGGCCAGGGTGGCGCTGCCTTCGGTGATGGAAACGCGGCCCAGCAGCGATGGGGAGGCAACGGTGCCACGCAGGCGCAAATCGACGTTGCCGGCCAGCTTGGCGTATGCATTTTGAAAATTCAATTGTGGAGATGAGGTAATATGCACATCCAAGCGGACGTGATTGGACGGAGAGCCGGGGGGTGAGATGGTCTCAGCCGCGTTGGCCTGCTGGGCGAGCGCGGCAATGTCGAGGTCGGGGCTGACGGTAAAGCGTGTGATTAGAACGTCGCCGGAGAGGAGCAGATTATTCTGCGCCCCTTGCAGATGCAGAGAGGCGTCGGCCAGGGAGCTAACGCCTTGCGGATAGCGGATGCGAATATCGTTTCCGGTGGCTGAAAGGTTGGCATATAAGCCGTGCTGATAAGCCAAATAACCGGTAAGATTCAGCAGCCCTCCGCCGCTCATGGCGGAGAGCGATTTGACCTCGAGCCGGTCCTGGTTGAACTCCAGAGTTCCATGCAACTGACTGAGTCCATTAGGCAGGTCTTCCAGAGAGAGAGCGGCGTTCTGGAAGTCGATGCGCCCGCGCAGGCGGGGATTCATCAGCGGACCGCGCGCCTCGAGCTGGAAGGTGGTGTTGCCACTGGCGGTCAAGTCGGGATCAAGGGTCTCGGCCACCTTCAAATTGATCGTTCCGTTAGCGTCCAAGTTGAATTCATGCTGGCCCAAGAGCGAGAGGCTACCTTGGGCGCGCAGATCGGTCAGATCGCCGGTTACGTGCAGTGGGTCGAGCCGGAGGAGGCCCTGGGCGAGGGTGAGATGCGCACCGCCCTCGCTTTTGAGGTAAACTCCGGAAACGGTGGCCGCCAACTGATCGATCCGGGCATCGCCGCGCAGATCGGAGAGGTGTGCCAATGGACCCTCGATGGTGGCTGTTCCTACCAGCGAGGAGTCACCGCTGAGTCCCTGCACCTGGGCCAGCTTCAACAGTGCGCCAATGTTGAAGCGCGAGAAATCGAGTTTGGCCTGGGTGGCGTAGTCGCCGGTCAGCGTGGTCTGGCCGTGCAGCGCGAGTTCGGCAGCCTCCAACTTGGTTGACAAATCATAGATAACAGTTCGGTTGGTGGTACGCGCCTGGAGTTCCATACTGCCCAGCGACTCTCCACCCAGCATCAGACCGGATAGAGTGGCGCGGGCTTGAAGACGCGGATCGTCGAAGGTTCCCGAGCCCTGCACGGCAAAGCCCATCATGCCTGTTGCTGCTACGCCCTTCTTTCGCAACCAGTCAATGCGCGCAAGATCGATTCCCGCGCTCTGGGCGTCCAACTGGAAGAGGTGAGATTGGAGGTTATAGCTTCCAGTGGCCGTTAGCGTATTGCCGGCGTCTTTGCTCAACGTGACCGAGGTGAGGTTGATGGTCTGATTGACGATGCCGCCCTGCGCCCGAATGCGGGAAACGGGTTCGCCGAAGACGCTGCCGTTGTCCAGATCGACCCAGCCGGAGCCAGACAGCGCACGAATAGGTCCATCGGCTTGAAGTTGCGCACTGAGCATGCCAGCGACGGGCAGGTTTGGTCCGGTCAACGGTCGCAAGAGGTCCACGCCAACCTGACTGGCGCGCAGGTGGAGATGCAGCAAGGCATTGGCGTCGAAGGAGGGAGCGGACGCAGTGCCGTGCATGGCGCTGACAGCGGCCGTTGTCAGGCTGCCGTCGAGCACAACTTCGGCGTTGCCTCGGCGCAGCAGGCCGCGGGTGATGTCGATGCGAGCCGCCGAGTAGAGGCCTCTGGCCTCAACTGAATCGAGTGGGATGAATTGCGGCGTGCCAGGGCTGGCCCCCGGTATCGCGGGCACTTCGACGGACAGTTGGTTAGCTTGCAGATTGCCGGAAAGGTGTGGATCAATCAGTGAGCCTGTCCATGTACCGTGAAAATCGGCCTGGCCGTTGAGAACGATAGGCAGCGCTGCGACGCCAGTTTTACCATTGCGGCTCATGCCCAAGTCGCTCAAAACAGTGTCGAATTCGCGGAGATTGCCAGTGTGAAAATCAACGGTGAGCGCCGAGGCGCTGGCCATGGGGTATGCGCCCAGATGCCCGTGCGCCAGCAACTGGCTGGAGGGCAAATTCAGCACCATTTTGCGCAGATCGACCGCGCCATCGCGGTGGGTGTAGGTGGCGTCGATCAGACCGCTGGTTATCGCTTTTCCCTCAGCAGCCTGCGCCGGTGGAATGAGATTCAGCAGTGCATCTACGGAGAGGGTGTACTTGTCGCCGTTGATCCAATGTGCATTGGCGGGACCGTTGACTCGGGTGTCAAGACCAAGATGCTGGAAGGGCGGGTCGCAGAGCATCCCCAGCAGCGTGTCCAGGGCAACGTCCTTAAACTGAGCCGTTACTTTGCCGTTGACCGGGAGGGTGATCTCGTCGGCGGGCTGGCTGTGGAGGGTGTCCGGGGCTAAAGCCCCCATTGATTTTGCAGGGTTTATGTACGGGCTAAAGCCCGTACCCTTCACCGAATTGGGTGTTTTCGCAGCCGGTGACGACGGCTGGGACGCAGGGAGCCAATGAGCCAGCGTCAAGTCACCCGAAATCTGACCGCCCTGGCGCAGGCGGGCAACTATGGAGGAGATCACCAACTGCTCTGGATCGGCATAGACGCGCGCATCGAGAGTTACACCAGTCGAGACGACGCCGGTGCCAATGTACGAGGCGTCTTCGACGTGAACGCTGCCGCCCAGTTGAAAGCTCCCCGCCCCCCCGGCACCCGTAATATCCAGATGGGCAAGGCCTTGCGGCGCATTGGGATAGCCTGTGATGGGTTCGAGGAGCCTTAGGTCCAGCTCGCCGGTTGCCTTCGCCTGCCAACGGGGATGGGCAAAGTCATCGAGTGAGCCGGCAATATCGAGGGTGTGGTCCTTGATGCCACGGCCTCTGGCAGTAACGCGTAACGAGCGCAGAGTGGCCGAGGAAGGCGTCAGATCCAGCGTAGCTTGCAGGAAACCGTGGACTGACGCCTTGACTGTTTTGGAGGAAGCGCCACGCGAGAGGCTGAGATCGCGAACGCCAGCTTCGATGCGGTAGCTTTCCTGATTGCCACCCAAGCGACCGAGACTGGTCGCCGGGGAGCCAGGATTGCCAGTTGAGCCCGGTATGTAGGTCATGCGCAGAGATGCGTCGCTGGCGGTGAAATCGAGGGGAATGAAGCGATCCTGGAAGTCAAAGGACGCGGCGCGGTTTTCGTACTCGAATACTCCCTGCTCGACGGAAATGTGAGCGGCCTTGAGATCGAAGAAGCTGTCAAGCGCGGGCTTGCCTGGTTTTTGTAGCCTGCGGGGCTGCGGCTGGTTGGTCGAGCCGTCGGGATAGACAATCAGATGCAGTTGCGGCTTGAGAATCTCGATATCGCGCATCGGAAAGTGCGGAATCCACCATCCCAGTATGCTCCATTGCGCACGAACATCCTTGACCTGTGCATAGGGGGCTTCGCCGGGAGCTTCAAGTCCGTGGATGACCACGCCTCCGGCATCGGCTTCGAGAGTGAGCAAATGCCAATGGAAGGAAGCGATTTCAACGCGTCCGCCGGTAGCAGCTTCGAGTTTGCGTACCATCTGGCGGCGGACATAGTTCTCGAAAGCGGCAGAACTTGCCCAGAAGTAGAGGCTTACAAGGGTGATTGCCAGCAAAACCGCGATGCCAGCCACCGTCAAGGGTAGATGGCGCAGGAAGAAACGACGCAGACGGCTGGGGCGAGGTAACGGCACCAACTCCGGCGCTGGAATCTCGGCGTCGATGGGCGGCTTGGATTCGTCTTCGCTCATGCGCCTCCTTTGCCAGCGGCGCTCTGGCTCGCGCGTTGGCTCTGAGGTGATTCGAGCGAGGGGTCGAGGACTTCCACTTCGCCCTGCTTGCGCAGGTCCTTGAGCCACTCGTCAAAGAGAGCGTTCACCTGGCGCTGCAAGAGAATCTCCTCGATGCGCGGGGCCACCTTATCCAGTGGCGGAATCGCATCGCCCGCCGTGTACTGGGGCAGCAGCGTCTCGCGGTAATACTTCTGGATCTCCTCGGGCGCGATGAGAATCCCCTGCCGGAAGCGCAGTTCGATGAAGCGCAGAATCTGAAGACGGTTGCGGAGATAGGCGTCGACGCGCTCCTGGGTCAGCTCGTTCTGAGCGAGAAAAGCCTTCCATCCCTCCGCGGAGGCGCAGTTGAGGCGAAGGCAGGCGGGCACTTCCTTGCGAATATCCTGGAGCCGCGCATCGACCTCGGCCTGCGAAGGCTCGGTGGCCTGCGCATCCTCCTGGTGAATCTGCTGCTGGATGAGCGCCCGGCTGATCAGCTGCTCGAGGGCCCGCTGGCGGGTGAGAGTGCCGAGTCCTGCTCGGCCAGGATCGAGCACCGCCAAGCGCATCTCTTCATCCACGTCGCTGGCCAGGATGGCCTGATTGTTGACCATGGCCACTACGCTGTCGAGGACCACGGCTTTCGAGGGCTGGGCGAAGGCCGCGGGTATGCCCAGAGTTGCAAGGCAGACGGCTAGAATACCTAGGCAGACGGGGCTTTCATGTCCGAGCTTGACGTTGATGCGAATTGTGGGCCGGCAGCTCATCAAAAGGTCTGTCCCAGGCTGAAAAAGAAGTTGAAGTGGCTGGCTTCGCCGATGTGGGGCAATGCATCGGGAATTGGCAGCGAATAGTTGAGGTTCACAGGGTAGATGGGCGGATTCAGATTATAGCTGAAATCAAATCGGATAGGCCCCACCGGCGTATGATAGCGCAACCCCACTCCGGGCGTCTGCGAGAAGTAATTGAAGCTGCATTGGCCTTGAATTCCAGTCGAGGTTTTGGGGCCGGATGGGATCGGATTGGGGGTATTGTAAGTGAGTACCTTGCAACTGTCGCGATCTGGCTGTCGAGTTCTGATGGCGCTGGCCCAGGCGTCAGAGGCGTTGCTGAAGACGTTGCCCATATCGTGGAAGAGGACGAAGCTGACGGTGTTGCCGAGCCAGGGAAGGTTGGGCGGCGGCAGGCGCAACTCGGTGCTGTTGATGAGCGCGCCGGCGCCACCGATGGGGAAGCCTGTCTCAGGATCGCGAGGGCCAGCGGCATTGGAGCCGAAGCCGCGCAGAGAAGTGGCTCCGCCAGCGTAGAGCCGCTCGGGCAGGGGAATCAGATCGGCGGCCTTGCCAAAGGTGCGCTCCTGGCCGTATCGAGTGCTGCGGGCCAGCACGATGCTGTTTTTTTTGAAGCCGTAGTAGCTGGAGTTGGAGAGATCGAGCCGGTTGAACTGGGCCTGAGCGCCGAAGGCACTCGCGGAGAGGAACTCCTGAAAGCTGGTGTAGTTGCCGTGATGCGCATCCAGCGGCGAGTCGCGTTTATCGCGAATCCAGGTGAGCGCCGGGCCAGCGACGCGCACGGCGGCGGATAATTGCGCGATCTCGTTGGGGTAGACCTGGAGGCTGTCCGCATCCACCTTGACGCGGCGGAAGTCGAATTCGTAGACCATGGTGTTGGCGCGAGAGAAACGGGAGCCTTGATCGAAATGCTCGGTCCAGCGCACGCCGGTTTCCAGCTTGGAGGCGACGTAGGTGCTGACATCGAGGCTGTTGGCGTAGCCGCCAGACCATGTCAGGCCAAAGTTACGATTGCCCTCGAAGTGGGGATTCTGGAAGAGCAGGTCGAGCTTCTGCTCGAGCAAGCCGTAATTGCCGCGCAGAGATACCGATTGCTCGCGGCCAAAGAGATTGTTACGGGTAATGTCGGCAATCACACGCGGGCTTACGCCGGTCTTGCCGTTGGGATTGCAACTGGCTCCGCTGGCGAGAATGCCGCCGCAGTGGTTTTGGGGCGAGCCGGTCTGCGCTTCGAGGCCTCCGCCATAGGTGAGAACCCAGCGCCGCGCCTCGACCGCCTGCAAGAGCACGGTCTTGTAACTCTCGCCGCCGGAGGGGTTTTCGACCGCTGTATCAATCTCATTGAAGAGGGCAAACTCGTAGAGATTGCGCTGAGTTTGCATCAGAGCGGTTTCGTTGAGCGGATCGCCAGGATGCAGCGTGATGGCCTTGGCCACGGTTTCGGGACGGGTGTAATGCAGACCGGACAAGATAACCTTGCGCACAAAGACCTGCTGGCCTTCGGTGATGTGGAAGACGACGTCGACCTTGCGGGCGTCGGCCGGTTCAAACTGCTGGGTCACCTCGACGCGCGCCTCGTCGAAGCCGCGGCTCATGTAGTCGGTCAGCAGCGCGTCGCGATCACCGGCCAGACTCTGCGGTGAGAGGGGCTGCCCGGCGGCGGTGTTCATGAGCGGGAGGAGCTGGGCTGGATCGACATGGGCGTTTCCTTCCAACCGGACGGCGCCCACGCGCAGTTGTTCACCCTCCTGGATGTGGTAGACCACGACGAGCTGGTCCGTCTTTCCGGCCTTCGGCGCCGGTGGCGAAGAGCGGTCGCTGCCGGGCAACTGGTCTGCGCCCTCATGGGTCTGCGCCGCAATCTTCACATTGGAGAAGCCGTTGTTCTGGTAGACGGCTTGGATGGCGTTGATATCATTGGCGACCAAAGCCTGGGAGTAAGCTCCATGGCGATCAAGGGTGTTGGCGGCATGAACGCTGAGCAACTCCTTGAGGGTTGCCGTGTCAAAGTAATGATTACCCTCGACTGAGACCTGCTGCACGCGTCGCCGCGGCCCCAGGCGCACCTTGTAGAGGATCGTCACTTGCTCTGCGGTGGCGGATTGCGTTTGGTGCTCGACCTTGACTTCGAAGTATCCAAGCCGCTGGTAAAAGTCGCGCAGGCGGCGATTGCCCTCGATAAGCAAGTCCTCGTCTACGCTGCCTTCCTCGAAGATGGGAATCACGCGCTTAAGCCTCTCAGGGCTGGCGCTGGCGCCTTGAACCAGAACTTTAACTACCGGCCCTTGATTAGCGGAAAAGCGGAAGTTGGAGAGCTGGCTCATGGGGTCGTACTGCTGAGACTCGAGCTTGATCTCGGCTTCCAGCCGCTTCTCGTGCTGGTAGACCTTCAGCGCTCCGGTCAGGGCGCGGTTACTGGTCTCGTGGTCCACGTGCTTGCCAGCTCCAAGGTGCGCATGACGGCGAAACTCCTCGGCGCTCATCCCGGCGTCGCCGGTAACCTCGACCGTGCCCACCCGTGCCTGCGGGCCGCTGAGCACATGGAAGGCAATGTCGATCAGTTGCTCCTCCGGGTGCGGCGTCAGGACGGGAGTAATTGCCGGCTCGTGGAAGCCGTCATGAGCCAGCGTCTGGCGCATCTGCTCGAGCGCCTGGCTCAATATGGCGGGAGTGTAACGGGCACCGGGCATCAATTGGCTGGCGCGTTCGAGCTGCGTATTGGCCGTAGTACCCTTGGCCCCATCCACGCTGACTGCGCCAATGAAGGTGCGCGGCGTTCCACGAAAGAGCAGGGATACTCCATCGTCTATTCGCTCACCCTCGACCGCAATGGTCTCAAAGAGGCCGGTGGCGTAGAGCTGGCGCAAGCTCTTCCTCAGATCTTCTCGATTCAGGGGCAATCCCTCGGCTTGGGCAAGATGACCGGGCAGGGGAACGAGGCGCTCCACCGCGACCCCGTTGAAGGAGATGCCGCGCACCGGCAAACCCTCCCAACTGGCGAGAGGATCCGACGCTGCCTCAGGTGTCGGTTCGGCGCTTGAGTCACCGCTCGCCGGACCTTGGCCCCAACCAACTATTCCCACGGCCAGAAGGCAAACCAGCAGAATGAAGCTCGACCGCTTCTTGTGGATTTCAGCCGCTGGGATCGCCTTCAAGAACATATTTCTCCGTTGCTTCTATACTAACGAGGAACGGCTCCCGGTGCAGCGGCATCGGGTTGGGGATTGATCCAGCGAGGATGCGTATGCCCGATTCCCGTCACCCAGCGAAGCTGCCGAAGGCTGATTCACGCTTGCCGGATGGAGAAGCGGCGACAGAACAGGCGGCGAAAGAACTCGATTTTTCGGACAGTATTGACAATAAGCATTCCTCCGTGGCTAAAGCCATCGTTGATCTGAATGACCTTACACGGGGGTTAAGACCCCCGTCTCCCTCCGCCCCCCTGCTTTCTTTTGTAGCCCCGTCTCCCTCCATACCCCCGCCTTCTTCCGTACCCTCGTCTCCCACGGATTCGGGTTCTTCCGCAGCCTTTAAAGTCACTTTGACCGGGGCGACGGCACTGTCTCCTCCCGGCGAAGCTGAACTCCTAGATCGTGTCAAGGCCGGAGACCATCTTGCCTTTGCCCAGCTCTACTCGTTGCACAAAAGACGCATCTATTCCTTATGCCTGCGCATGGTGGGCAATGTGAGCGAAGCCGAGGACCTGACCCAGGAGGCCTTTCTTCAATTGCATCGCAAGATTTCCACATTCCGCGGCGATTCGGCTTTCTCGACCTGGATGCACCAGTTGGCCGTCAACGTTGTGTTGATGCACTTCAGAAAGAAAGGTTTGTCCCTCACCCCAATGGATGATGCAATGGAAGTTCCTACGGAAGGAAGCCATGCGCGCAGTTTTGGCGCACTCGACCTTACGCTTGCCGGCGCCATCGATCGGATGGCCCTGGAGCGCGCCGTGGCTGGCCTTCCCGCCGGTTATCGCCTGGTCTTTGTTCTTCATGACATCGAGGGCTATGAACACAATGAGATCGCTTCATTGCTCGAATGCTCGATTGGCAACAGCAAATCCCAGTTGCACAAGGCGCGGCTGAAACTTCGCGATGCGCTGCGTACATCTTCACGGCAGGAGGCGCAGCGATGAGCGATGGAATGACCTGTCATGAGTTCCAGGCTCGGCTGCCAGAGCTGATCAGCTCCGGTGATCGCCTCTCCGCTCATCCTCACTTGCAGAATTGTCTACGATGTCGTGCACTGATCGCCGACCTGGAAAGCATTGCAGAAGCCGCTCGTGAGCTACTCGCCGCCGTCGAACCGCCGGACAAGCTGTGGGAGCAAATTGAATCCGCTCTCAAGAATGAAAGTGGATATTCTCAGACGGATGGAAAGCCGGTGTAAATCCCGGCAAGGGGCCAAGTCGAGCCAAATGGGAAAAACCCAAAACTCTAGAGTCTCGGAGACAGCACACTCAAGACCTATTCATGTGAATTGTCCGATTCCCATCGTGCCGATTCCTTCATTTCCACGCTCTCGGTCGCGCTCACTTTCCTGGAGCTTTGGCCGATATATCATTCGAGCGAGCGCTGTTGCCGGCCAGGAATGAAGGTGTCCATGTTTCCCGTCTATGCTTGGTTGACGACTGGAATGGGCGTCCAGCGCGACCGGCGAGGCGGCCGGATAGGGAACCGAGCCCGGCGACTGAACGTAACAGAGTGGTCTGGGGGGCTGGGAAGGAAAAAGTTCCTGATGAACGCGGCGAGGATGGGGCACTGAACGTATGTGGGAAAGGACCTTCTGCGGGGTTTTCGGAGGGCGGAAAGAGCGAAGGGTGGGCAGATTTTGAAACTTTTCCTAGTCTGCGTGGTCTAATGAAGATAAGTTGATACGAGGGCACTCAATGCCAAGCCAAAACTCCATTCCGCCATCCTCCAAGAGCGCACCTAAAAAGGACGCTGTCGGCGTTCGCCGTGTAGCCGTGCTGCCGGTGCGGGACACTGTTCTGTTTCCCCATGCGGTGTTGCCACTGACCGTTGGCCGAGAGAGCTCCATCCAACTGATCGAGTCGCTGGGCGAGGAGCGGGCAATTGTGGTGGCGGCTCAACTGGACCCGCGTCTGGACTCGCCTCAGCCGAACGATCTGCACGTGGTGGGAACGCTGGCCACGGTGCACAAGATTGTGCGTATGCCCAACCAGAGCCGCTTCGTCTTCACTGAGGGCGTGGAGCGGGTGCGCCTGCTGCGCTACGTTCAGACCGAGCCATTCATGGTCGCCGAGATCGAGACGCTGGAGGAGGCCGAACCGGCCGCTTCGGCGAACGTGGAAGCGCTGGTGCGCAATGTGACGGGGGAGTTTCAGCAGATTGTCTCGGAGTCGCCAACACTGTCGGACGAACTGCGGACCATCGCCGCGAATATCGAGGAACCGAGCCGGCTGGTGGACTTTGTTGCATCGTCGCTTCCCTTTCTGACCACCGACGACAAGCAGCAACTGCTGGAGACGCCGAGTATCGCGACCCGGCTGGAGTTGCTGAATCATCATCTGGCGAAAGAGATTGAGGTGCAGCAGTTGCGCACCAAGATCCAGACCGAGGTACAGGATCAGGTGCAGCAATCGCAGCGCGACTACTATCTGCGAGAGCAGCTCAAGGCAATTCAGAAGGAGCTGGGCGAGCAGGACGAGGGGCAGCGCGAGACCGACGAGTTGCGCAAGAAGATTGACGATGCCGGAATGCCGGAGGACGTGAAGAAGGAAGCTATCAAAGAGCTGACGCGCCTGTCGCGTATGTCGCCGATGGCTGCCGACTACTCGCTCACCCGAAACTACATCGAGTGGCTGGCGGTGCTTCCGTGGGCGAAAAGCTCCGGCTCTAAAATCGACATCAACAAGGCCAAGGAGATTCTCGACGAGGACCACTACGAGCTGAAAAAGGTGAAGGACCGCATCCTTGATTACCTGAGCGTACTGGAACTGAAACCGGATATGAAGGGGCCGATACTGTGCTTTGTGGGGCCTCCTGGGGTGGGTAAAACCAGCCTGGGCCGGTCAATTGCGCGCGCGCTGGGGCGCAAATTTCAACGGGTTTCGCTGGGCGGCATGCACGACGAGGCGGAGATTCGCGGCCATCGGAGGACTTACATTGGCGCTTTGCCGGGACAGATCATTCAGTGCATTCGCAGAGCCGAAACCAACGATCCGGTGATCATGCTGGACGAGGTGGACAAGCTAGGCAGGGACTTCCGCGGGGATCCGGCGTCGGCATTGCTGGAGACGCTTGACCCGGAGCAGAACAACGGCTTCCGCGATAACTATCTAGACGTGCCGTTTGACTTGTCGAAGACGCTATTCATCTGCACGGCGAATATGCTGGACACGGTTCCGCCGCCGCTATTGGACCGCATGGAATTGATCTTCCTGCAAGGCTACAGCGAAGACGAGAAGAAGCACATTGCCTTCCGCTACTTGATTCCCCGTCAGATCAAGGAGAACGGGATCACCACAGAGCAGATCGAGTTTCCCGAGGATTCGGTGCGCTATATCGTTCGCCACTACACACGCGAGGCGGGCGTGAGGAAGCTCGAACAGACGCTCGGGACGGTTTGCAGAAAACAGGCGCGGCGCGTGGTCGAGGGCCACCCGGAAAAATTGATTGTGACTCGCGATGTGGTCAAGGAGTTTCTGGGTGGCATTCAAGTGCGCGTGGACACCGAGGTTGCCGAGAGGGTCAAACGTCCCGGCGTGGCAGTAGGATTGGCATGGACGGCGGCTGGCGGAGACATTCTCTTCATCGAGGCCAACAAGATGAAGGGGAAGGGGAACTTCGCAATGACGGGGCAGATCGGCGAAGTGATGCAGGAGTCGATGCAGGCCGCGCTCACCTGGGTGCGCTCGAACGCGGCCTCGCTGGGGCTGGCGGAGGATTTCACCAAGGAGATAGACCTGCACATTCACGTGCCCGCCGGCGCGATTCCCAAGGACGGACCTTCCGCCGGAGTGACGATGGCCACGGTGCTAGTTTCGCTGTTGACGGATACGCCGGTGCGGCCGCTGACCGCGATGACCGGCGAAATTACTCTCAGCGGCAATGTGCTGCCGGTGGGCGGCATCAAGGAAAAATTCCTGGCAGCGCGTCGAGCGGGAATCACGACCATTATTCTGCCCGCAGAGAATCTTCAGGACGTGGAAGAAGATCTGACGCCCGAGCTGATCGAGGGCGTCGCGATCCACTATGCCAGCCGCATTGAGGATGTGCTGAGGGTGGCTCTGCCGCTGCTGAAGGCAAGGCCGGATACGCGTCAAGAGACGGCGGCCGAGCTGGCGGTTGGCGCCTGCGCGTAGCGATCGATGGCTTAGGCTGTCACTGATTAACTTTCTTGCGCCCTGGCATCGCACGGGATGATTGCCAAAAGTCGTGATGATTTGAGTGCTTTCCCAAGCCTCCCTGGATCTGCACCTGTTCCAAAAAAGAGCAACTTTGAGCTTTATGGGCTGTTGAAAGCCGCGAATGTGCCGATAAGAGTCACAGAATCCAGTGCGCGGGATCGCGCGAAAAGCGGTGACTATGGCGACGACCACTCCTACCATCACTCCTTTGCATCTATCGGGGAACACCACGGATCAACAGAATGCGCAGCTTCAGGAGTTTCTCGGGTCCGCCGTCCAAGCGGCTTATCTAACGGCGATCGAGCAACTGGACCGGAACAGCGCGCAGACCGTGCTGGAGATGGGCAAGAAGCTCAAGACCGAGGTTGCGGAATCGGTGGTGGAGATCATTCACCGGCACACGGCCAGCGACAAGTTCAAAGACGAGGAGGTGCCCTCGAATCGTGTCTATCCGCCCACCTACCGTGTTCGCCCGGTCGAAGCTCAGGTCACGGAGTTGAAGAAATACTTTCCCTCTCTGGGCAGTTGCCTGGAGAAGCTGGCACGCAAGCCTTTGCTAGAGGGCGCGGAGGCTTGGTTTGCCATTCCGCGGTGGGATGCGCTGGCACCCACCTATAGCGAGGCTGTGGAGATGGTTCTGGGCGTTTTAGCGACGAAACGGAAGTTCCAAAACCGCATTGTCGGCCGCCTGGGACCAACCTATCTGCGACAAACCGAGCGCACCAAACTGGCCGGAAAGATTCTGGCCGATCAGCAGCAGGGGCAGGACATTCTAGTGGTCGCCGCGCAGGCCGGAATGCTGCATCGCGGCTGCTCGGCCCGCCGAGCTCGTCTGAAGATGGCCGGCAACGAGTTTGGCATTGGAGTATTTTCCATCGCCTGTATGCTGCTGACCCATCCCGAGAGGCTCTCCAGCGAAGACACGCTGATGATCGACTGCGGCGGCGACGAGTACTCGGTGCGCGGCGATTATACGTTCGACCGTGTGCCCCTGTTCGACTACGACATCTCCGGCATCGAATTCAGCATCTTCTATGAGGACCGGTCGCGAAATCTTTGGGGCACACCCTCCGGGTTTCTTTACAAGTTCGGTTGATCGCATTCGCATGGCCGACCCAATGCCGCCTGCCGCGTCTAACCGGCAGGCGGTATTCTTTTGGCATGATGCAGGTGCGGGTATTCTCCTTTGGCTTGATGCGGGATTGGCTGGGCGCGGGCGCGGCGACGGTCGAGTTGCCGGAAGGCGCAACGGTGGCTCAGTTGCTCGAGCGGCTGAGCGAACGCCGGCCGGCGGAAATGCTGTTCGGCATCGCAGTCAGCGTCAATGCCGAGTTCGCGACTCCAGCCCAACCGCTGCGCGATGGGGATGAGGTGGGCCTACTGCCTCCGGTCTCTGGCGGCAGCGCGCGCGCTGAGAACGAAGCAGAGCGAACGGTTGTCGTGGGGCTCACACGCGAAGCCATTGACGCGGAGAGGCTGATCGCCGCGGCCAAGCGGGGCGAGGATGGCGCGGTGGCCGTCTTTGAAGGCATTGTGCGCAACAATGCGCGTGGCCGCCAGACCCTCTACCTGGACTACGAGGCCTACGAAGAGATGGCCGCAAAGCAGTTGAACGCCCTGGCGCAAGAGGCACGCGAACGCTTCGGAATCCGCCATGTGACCGTGATACATAGGCTGGGGCGGCTGCAAGTTGGCGAGACGAGTGTGCTGATTATCGTTGCCTCGGCGCATCGCGCGCCCGCCTTCGATGCCTGCCGCTGGCTGATCGACACGCTCAAGAAGACCGTGCCTATCTGGAAGAAGGAGAGTTTTCAGGATGGTGCGGTGTGGGCGGCAGGCGAGGCGTTTCCCGCTGGAATGGCCGTGGACGCTGGGGGTGCTGGGCATGAGTCGTAACCGATGCCGATTCCCTAGTCTTTGCCGGCTTACCGCTTGCTCGGCACTGCTTGCTCTGACGCAATTGCCTCTGATAGCGCAGGAGGCCACCCTGCACATCGACGTGAAGCTGGTCAGTGTCATTGTTAATGTGACCGACCAGAACGGTGCTATTGTGGGCGGCTTGACGCACAGCGACTTCGCCGTGAGCGAGGATGGCCGTCCGCAGCAAATTGCCGTCTTCGAACGCCAGCCGGAGCTTCCCTTGAAGCTAACGCTGGCCATCGACACCAGCGGGAGTGTACGCAAGGACATGGCTGCCGAGGCAGACGCCGCCCGCCGCTTTGCTCACGCTCTGATGCGCTCTGAGGACCAGATGAGCCTGCTCCAGTTTGCCACGGGTGTGCGCGAGCTAGCGCCTTTCACCAGCAAGCTGACCCTGATCGACCAGGGTCTCGGACAGTTACGCGGCGACTGGACCGCGGCGCTTTACGACGCCATCATTCTGGCTTCCGAACGGCTGGGCGGCAAAACCGGACGCAAGGCGCTGGTTGTCATCTCCGACGGCGACGACACTGCCAGCAAGGCCAACTATGCTCAAGCCGTCGAGCGGGCCCTGCGCAACGAAGTAATGATCTACTCAATCATTGATGTACCCATCGAGGCCAGCGCCGGGCGCGACCTGGGCGGGGAACACTCATTGATCACGCTGGCCGAGCAAACCGGCGGCAAGAGTTACTACGTCAGCGACGGCGGACTGGACCAGGCATTTGCCCGCGTCAGCGACGATCTTCGCTCACAGTATTTAATTGGCTATTATCCAAAAAATCAAGAGCAGGGAAGGATCTTTCATCGCATCCAGGTGACGATTCCAGGGGCTGCGCACGGCACCGTGAACATCCGCCATCGCAGCGGCTACTATGTGGATGGGTTCGTGAACTTTTCCAACTCACAAAATGATGAGCGGGGTCATCCATAGCTTGTATAATAAGCGGTCAGAGAGTTAGAAATCTTATAGCGTTTTCACAATTCCTGTAGGTTTGATTTCGTGGTTTCCCATCCATTTCACAAAAAACTTGAAATGGATGGGGCACGGAGCTTCATTACACCACCAGTGATAATTCTCTAGCCCATCGTGACAACAATTGAATGCATCGAGCCGACCGGCTGCGGCTTGATCGGACCACTTACGTGGCTTCCATCGAGTGTTACAGCAGTTACGCCTTTCTCGACACCATGCGGATTGTTGACGGTTATATTATAAGTTGCTCCGCGCCACTGCCGGGTAACACTAAACTCTTTCCAATCGGCGGGGATGCAGGGATCGACGATCAAGCCATCAAAGCCCAAACGCACGCCAAGTATCCAGCGAGTTACTGCGGTATAGTTCCAGCCGCCGCTGCCGGTGAGCCACGGGTGGCGCGCGCGGCCATGCGCGGTGTGATCCTTGCCCATGATGAACTGGCAATACGAGTAAGGTTCGGCCTCGCGGATTTCAATCATGTCGTTCTGGTTATAAGGAAGCAGGGAGTCATAGAACTTCATGGCTCGCTGACCTCGGCCCAGCTTGCACTCGGCGATAATTGCCCAGGGATTGGGATGGCTGAAGATAGCTCCATTTTCCTTCACACCCTTGTATACGCGGCCAATGAAACCAATATCGTCATTGGGTTTGGAGAAGGCAGGCCAGGCCAAATGGATGCCATATTTGGAATACAGATACTTATCCACCGAATCCATACAGGACTTACCGTGTTCAGGAGAAGCGGCATCGGAAACCACTGCCCAG
>JBEKDX010000025.1:0-20201 GCA_050014135.1 Occallatibacter sp.
ACGCGTAGCCCGCGAGCGCGAGGCGCAGGCCCAAGCCGGCTTGAAGTTCGCCGAGACTGCTCCGCAGCAAGTGGCCGTGCAGAGCGCTCGCGCCAAGCAGGCTGAGGCGCAGGTCGAGCAGGCTCAGGCTCAGCTCGATCAGGCCAAACTCAATCTGAGTTATACAAAAATCGTTGCGCCCACGGCCGGCATCATCACCCGCAAGAGTGTCGAGATCAACCAAAACGTCGCGCCCGGACAGAACCTGCTGATGCTGGTCTCGCTCGAAGGCTTGTGGGTGACGGCTAACTTCAAAGAGACGCAGCTTGCGCATATGTCCGCCAAGCAGCCGGTGAAGATCGAAGTAGATGCGACCGGCAAGACCTATCACGGGACGGTCACTCAAATTGGCGGCGCAACCGGCTCGGTGCTTTCGCTCTTTCCGCCGGAGAACGCGACCGGCAACTACGTGAAGGTGGTGCAGCGCGTACCGGTGCGCATCGACTTCACCAATCTGGCCAGCGAAGACCCCAACCACGAACTCAGGCCGGGATTGTCGGTCGAGCCGAAGGTCAGCGTGAAGTAAGGTTTCTTTGGCTCCAAGATCGATTCCTCATGGCTCTTGCTCCAGATCGCCCAGACTCTGGAGCAAGCCGTATCAATGAGGCGTGGTCTCGCATTTGCAATCGTCTTGGACCCAAAGCGAGCCTTTCGGGCATTGCTTGGCAGGCCCATATGCACACAGTCGCAGCTATCTTGATTCCAGTTGAACCCCGTTGCGCACTGCCGCGGCGTACACCGGTTTAACCCCAGGCTGGCCGATGCGTGCGCGCCGTTACACTCAGCCGTAGTGGTTTCGGGCGTCACGGGGCCTGTGTAATGACTGGTGACCGTAAAACTGCCCTTGAAATCCCCAGCCCCAATCGGCGGGTTTAACGGCGTCACCTGCACCGGCGGGTTGCTGGAGGAGAGTGTGACCGTGGCGCCGGCCGGCGGAGCAGGAGACCCCAAAGTGACGGTTCCACTGGTAGATTGCCCGTTCTCGAGATCATTTCCAGCTACCGAGATGGTGAGCGCGGGCCAAGCGCGGACGGATACCGTGGTGCTGACGGACGTTCCTTCGTAAGTGGCAGTGATTGTCACCGTCTCGGCTTGGGGCGTGGGCGAAAACGTCAGCGTGAAGTTACCCACAGACTGTCCCGCAGATAGAGGCGGATCGCCAAAACCCAGCTTTCCTTCGACTGAGCTCTCTCAGAATGACGGTGCTGATGGCAAAGTGAGGCCTGGAAGTTTCTTTTGAGTCCGTCACCGGCCCGCAGGAGATGAAACTGTAGCGCCGTGTAGGACAGTGTCGGCTCCCGTCAGCCTCCCGGTCGGCTGTAGCGTGGATCTCCCGGTCCACGCTTGTTTCTTCCTAGTCTCCCACCGCCTTTCCCGACCCGCAAAGGATAAAACGCTGGGTGCCCCGCCCTCGGCGCGTTTGTGTTTTTGCGCCTAAGGTGGGATGCCAGGAGCCTCGGCTCCCTTTCTTATTTTTCAACAACTTACGAATTTATTTCTTGTGATTGGCAGTGAGCACGGGCAATCTTGCAAGAGGCTCGGTTGCATAAGTAATCTCAATCTAAACGTGCCGGGGACGCAGTGTTCAGTCACTATCCCCAGCAAAGCGGGGGTATTGACTCCCTAACCCCCAATCCCTGATCCCTGCTTTACCAATTCTGATTTTGCTCTAATCCCTCCCAACCCATTCCGGTCCTTCACCTGCAAGTGCTTGACTGCCAGGGGAGGTTTTCCGATGGACAGTGGATACTATGCGGCGATGACCGGCCTCGTGGCTCGCACCCAGGCCCTGGATATAGCGGCCACCAATCTGGCCAATGCGCAGACCCCCGGTTACCGGGCCGAGCAGGAGTATTTCCGCTCGGTGCTGCTGGGTCCTGACGCCACCGACTCGCAGTTGGGGCATACGGTGAACAACTTTGGCCTCTTGGGCGGCGACCGGCTGAATATGAGCCAGGGCACACTCGATCAGACCGGCAATCCGCTGGATTTGGCAATTGAAGGCGAGGGTTTTTTTCAGGTGCAGACGCCCAACGGTCTGCGCTTTACCCGGGATGGAGGCTTTCACCGCTCGACGGGTGGGCAATTGGTGACCGGGGCGGGCGATCCTGTGCTTTCGACGATTGGCCAGATGATTCCTGTTCCGCCGGGCGATGTCTCGGTGGGCGCGGATGGATCGCTATCGGTGGACGGCGGCGTGGTGGCTACGGTCGGGGTCTTTACCTTTCCCAAGGGTTCCGAATTGACTCCCGAGGGCGCCAACCGTTACATCGGGCCGGATGGCGTTACGCCAGTCTTGTCAAAGAATGCCACGGTCCATGAGGGCGCCATCGAGACCGCCAACCAGGGCACGATTCAAGGCTCGCTGAATCTGATTCTGATGCAGCGCGAGGCGGAGATGATGCAGAAGGCGCTCACCGTCTTCCATACCGATTTCAACAAGATCGCCACCGAGGACCTGCCACGCGTGTAAGTGGTCAGTGATCAGCGGTCAGTGCTCGGAAGAAAGCGAACAGTGGTCAGTTGTTAGCGAACGATGAACAGTGGTCAGAGATCAGCAATCAGCGACGGTGGAGTAAGAGTTGGCTCTTCAGCAGTTCGGGCTTTTGAACACTGACCACTGATCACTGGCCACTGACAACTGGCGACTGAAAGGAGCCAAAATGATTCGAGCCTTGTATACCGCGGCCAGCGGCATGAGCGCGCAGCAGTTGAACCTGGATACGATCGCCAACAACCTGGCCAACTCGTCGACGACCGGCTTTCGCCAGTTGCGCTTGGAATTTCAGGACATGGTTTACCAGAATTTAGTGACGCCGGGAGCGGCGCAGTCGCAGACCACGGTCTCGGCCGGCTTGCAGGTGGGTTTGGGAACCAAATCGGCGGCCACCGAGGTGATCATGACCCAGGGCTCCTTGAACCAGACCTCGAATCCGCTCGATGTGGCGATTGAGGGCGGTGGCTTCTTCCAGGTGCAGCGGCCGGATGGAAGCATCGAGTACACCCGCGCCGGGCAGTTTCAGCTCAATAATCAGGGAACGATTGTGACCACCGACGGCGATCCGATCGTTCCTACCATCACCATTCCCGCCAATGCCACGGCGGTCACCATCACTCAATATGGCGTGGTGAACGCCACCTTGCCCGGCCAGCAAAACCCCTCGCAACTGGGGCAGATCCAGTTGGCCACCTTCCCCAATCCCGGAGGGCTGGAGGCAACGGGCGCGAACCTGTTGCAGGCTACGCTGAGCTCCGGAAACCCGGTGACGGGCAACCCCGGAGGCACAGAAGGGCTGGGCACTTTGCAACAAAATTACCTGGAAAACTCGAACGTGGACATCGTCACCGAGTTTGTGCAGATGGTGCTGGCGCAGCGCGCCTATGAATCGAATTCCAAGGTCATCAAGGCGGCTGACGATATGTACTCGCAGGCCAACAACATGGCTCACTCCTAAGCGGGAATGGGCGAGAGGAAGAAGGAAGCGATGAGAAGCAAGGGCGCTCAGGGCCGGATCGGTTGGATGCAGTTGATTGCCTTGCTGGCTGCCGCTGGTGCGCTTCCCTGCTACGGACAATCGGGCGGTGGTGGCGCGGCCGTTCCCAGACTTTATATAGTGTCGTCCGGGCCGGGCCAGGTTGTGTTGGCGCAGGGAGGGATGGCGCAAGGGGAGCAGGCGCAGGGTGAACTGGTGCGGGGGGAGATCGTTCGCGAGATCGACGATCCTGGCAACGGATACCGCTGGCTGCTGATGCGCAATGACCAGCCTCCCGGCGGGCCAGGACGGATGGTGCTGATTGCGGCTCATCGCACTGTGAATGCCGGGGCGGATCAGCGAGCGGCAGGCCAATCCGGAGATGCGGTCATTCCGCCGGTCATTCGCGCGGGCGAACGGTTGATTGTCGAAGAGCACACGGCAAGAGTCGATGCGGTATTGGAGGCGCGCGCGCTCACACCGGCTGCTCGGGGGGCGGTCTTCGAGGCGCGCTTGACGATTGGCGGCATGGTGGTGCGGGCTGTGGCTCTGGGACCGGGCCGCGCAACGCTCGAACCAGAGACGGGTGTGCGGCCATGAGAGTGAAGAGGAGCGGAAGAGGAATGCGAGTTTGTTTAGCGCTGCTGGCGCTGGTGCTGACTCTGCTGCCTGCTGATGGCTTGGGCTTCAAGAAAAAGAGTTCGCCGGGGTCCTCGGGCAAGTCAACTCCGCCCGAGACGGCGCTGAAATCTTACATCGAGCGGGTGCGGGCTCAGCAGGCGGCCGAGGTGCTGACGCCGGGCTCGATCTGGAGCGCGGAGGGCCGGTTGGTGCGCTTGGGCACCGACGCCAAAGCGGTTCGGCTGCATGATGTGGTTTCGATTGTGGTCTCGGAAAGCCTGGCGGCTTCCACCGATGGGCAGGTGAAAAACTCCCGCGCCTCGAATGCCAGTTCCGCGTTGACCAGTCTCTTTGGCAAGCTCAAGTCCTCGAACAATATGCAGAATTTGTTGGGGATGTCCGCAGCTTCGGCGCTTTCCGCGCAGGGCCAGAGCACGACCAACTCGAGTTTGACAACGACCTTCGGCGCCGAAGTGGTGGATGTGCTGCCCAATGGAATGCTGGTGGTGCAGGCCACGCGGCAGTTGACCTTCTCGCAGCAGACGCAGTTGATCAAACTGAGGGGCCTGGTGCGCCCGGAGGATGTCAGCGCGCAGAATCAGGTCCAATCGACTGCGATGACCGATCTCGAACTTGAGGTGACGGGCAAGGGCATCGTCAATGACTCGACTTATCGGCAGAACCCGGTAGTGCGCTTCTTGGAGAAGCTGGTGGTGTTTTAAGTGCAGCCTTCAGCTCCTGGCCTCTAGCTGATGCCATGGGAAGCGGGTAGAGTGGGAAGCGAAGAGCAAGAGCTAGCAACCAGAAGCTGGTTCTATGAGAAGCGGGCAGGGTGGGAAGCGGAGAGCAAGAGCTAGCAGCTAAAAGCTAGTAGCTAGAAGCTGAATTTGGGAATAGGGAATAGGATGCGATTGCTGAGGCGGAGACCAGCGAAGGGCGCGAATTGGCTGAGGATGATGGGGGCGCTGCTTTTGGTCTTGCTCACGGCCTCGGCAGCGGCCCACGCCGCCTCTGCCCGTCAATTGGCGCGCATCAAGGATGTGGCGACGATCGAAGGGATTCGAGACAATCAACTGGTGGGCTATGGCCTGGTGGTGGGGCTCAGAGGCACCGGAGACAGCTCGCAGACGATCTTTCCGGCGCAGACCTTGATCTCGACTCTCGAGCGGATGGGCATCACTGTTCCGATGACCGGAACCAACAGCGCCAGCAATATGCAGGTGAAGAATATGGCGGCGGTCTTTGTGGTGGCCACGCTGCCGCCCTTCAGCCGTCCCGGCTACAAGATGGATATTACCGTCTCCTCGGCCGGTGATGCGCGCTCGCTGGAGGGGGGCATCCTGCTGATGACTCCGCTCTACGGCCCGGATGGGAAGATCTACGCCCAGGCGCAGGGAGCGCTGGTGCTGGGCGGCTACATGGCAACCGGCGGAGGCAATACCAAGCTGTCCAACCATCCCACCACCGGGCGGATTCCCGGCGGAGCGCTGGTCGAGCGGCCGGTGCCATTTGAATTGAAGCAGATGCACGAGGTGAACGTGCTGTTGAACGATGCGGACTTCCATACCGCGGAGCGCATGGCCGCCTCGATTGACAAGGCGCTGGGCAGCAGTCGGGCGCGGGCGATTGATAGCCGGAGGGTCGAGGTATCGGCGGCGCCGGACGAGGACATGGCGGCATTGCTGGACAAGGTGGAGGCCGTCGAGGTCGAGGTCTATCCACGGGCGCGGGTGGTGGTCAACGAGCGCACCGGCACGGTGGTGATCGGGGGCACGGTGCGCCTGCAGCCGGTTTCGATTCTGCATGGCGGGTTAAGCGTGAATGTGATCGCCGAGACCGAGGTCTCGCAGCCCAACGCATTTTCACCGGGGGGATCCACGCAGGTGGTTCAGCAGACCACCGTGCAGGCCACCGACAAGCCGGTCAACCGCATTGACTTGAAGGAAGGCGCGACGGTCGAGGATTTGGTGCAGGAATTGCAACGTACCGGGGCAGGCGCCCGGGATGTGATCTCGATCCTGCAAGCCATGAAGGAAGCCGGCGCTTTGGAGGCCGACCTTGAGGTTCTGTAGGGGGTATCGCAGTTTCAGGAGTATGGAGTTTGTGGTATCCCAGCCTTGCGCGGCTACAAATACACCGCCGGGATGGGGCACCTAAAATTCTATTCATGAGAATGCTCTAAGGAGGCGCTGGGATGCTCTCGATAGCAGCGGCTACCGCAGCAACGGCGGCAGGGGATGGTACGGATGCGGTCACTCCGCAACCCCGGCTGGTGCGCGCGGCGCACGAGTTTGAGGCGCAAATGATGAAGGAGTTGATGAAGCCGCTAACGGCCAGTAACAGTCCTGATGGCGAGGAAGACGGCTCGTCCTCCGGCGCGGGAGGAGCGCTGGAGGAGTTTGCCTCGGAGGCGTTGGGACGGGCGCTGAGCGACCATGGAGGCTTTGGGATTGCCAGCAGCATCATGCGGGAGCTGTCGCCTGGAGGTAACAAGCCAGTAACCACGCGAGTAACCGGAAATCTACACGGTAATACCGTTATGAGCATACATAAATGACTAGAGTGATTAGTAGATATGCCGATGAACCGGGCAAGGAGTAGAAGTCATGGACATTCGCAACAGTCTTGAAGGATTGAAGTCGCTATTGGGAACAACCCCGGCCGCGCCGGCCGCACCGCAACAGCCGAAGAGCGGCGCGACCCCTGGTGGCAGCGGGTTGAACAGCGACAGCGCGACGTTGAGCAGCGCGGGCAGCGAGGTCTCGCAGACCGCGGCCGACTCTGGAGTTCGCATGGACAAGGTGGCCAGCATTCAAGCCGCGCTGGCGGCGGGAAGCTACAGTGTCTCCGCGTCGGCGGTCTCTTCCAAGATCGTGGATTCGATGCTGAACGGTCAATCGTAATCTGGGCATGAGTCCAGCGGAAGGTGGGGATGCTGGAGTTGAGGACGCGGGGACTTGAAGAGGGTGCGGGAATTGATGGCGCTGGAATTTGATGAGGCTCGAAGCTCGATGGGTGCCAGGTAGCCGCGAGTGAATTGCGACGAGTGAACTACGAGTTAGATGGGTTGGCATGGGAAGTGGTCTGGCGAGTGCGAAGGGAGCGATCGCGTTGCAGCAGATTGGAGAGCATGGCGGGCGTCCGTTGCTGAAGGAGCTAGTGGTTGAGGCCTCGCGGGCGCTGGCGCGTCTGGATGCGGACCGGCTGGAGGAGTTGGCGCTCTCTTGCCAGGCTCTCAACCGCGATCTGACGCGCGATCTCTCGCGGACAGATAGGGAGACGCGCGCCGCGCTGGCCATTGAAGCCAAAGATGCGGCAGGCGATATGGCGGTTTTTGCCCGGGTGCTGGAGGCGACGCGGGCCAACCTGGGTGTGATGAATCGGCTGCGGGAGTTGCGCGCGGGGCGGTTGGAGTACCAAGCGGGCAGTTTCGAATTCGGTGAGACGCGGGCGCAGAGATGGCAGCGAACGGAGAACGGGCATGGGAACAATTAACTCCGCGTTCAGCATCATGTCCGGCGCCTTGGACGCCGATCAGGAAGCCCTGAATGTTGTGGCCAACAATGTGGCCAACGCCAATACGCCTGGTTACACCAACGAGACGCCCGACTGGCAGCAGAATCAGCCGCTCGATGTTGGTGGAATCTCGGTAGGGCAAGGAGTGACGGAGACCGGCTCCACCTCCCAGCGGGATCGCGTGCTGGAGGCGCAACTGGACCAGCAGCAGCAATTGGCCTCGGCCTCCGGTTCGCGGCTGACCTCGCTGAATACGCTGCAGGCTCTGTTTACACCAGACACGGGTTCGTCCACGTCAACGGCCGGGGACATTGGCAGCGACATCACCAAGTTTTTCGATTCGTTTTCGACACTGGAGGCCGAACCCACCAATAATGCCGACCGCCAGGGTGTGCTTTCGGCGGCGGGCACGCTGGCCGGCGACATCTCGAATGCCGCGGCAAGCCTGAACTCGCAACGCGCGGCTCTGAACCAGGAAGCAGCTGGGGTGACCAGCCAGGTGAACTCTCTGACCAGCGCGATTGCCCAGGTGAATCAGCAGATCATGACCACCTCGCCCGATGCAGACGCGGGCACGCTCGAAGATCAGCGCCAGGAGGATATCAGCCAGCTTTCGCAGCTGATCGGGATCAATCAGATTACGACCGAGAACAACGGGCTGGCGATCACCACGACCTCGGGCCAGTTGCTGCTCTCTGAAGGGACGAGCAACCAGTTGACCACCGGCTCGGTGAATGGGGTAACGGACTTCTTTCTCGGTGGGAAGGACATTACCTCGCAGTTGGCCTCGGGCGGCGGCTCGCTGGGCGGCTATCTGACGGCTCGTGATCAGGATATTCCCAGCGCTCTCAATTCGCTGAATCAACTGGCCTATAGCATCTCCACGTCGGTCAACACGCAGAACAACGCGGGCACGGACCTGAATGGAGTCACGGGCACGGCGGCCAATCCTCTCCATATCTTCAATCAGCCGGGCGAGGTGGCGGGCAGCGCGGTCAACATGAGCGTGGTGATGGCTGACCCCAGCCAGATCGCCGCCGCAGGCGCGAGGGATGGGTCGGGCGACAACTCGAATGCCGTGGCGATGGCCGCCCTGGCCAATCAATCGATTGTGAACGGACAGACGCCGAGCGATTACTATTCGAATTTTGTTTCGACGCTGGGTTCGACGGTCTCGACCGTGCAGACGGAGAACACGGCGCAGAACGCTGCCGTGACCCAGTTGCAGACGCAGAACAATGCGCTCTCTGGCGTGAATCTGAACGACGAGGCTTCTTCAATGACCACGCTGGAGCGCAGTTATCAAGCGGCTTCGCAAGTTTTTTCGATGTTGAATAATATCATGAACTCGGCGTTGAATCTGGGAGAACAAACAACGGTTTCCTAAGGCGGCGCGCGGTTAAAGAGCCGATGCCGCGAGTGGAGGAATCTGATGCGGGTGGATCCTTTTTACGTTACGAATCTGGTTGGTTCTCTTGATCAGGCTCAGGCCAGCGAGCAGCAGTTGACCTCCGAGCTGTCGAGCGGCGTGAGCGTCACTTCTCTGAGCCAGAATCCGGTGGCCTCGGGAGAGAATGTGCTGCTGCTCAACCAGATTCAGCAGGACGATTCTTTCACGCAATCTTCGAGCCAGGTTACCGGCCAGTTGCAGGTTGCCGACTCGGCTTTGAGCAGCGTGGTCACTGAGTTGAACACGGCGATATCGCTGGCCACCGGCGCCAATAACGGAACCATGAACTCCAGTGACGTGAAATCCGTATCGAATCAGATCTCGGGTATTCTCGACGAGGTGCAGTCTTTGGCCAACACTGACTATCAGGGCCAGTACATCTTTGCCGGTGGCCAGACTTCCACGGCGCCCTTCACCACTTTGCCTTCAGAATCACAGGCCATCACGATTTACAACGGCGACAGCGGCGTGAATTATCTCGAGTCGCCGAATGGGCAAAAGATACAGTTGAATGTGCCCGGCAACCAGATCTTCATGGGCAGCGGGTCGAACAGCGTCTTTGGCGCGCTTAACAGCTTGGTGGCCGATTATGCCAGCGGCACCGTGAACACCACGCAGGCGGTGAGCGATACGAATGCACTGAGCACCGCGCTGAATTACGTCTCGCAGCAGCGTGTGACCCTCGATAACTCGATCACGCAGATCACCGCCGCCTCTGACGCCGTAACCAACGTCCAGACCCAGCTGACCACCGCGCAGACCGACCTGATGCAGGCTGATATTCCGACGGTCTCGACGCAGCTTTCTCTGGCCGAGACTCAGCAAACGGCCCTCGAAGATGTGATCGCGCAATTGAATTCGACCTCGAACAGCCTGTTCAGCAAGATTCAGGCATGACCACCGGCGATAGGGCCAGCCGCTCGCTATTAGCTCGCATGGGCTTATACGTCTATACTCGAAGCGAAGGAATCCGCCATGTTTGCTCCACTCAGATTTCTCTGGAATGCCACGCGTGGCCATCGTCTGACGCCATGGCGTAGCGAGTATATGCGCTGGCGCGTCGAGACCTATTCGGGCAAACCTGCGGAGACGCTGACCGATCGAGACGTGCTCGGCTTTCTCTGGGTCTCGCGCTGGGAGTTGCTGAGCTATTTGGTTTGGATTGGCAAGATGGACCATGAAGCGCGGAAGAGCAGCTAACAGCTGGCAATTGTAAGCTATTAGTTGTATGAAAATTGTCTTATTCCTATTTTGTTTCGCGATCCCGGCATTGTTAGTGGCTGTGGCAGCCAGCGCGCAGCAGCTGCCGCCTGTCGAGCCACCGCAGCCGCTGCCCGCGGTTCACGACGATGCGCCCACCATACGCTTGAACGCCAATGAGGTGCTGGTGCCGACGCTGGTCGAGAGGCCGGGCGGAGGCGTAGTCTACGGTCTCAAGCCGCAGGATTTTATTCTCGAAGACAACGGCGTAGCGCAGAAGATTCGCGTACAGGAAGAGATGGACACAGCGCCTGTTGCGCTGGTGGTGGTTGTCGAGCAGGGCGGCGCGAGCGTGCTGGAGTTCGACAAGCTGGCCAAGCTGGGGCCGCTGCTTGATTTGTTTTTGAGCGACGGCAAGGGTATGGCGGCGCTGGTGGGCTTTGACTCGAAGCCACACCTGATTCGCGACTTCACGCATATCAGCGAAGATGTGAACCAGGACCTTATACGGCTCAAGCCGGGCGACGGCGGAGACGCGATTCTCGATTCGGTCAGCTACGCCGTCGATCTGCTCGAGTCCCAGCCCAAGGAATACCGGCGCGTGTTGCTGTTGATCAGCGAAGAGCGGGACCACGGCAGCAAGCACACCAAGGTGGAGGCGCTGATCCGCAAGATTGGCCAGTCGGACGTGCTGGTGCTGAGCGTCTCGTTCTCGCCGGCGCGCGCCGAGTTGAACCACGACATAAAGGACAATGGCGACGACCGCGCCATGAATTTGTTTTCCACGCTGGCGATGATTGTGCCGGCCTTCAAGAAGAATGTCACCAAAGAGATTGCCCACATGAGCGGCGGGGAGTACAATACCTTCACCGGCGACAAGGGTTTTGAGAAGCGGGTGGTGGAGTCGGCCAAGCGCGCTCGCAACCGCTATCTGATCACCTTCAGCCCATCGAATCCGACGCCGGGATTGCACAGCATCAGGGTTCGCCTGGCGCAGGTTTACGGCGCGCGGATTGTGGCGCGGGCGAACTACTGGATGGAGCAGGAGCCGTAGAAGCAGCTTGCAGCTTTTCCCCGATATTGCTTACTGCTGCATGAGTTCGATGCTCGGCGAAAGATCGGTCTGGAGCACGCAGACGAATTTAATCGCGTTGATTACTGCGCAACTGGCTCCGCTCTGTGCGCCATTGGCGACGATGAAGGTTCCCGTGCCGGGAGCCTTCGCATCCCAACCGTAGGTCATATTAATGGATTGATCCCAGGAGAGATACTCCTTTCCGGCTGTGCTGCTGCCGCCGGTGATCGCGCCATTGGCGGTCAGGTTGTACTCACCCACGCTGCCGGTCGCTTGCCAATTCAACAGAGGCAATTCGCCGGAGAGATAATTACCGGCCAGCGCCGCATCGGTAAAAGCCATTTGCGTCTGTGGCTCTAGCCAGCCCGAGTCCACGGAGCCGTTGCTCTTCACGCTCATCTCGAAGCCGGTGTTGGAATTGAACAGGTAGAGGTAAGTTGTGCCGCTGGCCGATGAGAATGTAGCGCGGCCAGGGTTATCGGGGTCGAAAGTGAGAGCCGTTGGGCCGCCGGTCGATTTTCCGGACGAGTAGACGCCATCATCGTTGGTGTAACTCTGATTGACAGTGAAGTTCCCAGCACCGTCGCCCGTACCCCGAAAAACACCGGCGTAAAAGCCCGATGGCGCGCCAACTCCGTTGCTGAATTCCGCGCCGCGCAGGTAGAGAACATACGGTCCGTCGATACTCGCTCCGGAGTAGGAGGCTTGCTGCTGCGGGCGCATATTGCCGGACTGCTCGCCGTCATCCGAGGTGTTATCCAATATGAACATTCGGTTGGCGTCGATGATGTAGACGGTATAGCCGGAGGGGCTGCCGGCGCCGTTGAGAGCGATGGTAAAGCGGCCAGAGGCCGGGTCAGGCGCGGTGTAGGCTCCGCTGAAAGCAGTGGTCTGGGCGGTATTGTTGCCTCCCAGCGCAGTATCGAGATTGCCGTTCACGATCTTTCCGGCGGCGGCGCTGAAGAGGCCGACTTTGGCTTTCATGTTGCCGCTGTTGTCCTCGCCGTCGACTCCGAAGACGAAGCTCGAGCCGCTGATGGTGCTATCGGAAAATGCGCTGGGCGTGGCCAGATAACAGTTGGCTGTGGCTTGCTGACCGGAGGGCAGCGTACCCAGATCATCATCTTCAACCATGCGGAGCTGTTGCGCCGGCTGCGCATTGCTGGTGAGCGCAATCGCCCATTGTGTGGTTTGGTTTCCGCCAATGTTTTCGGTATAGATGGTGTGAATGGAGGCGGTGCCGCTGTTATCGGAGCCGACGCTGTAGACGCCGGTCATAATGCCCGATCCCGATCCGATGTCGGTGCTGTTGGTGTCGAAGATGCCGCTGGAGAAGTTGCCTTGCCCGTCTGCCTGGAAGCTGGCCACAGAGGCCCAGCGCGAGCCGTCATCAAAGTAGCCCTGGAAGAGGCAGGTGTAGCTGCCGTTGAGGCTGCCGTCGTTAGTGCTGGTTGGGCCGGCGGCAAAGTTGATGGTGTAGTTGACCGGGCCGGCGATGGAGCCGAATTGGTCCTGGGCTGCGACCTGAAAGGTCACCGGGCCGGACGTGGGGGCTGTTCCAGTGATGGTCAGCGTACTGTCGAAAGTATTGTTATAGGTGAGAAACTCTGGCAGGCCGGTAATTACCCAATCGTACCCGGGAACCCCGCCGGTTGCAGTGATCTGTGCGGAGTAGGCGTTGCCGGCCGTTCCAGAGGGCAGAGTCGTCGTAATGATTTTGGGCGCCGGATTGACGATGAAGGGGGGTAAATTCGATGTACCCGCCGCCGTAGTGACGGAGATGGAAACCATGCCTGAATTGGTGATCAGGCTGGCGGGAACCACCGCCGTCAGTTCTGAGAAACTGACATAGGTTGTCGCTAAAGCGGTGGAACCCCACTTCACGATTGCAGCCGGAGTATAGTTATTTCCGGACAGGGTCAAAGTGAAGCCTGCTCCGCCCGCCGAGGCAAAACCGGGAGCCATGTAGTCAATTTGCGGCGGCGACATATTGATAGTGAAGACTGCTGGAGCGGATGTTCCGACCGAGTTGACGACCGTGACGCTGCCCGTGCCGGGGTACTGAGTCATACTGGGCGGGATGCAAGTCGACAACTGCGTGGAGCTGAGGTAAATCGTGTCCAGAGGAGTTGTACCCCAATAGACGGTAGCGTCGTGGGTGAAGGCCGTGCCGTTGACCTTCATCATGACCCCAGTGTAGCCGTTGGCAATCGAATTGGGGCTTAGACTGGTGATCGTCGGCGGCGATGGGTCGATGGTAAAGGTAATGGCACGCGACCAGTTTGCGCCGGGGGTGTAGACCAAGAGGCCAACTACGCCAGCGCTAGCGACCAGACTGGCGGGAACAATGGCGGTCAATTGAGTGGGACTGACATAGGTTGTAGCGAGTCGAGGAGTACCCAATGAGGAGAACGATCCCAATATGAAGCCGGTTCCGTTGATGGTGATCTTGAACTGAGCGCTGCCGGCCGGAACCGAGGCCGGGCTGATGCTGGTGACCACAGGCAACGGCAGTGCAACGGTGTAGATGGACGGAGCCGATGTTCCGGCAGAGGTGGTCACCGTCACGTTGATCGGGCCGGGAGTTGACGTCAGACTAGCCGGGATAGTTACTGTTCCGCCGGTAGTAGAAGCGATCTGCGTCGCTCCAAAATTGACCGTCATGTTGGGGGTGAAGTTCACGCCGGAGATCATCAGCGTGATCTCTCCATAATCGCTCGGAAGATCATTCGGGGTGAGTTTGGTGATGGTTGGCGGGGAGAGGTTGATGGTGAAGGTGACGCCGGATGAGATACCCCCCTTGGAGACGACAGAGATGGAGGTCGTGCCGTCATATTCGATCAGGTTGGCGGGAACCACTGCCGTAAGCTGGGTGGAACTGACGTAGGTTGTGGCCAGCACCGTGCTGTTCCAGCGTACTACTGTCGCCGTGGTTCCTGGTGCAAAATTGGCGCCATTTATCGTCAAGGTGAAAGCCGCAGTGCCGTTTAGAACCGAAGTGGGGCTCAAGCTGGAGATCGTGGGTCGGGCAGGATTGATGGTGAATGTTGTGCCGGAGGTGGTTCCGCTGTCGGTAGTGACAGTGACGCTAGCTGTGCCGTCAGTGGCAATCAGGGTGGCGGGGACTGCGGCCGTCAATTGAGTCGCGTTCTTGTAAGTTGTAATCAGCGGCGTGGAGCCCCAGTTCGCGGTCGCGGTCGAGGTATAGTTTGTTCCGTTGATGGTCAACGTGAAGGCTGCGCCGCCGGCAGTTGCCGAGGCCGGACTCAGGCTGGTGACGGTGGGAGCGGGTGGAGCGGCGACTTGCGGTGAGGCCAGGGGAGAGACCGCTTGGGGTGTGGCACCGCCGGCCGAGGCGGTCATTGCAATCGCTGAGGTGGCGATCATGCCAGTAGAAGCGGGGGTGTCGCTCACACTCGCTGAATCCGAATTCAGAGTGGGGGGAATATATGCTGGATTACTGGCAATGGCCGCACTGGATGAGCTTGCATCCACGGCGGCAGCCGGTTGAGTTGCCGTCTCCACCTTGGCAGTTACGCGCACCGCGTTTCCATCGGGAAACAGTGTGCCGGGGAGTGCGGCAACGTCAGGGACCGCCAAAGCCGGAACCGGGCTGGCGGTCGCGGGCTGCGGCGCATTCACGGTAAAGAGAACGGCGGATGCTGTGCCGCTGGCTGAGGAGACTGTAATGCTAATCGTGCCGGCGCTTGCAATCAGGCTGGCGGGAACGGTTGCCGTCAACTCCGACGCGCTCTTCCAGGTCGTCGTCAGTGCAGTCGAACCCCACATCGCAGTCGAGGTTGCCGTGAATCCCTCTCCGTTGATGATCAGCGTGGAAGCAGCCCCGCCCGCAATCGCCGAAGCCGGAGTCAGGCTGGTGATCACGGGCGACGCTGCCCATGCTGCCGGTAACAATGCCAGGGCTGCCGGAATACTTAATATCAACCCTCGCAGAAATGAACGCGCGCATTGCATTTGAACCCGCCTCCGGGAGGTAACTTTTTCTCTCGCCACACCGGACAAATCACTTTTGCCGGGAGTAGCAGACGGTGTTGGATCAGGCCGTCTGATTAAGAAATCGTCAACTGTGGATGGGGCAAAAGATTACTTTTGTCTTATATTCTGTGGTTTCTAACGATTTGGTTCCAAATGCGAATGGCAGGAAGGGAAATTATCGTTCGGAATTAGATTTTTTTAATTCTTTAGCACGCCGCTAGCCCTCCATTTCCATTCCTTCGGCTTGCCCTGCATTCTGCCCTCGCAACCACTCAACCCGCCGCTCGCCAGCCGCACCGCCTATAATCAGCCTGTTGTGCATACTTTTCCTTCATTTCGCTCAGGCCGGGTTGGGCAACTGGCCGCCTCTTTGGGAGTGGCGCTTGCGCTGACTCTTTCGATCACGGTATTGGCTCGCGCCCAGGCAGCTTCTGAAGCTGGCCCCACAGCAGGAGGCGCAGGCGGGCGCATTCTGCTGGTGTTGCCCTTTGACAATCGCACCGGGCAACCCAGCTTGGAGTGGATTCGAGAGGCCTCGGCGGAGATTTTGAGCAGCCGTCTGGCCTCGGCGGGCTTTGCTCCCATGAGCCGCACCGACCGCAGGTACGCGCTCGATCATCTAGGGCTGCCGCAGGGCTTTCATCCCTCGCGCGCCAGTTCGCTCAAGCTGGCCGAGACCCTCGACGCCGATTCGATCATTGTGGGTAGCTACGTGACTGACGGCTCGGGCATCGTGGCCGAGGCGCGCCTGGTGGATGTGCCGCACCTGAGAATGTCAGAGGCTGTGACCTCCCGCGGCGAGATACGCGCGATGTCCGCGGTCTTCGATTCGCTGGCCTGGAAGCTCACCCGGCAGCTCGATCCCAGCTTCAAAGTCTCCGAGGAGACATTTGTGGCCGCCGGCGCTGGTCTGCGCCTGGACGCCTTCGAGCAGTACATTCGCGGCATCACCGAGCCGGATCAGCAGGAGCGGCTGCGCCACCTGAACCAGTCTGTTCTGCTCAATCCAGGCTTCTCGCCTGCCTGGATGGCGCTGGGCCGCGAGGAGTACGCCGGCCAGCAGTACGAGCAGGCCGCGAAGGATTTTGCCAAGGTGGGACGCGGCGATCCGGACACTCTCGAAGCCGGCTTCTACCGCGGTCTCTCGCTGCTCTTTTCCGGCGACTACACCCATGCCGAGGAGGCCTTTGCCGGAGTGGCTCGCGTGCTGCCGCTGGCTGCGGTAGTCAACAATCAAGGTGTCGCGCTGGCGCGCCGGGGCCAAGACGGCATTCCACTCTTTCGCCAGGCGCTGGCCGCCGATCCCAACGAGGCCGACTACCACTTCAATCTGGCCGTCAGCCTCAAGCGTCACGGCGACCAGGCTGAAGCGCTGACCGAGCTGGCCCAATCTCTGCTGCTGCGTCCCAATGACAAAGAAGCATTGGCGGTTCAGAAGGCCTGGACCAAGCCGCCGGTCTCCGCCAAGCCCAAGGCTGCGGCGACTGGTTCTGCCGCGCCTGGAAGTGCCAAGGCGCCTGCCGCGCAGCCCGCAATCAAAGCGGACGGAGCGGACGACTCGGACGAGGAAGCCGACGCCAAGGCCGATCCGCTGGAGCGCATCGAGCGCGGCTTTGACGCTGCCGCCTTCCACCAGGCTGCGCTGATGCTGGACCAGATGGATGCCTCGCGATTGGCCGCGCTGGGGCCGCGTGAGCGCGCGCTAAAGCTTTCCGCACAGGCAAAGGATTATTTGAGTCGCGGCTTGCTGCTCGAGTCTGAGCGGCTCTATCAATCTGCCATAGCCACCGACCCTAAGGTCGCCGAGGCCCACGCCGGCCTGGCCGCAGTTCGCGAGCGCACCGGTGACACCGAAGCCGCTCGCAAGGAAGCCGTCACCTCGCTGGAACTGATGCCGTCCGTCGATGCGTACCTGGTGCTGGTCCGTCTCGACCTCGCGATCAATCATTTGTATGAAGCAAGGCAGAATGTGGAAGCTGCCTTGCAAATCGATCCCAAGAACAAGCCGGCGCTGGAACTCAAGCAACAGATTGAAGCCAAGGACGGCATGAAGAAATGAGTGGTTTTTCCTTCCTCGCGACTTAGAGCGTTGCGAGGAAGGAAACCGGTAGAAATGCTTTATCAGTGGCCTCATTCATAAGGAGAGTTTGGCATGGGTAAAGTTACCATCGAAGTTAATTCCAAATGGGTGAAGATCGTGCGTTCGCCTCTCTACTGGATTGTGGCGGCACTGCAAGGAGTGGCCGTCAGCTTTGCCCCACTTTTCCTTTATTGGAGCGGCAAAGGGTTCTTTTCTCCCGGAGAGAACCGGTTCGTGGTTCCTCTTTGCTTCGCGACTATCTTCATTGTCGGTATGTTTTATATGTTGCTCGGCAGTGGAGTTATCAGAGAGTTGAGAAAAGCACCAAAGGCCACGCTATAAGGAGCACACCATGATTCAACGCATCTATGGAATTGCAACTGTTCTGGCCGCCGTTTGCATCCTTTCCGCTCCGGCCCGCGCGCAGCAGCCGGTTGTCGACAAATTCGTTCTCTCCGACACCATCCAGCCGATTACGCAGGGTGAGCTGGATCACGCCATTCAGAGAGCCAACGCTGACGGCGCGCGCGCGCTGCTGATCGAGCTGGACACGCCCGGCGGCCTGCTCGATTCGACGCATTTGATGGTCCGCGCGATTCTCGACTCGAAGGTTCCGGTGATTGTTTACGTTGGCCCTGCGGGAGCGCGCGCCGGCTCGGCTGGCTTCTTCCTGCTGGAGTCGGCCGATATCGCCGCGATGGCTCCCGGAACCAACGCCGGCGCGGCTCACCCGGTGATCGAGCTTGGCCCCCAGCCCGACGCCACGATGAGCCAGAAGATCGAGAACGACACGGAAGCCTTTCTGCGCTCCTACGTGACAAAACGGAATAGGAACGCCGAGGCCGCCGAGGACGCAGTTCACACCTCGCACTCCTATACCGCCCAGGAGGCGCTGGACAAGCACCTGATCGACCTCATCGCTCCCAACGAATCAGAGCTGCTCAAGCTGCTGGATGGCCGCGAGATCACCCGCTGGGACGATAGCAAGTTGACGTTGCATCTGGCCGGAGCGCGGATCGAAGTGCTCAAGACCACTCTGCGCGAGCAGTTGCTGGGCTGGCTGGTCAATCCTAATATCGCGCTGCTCTTCCTGGTGGGCGGCGCGCTGCTGATCTATCTCGAATTCAACGCCCCCGGCACTATTGTCCCTGGCGCGCTGGGTACGCTGATGGTGCTGCTGGCCATCTTTGGCTTGAATCTGCTGCCTATCAACTATACGGTCGTGTTGCTGCTGGTGGCGGCATTGGCATTGCTGCTGCTGGAGGCCAAATTCGGCGGCCATGGCGCGCTGGCCATCGCCGGAATCATCTGCCTCACCTTCGGAACGCTGACGCTGGTGAACGCGCCGGTGCCGGAACTGGCCGTCAGCCCGTGGGTAGCTCTTGCTGTTAGCGCGGCCTTCGGTTCCATCACCGTTTTTCTGGTTCGCCTGGCGGTACGCGCCCGGCGCATGAAATCCAAGCTAGGTCCATCGTCACTGGTGGGCAGATGCGCCTCGGCGATGGAGCCGCTGAATCCCGAAGGCCATGTGGTCGTCGAGGGCGAAATATGGCGTGCTGTGTCGACCGTACCTGTGCCCGCCGGCGCGCCGCTGCGTGTCGTGGGCCTGGAAACCTACCTGCTGCACGTGGAGCCGGCTGATTAAAATAATTGGTGCGCTACCTTCGGCACGACGTTGTTTTTGCGGCTAGGGTGGGAAACTACAACCCTCAACAAGTCTTGCTCTAGGGAGTACAATTCGTCGTATGTGAGGAAATTCCAATGTCTGATTTGCTAATGCCGATTCTGATTTTCCTGGCCATCGTCGTCCTCTACGTACTCAACTGCATCAAGATTCTGCGCGAGTACGAGCGCGGGGTGATCTTCACCCTGGGTCGCGTCTCGGCAGAGCCTTACGGGCCGGGCATCATCTTTGTCTTCCGGCCATTTCAGCAGATGGTGCGCATCTCGCTGCGCCAGGACGTGCTTGAAGTTCCGCCGCAGGATGTGATTACCCGCGACAACGTCACCATTAAGGTAAACGCCGTGGTCACGCTCTACGTGGTCAACCCCAACGACGCGGCGATCAAGGTAGCCAACTACGTCTATCAGACCTCTCAACTGGCGCAGACGACACTGCGCACGGTGCTGGGCGAGGTCGAGTTGGACGAGCTGCTCAGCCATCGCGACAAGCTCAACGTGCGCATTCAGTCGATCATGGATCAGCGTACAGAGCCGTTCGGCGTGAAGGTCATTTCCGTCGAAGTGAAGCAGGTGGACTTGCCCGATCAGATGCAGCGCGCCATGGCCAAGCAGGCCGAGGCGGAGCGCGAGAAGCGCGCGAAAGTCATCCATGCCGGAGGCGAGTTCGACGCCGCGCAGAAGCTGGTGGACGCTGCTCATCTGCTGGCCTCTGAGCCGATGACCCTGCAATTGCGCTATCTGCAAACCCTGACCGAGATCGGCGTCGAGAAGAACACCACCATCGTCTTCCCGCTGCCCATGGAGATGATGACGCTCTTCAACAAGATGGGCGCGTTGCTTCCGGCCAAGGCAGAGGCTGACAAGAAGTAAAGCGGAGTTAGCGTAGTGAGTGGGTATCCCACCCTCGCGACGTTCTTGTTTTTGTCGCTAGGGTGGGATACCACGAACCCCAACCGGAGACCGTTCTCCCCGGACCGGGTCAGGAAGAGTTTCTCTCAGCCAGAGGACGGGAATGCAAGAAGACTTTAGCAAGGATGAACTTCAGCCGACCCAAGCCCGGAGCGACAC
>JBEKDX010000026.1:0-19488 GCA_050014135.1 Occallatibacter sp.
AAATTGTTACCCCGGGCGTATTAGGCCGCGGAGTTATCCCGTTTCGGCCTGAGCGCGCGGCCCAGGGAACAGGAGTTGTAGGCGCGTGAAACCTCGCGGGCCAATTCCTCGAGCAACTGCATACGCAGGGGAGGATAGCTTCCAAAGGCCTGCGCGAGCGCTTCGGTTGGCAGCATCAACAGCGAACCCGCGGTCTGCGCGGCCAGCGTGCAAGTATGATGGCCTTCGCCCAATGCGGCGGCTAACTCGACCAAGTCGCCGGCGCGGGCTGGGGCGAGGATCAAGCGCGTCTCGAGCCGTTCGGCACGGCGCTGAAAGAGGCCAGAGACCACCAGGTAGAGTCCACGGCAACTCTCGGACTGGCGAAAGACAACCTGCCCGGCCTCGAAGGTAAGGCACTGAGCCGCGTCGTTGAGCAGAAGCCCGATGGCTGGCGGGCAGGCCAGCAATTCAGCCACCGGATGGGCTTGGAGGGCATCCATCCGCCGTGAGTTTGGTTCGCGCTGGATGGTTGCTTCCGCCTCGGAATTTGGGCAGGCACCGGCACTGCGGTGGGTTGAGGCCGCGACGCTCGAATTGTCCTCATGGAGACGAACATTTTTGGCGATACGAGTTTGCGGCGAACCGAATTCCATAGCGGAAGATCGCTCCAAGTGCAACAACTCCGAAAAACCGGAAGATCGAGGCCGCGCGTTTGGATTTCACTCGCCGCCAGCCTATTTCGCATGAACAGAGAGGCCGCGCCTCCCGCGCTGGTCCTCACTATCTGGTCAATGCTCACCCACAAGCCCCTGACGCCGAGCGGCGCCTGCTTGCTGTTTAGCCCTTTGGATACCGAGTCTGCGCTCCGGAGCGAGGGGTCGGCAGTGACACCATTCACTCCGCTCAGTGACTTCCGTCACACAGGTTGATACAGCAGAGAAGGCAGTTTGAAGGGGAAAAAACTCCAGCAGGCGTTTAGCCGGGAAACCTATGTACAGCGGCGGGTAAAATGCGATAGCCTTTCTGTGTTATGACAAAACCAAGCAAACTCACTGCGCAAACGATTTCTACGGGAATAGCCCTCCTTTTCACGATGCTGTCCGGCTGTGCCCTGGCCGCTACCGCCCAGGCGCCCGCGCCGGACTCGCCGCAAATCGAGGCCAAGGCTCATGCGATGCTGTCCAAACTGACGCTTGATGAAAAGATCGAGCTGATTGGCGGCACCGATTATATGTACACCTTTGCCGAGCCGTCGATCGGCCTGCCGAGGCTGAAGATGTCGGACGCTTCATTGGGCGTGCGCACCTGGGGACCGACCACTTCGTATGCCGGCGGAGTCTCGCTGGCCGCCAGCTGGGATCCGGAGCTGGTGCGCAGAGAAGGCGAGGCGCTGGGCAAGGATGCCCGTGTTCGCAGCGTCAATTTTTTGCTTGGACCTGGGGTCAACATCGCCCGCTCGCCGCTGAATGGCCGCAACTTCGAGTACCTCTCCGAGGATCCGTTCCTGAACTCGGCTTTGGCGGTTGCATTCATCGAGGGCTTGCAGTCGCAGGGTGTGGTCGCCACGGTCAAGCACTACGCTTTGAATAACTCGGAGTTCAACCGACACAATTCCAGTTCAGACGCCGACGAGCGGACGATGCGCGAGATCTACCTGCCGGCCTTCGAGGCCGCGGTGACCAAGGGCCACGCGGATGCGGTGATGAACTCGTACAACCTGATCAACGGCGTTCACGCCACACAGAACGAGTTTCTGAACCTGAAGGTGCTCAAGGGCGAGTGGGGCTTTCAAGGAATTCTGATGTCGGACTGGAACGCCGTGTATGACGGTGTGGGGGCGGCCAACAACGGCTTGGACCTGGAGATGCCCAACGCTCGATTCATGAACGCCGAGACGCTTTTGCCCGCGGTAAAAGACGGCTCGGTGAAAGAATCTACCATCGACGACAAGGTGCTGCGGATATTGCGGGTTACACTGCGCTACGGCTTCCTGGACCGCCCGCAATTCGATCCGTCGAATTCGACCTACTCGGTGGCTGATCGGGCGATTGCGCTGGATGCCGCGCGGGAGAGCCTGACGCTTTTGAAGAACGACGGCACCCTGCTGCCGCTGAACGCGGCCAAGGTGAAGACGATCGCGGTGATCGGACCCAACGCTTATCCGGCAGTGACCGGCGGCGGCGGCTCTTCGACTGCGCAAGCCTTCGAGCCGGTCAGTATCGTCACCGGAATCGCCAACCAGGCTGGACCCGACGTTCATGTGCTCTACGACCGCGCGCTGCCGGATCTGATGGAATTTTTAAGACGCACCCATTGGCAGGGCGGTATCGAGATGGCCACCTATCCGAGCAAGGACTTCACCGGCACGCCGGAGATGACCAAGCCAAGGAGCATTGCCGATTATAGGCAAGAGTGGTGGGGACCCGAGGACAAGTCGCCGCGCAGCATACGCTATACCACCTCGTTCAAGGCGGAGAAGCAGGGCAAGTATCTGATTCTGTCGGCCGCCGCGGGCAGCGATAGCTACAAGGTGCTGGTGGACGGCAAGCAGGTGCTGGCTCATCCGCGCGCCGAAGGCCAGAATGCGCGCTTCACGACGATTGATTTGACGGCTGGGCAAACAGTCAACGTGGTGGCCGAGTATCTTCCCGGTTTTGCCGGCAACCGCTTCGGACTGGGCATGGTGTTGGAGGCGGATCTGATCTCGGACGAGGCCAAGCAATTTGCCGCAGCCGCGGATGTGGTGGTGATTGCCGCCGGCTTCGGCCCCAACACTGAGAGCGAAGGCCAGGACCGAACCTTCGAGCTGCCCTGGGGCCAGGATGCGCTGATCGATACGATCACCAAGATCAATCCACACGTCATTGTCACGCTGAATGGCGCGGTTGGCTCGGATACCAGACGCTGGCTGGCGCAGGTTCCGGCGCTGCTGCAGATTTACTATCCCGGCCAGGAGGGCGGCACGGCGGTCGCCGAGGTTCTCTTCGGCAAGCACAACCCGGAGGGCAAGCTGCCGGCGAGCTTCGACCGCAGTTGGGAGGAAGACCCTTCGGCCGCTTTCTATTATCCGGTCAAGGGCGCGGACACTTCGCTGCACGTAACGGAAAGCGGCAAGCCGCCGGTGGATTACGTCATGCCACACATCAAGTACGACGACGGCATGATGGTGGGCTATCGCTACTGGACGACGACCGGCAAGCATCCGCTGTATCCCTTCGGCTTCGGGCTGAGTTACACAACTTTTAGCTTCTCGAAGCTGACGGCTCCGGCGACAGCGGCCTCGGGCTCGACCGTTGCGGTCAGCTTTGACGTGACCAACACGGGCAGCGTGGCAGGAGCGGAAGTGGCGCAACTCTACGTCTCCGATCCCTCGACCAAGGTGAGCCGTCCGGAGCGCGAATTGAAGGGCTTCGAGAAGGTCAACCTGGCGCCGGGCGAGACCAAGCACGTGACGCTGAACCTGGATGCACGCGCCTTCAGTTACTGGGATACTGCGGCGCACAAGTGGACGATTGATCCGGGCAAGTTTGTGATCCGGGTGGGCGACTCGAGCGAGAACACGCCGCTGAGCGCGGAGTTGATATTGAAGTAGCGAGTCGGCTAGTCAGCGAGTCAGCGTAACGGCCTGCCCTTTTCCGGGGCGGGCCGTTTTGTTGGATGGCGATTGGCCGCTTCTACCGGCCGGCAAAGCGCCCGGTGACGATGCGGCTGGACGACGATGTGATCGAGTGGCTGAAAAGCTATGGGCGCGGCTACCAGACCAAGGCGAATCTGCTGCTGCGCCACGCGATGGAATCCAGCCAGCAAACCACGGCGAAGGGACGCAGCGTGGCATAATGCTGTTGCTCCCATCTCCGAGAATCCGGACATGGGGCACGCAGAATTATCGATGGGAGCTTCTCCACCCTCCATTCTACTTGACTATATGGACCGATTCGGTCAATAATGTAAACATGATTATGGAACCAATTCAAGCCTCAACCGACGGCTCCAGAAGAAGAGAACAGATTCTGATTACGGCTATTCCGGTTTTTGGAAAATTCGGATTCAAAAAGACATCCGTCGAAGATGTGGCCGAAGCGGCGGATATCTCAAAACAGGGACTCTATCTCCATTTCTCCAGTAAGGAAGAGGTATTTCTAGCTGCGATGCAGAAATACCTAGAGGATGGACTGAGCCTGGTTCAAGAGGAGCTAACCAGACCTGACACCTCACTATTTCAGCGGCTTCTGAGTGCCATGGATGCCTGGTTTGGCCGTCATCTTATTACATTTACCCCGCAGTCATTTGATGTCATTGAAACGGGGAATCGCTTATCGAGGAATCATCAGCTCGAAGATTGCAAATCAGCCTTCAAGGCAAAGGTTGCGAAAGCCTTGTCGGATTCACCCGAGTTCAAGAAAGCTAACAATATTTGCACGCCCAAAGAAATTTCCCAAGTGCTCTTCCAATTTGGACTCACATGGAAAGATGGGCATCTCTCAAGGGCTGACTTTATGAAGACGGTAAAAAGTTGCATACGTGCGTGCTGTCAAATTCGAGATTGAGACAAGGAGTCTGAAATGAGTACGATTCTCGTAACTGGAGGGTCAGGATTTGTCGGCAGTCACACGATTCTGCAGTTGCTGGCTGCGGGGCATCAGGTACGCACCACAGTACGAAGCTTGAAACGAGAGCATGATGTGCGCGCCATGCTCGAAACAAGTGGAGCCGGGCCTGACAGGCGGTTGTCCTTCATCGTCGCCGATCTTGAAAATGATGCGAACTGGCCGGAAGCTGTGGCAGGCTGCGAGTACGTGCTTCACGTCGCGTCGCCATTCCCCGCAGATGTGCCTAAAGATGAAGACGAGTTGATCGTTCCCGCCCGCGAAGGTACTCTCCGCGTCTTGCGCGCCTCACGCGATGCTGGAGTCAAGCGCGTTGTGCTGACCTCCTCGTTCGCAGCAATTGGCTATGGCCAGAAGCCAAAACAAACGCCATTCAATGAGACGGACTGGACAGACCTCAATGGCAGCGATGTGCAACCCTACATAAAATCAAAGACGTTGGCTGAACACGCGGCTTGGGACTTCATCGACAGAGAGGGCGGCGGCCTGGAACTTTCGGTCGTAAATCCAGTGGGCATATTCGGCCCGGTCCTCGGACCAGACTTCTCAAACTCGATTGCCATTGTCCAGCGCATGATGGACGGCTCAATGCCAGGATGCCCACAGCTTTATTTCGGTGTAGTTGATGTGCGCGACGTCGCAGATTTACACATTCGCGCAATGGCTAATCCCATCGCAAAAGGCGAACGATTTCTAGCCGTTGCCGGAGATTGTGTGTCGATGCTCGATGTCGCGAAGATACTGAAGCGTCGTATGGGTTCGTCGGCCTCTAGAGTGCCTACACGGCAACTGCCTAACTGGCTGGTGCGCCTCGCCGCGATTCTTAATCCCGCCATGAGGCAGATGGTTCCCCAACTCGGCAAGATAAAGACTGCCACGAATGAGAAGGCAAAGCGCATATTGGGCTGGACTCCGCGGTCAAGTCAGGAGACGATTATCGCTACTGCTGATAGCTTAGTGCGGTTCGGGTTACTGAAAGACAGTCCCCACAAGGCTCTCTAGCAACCGTCTATGTTGCTGGCAGATACTCCAAGTCTGAGCAACCATTAACCTGTGTGCTTCTCAAAGTCTGGATTATCATACCTGGGAATCTGCAAAACTCGAAGTATCTGATAAGGATAATACGCGGGTTGGGGTATATCGTCTCCCAGGTCCGAGAATCCGGACCTGGGGCATCCGTTTTATGGATATGGGCCTGGGGACGCGAGTGAGCATTGCTATTTGGCTGGCTCGGGGAGGCCGGCTTCGGCGGCTGAGGGGAGGGTGTGGGTGTTCCACCACTGCTCCTGAACCAGACGCCATCGATCAATGCGGCCGATCCAGAGTTGCGTTGCGGCGTCATAGCGGGCCTGGTTGTTCTCGAGCCAATAGGGGCGGTTGTCGCGCAGCCATGCCTGGCGATAGAGTCCACCGAGCAGCGCGTAGCCGTCACGAATGTCTTGCAGGTGGCCGTTGTTCGAGCCGATGGTGTAGAGCAATGCCGCGGCCTCGTCGCGGCGGCTTTTGTCCGGGGCGAGGGCGAGGGCCTGGGCGTAGAGCGCAACGGAGTCGTCGGCGGATTGAAATTTCAGGCCAACGAAGTCGATACGGCGCGCGCCGAGTTCCATAGCATCCAGCGCCTCGAGGTTATCGAGAGTGCGGTTTTGCTGCCTTGCCGCGGCTTTGGCCTCGGCGACCAGAGTGATGGCTCGCTCGGCATGGAGGCGCAGCTCGCTTTCGGCGGGACGCATCTTGACGGCCACGCGCTGCCCCTCGGTCGTGAAGGGATCGAGCCAGAAGTAGTAATTCCGGACGTCGTGCAGACCGGCCTGCTTGAAGGCGGCGTGAGCAGCCATCAGTTCGCGCTGGGCCTGGTCGATCTTGCCGGTTGGGTCGCGATGGAAGGCCAGCCCGTAGGACGAGGTGAATGCCTCCTCGGAACTTTCTCCGGGCTGCCATCCGGCGGCCGCGCCAAAGAGCACGCCGAACCAGCTCTCGTCAAAGATACCGTCGCCGTCGTCGTTCCAGACGGTGTTGAGCTCGCCGGTCGCGCCGAGGGCCTGACCGTCACGGACAAAGGCGCGAATGTTGGCCAGAGCTTCGTTGTTGTTAGGGTATGGGCGATTCCAATTGTTCACGCCGGGCGAGACCCAGGTCTCGAGACCCACCTTGGTGAAAGGCTCGATGATCGGCTTGAAGCTGGGCTTGGAGTCGTATTCCCAAGGCACGGCAATCATGTCTTTGGGCAATATGCCGACCAGGTCGGGCGAGTTGACCGCGATGTCTCCCCAGAACAAAAGCTGTTTATGGTTAGGTTCGAGGGTGGTATGGATTTGCTTGAGGAAGTCGAGATAGACCAAGCCCAGACCCTGCTTCTGGACTTGATCGCGTGTCCGGCCCAGCCCCAACTCATTGGTTTCGTCGGCTCCGATGTGCGCGTACGGACCTGGAAAGACCTTGGCCAGCTCGCCGAACCAACTGGCGATCAAGGGCAGCGTGGCCGGATCGCCGGGAGCGAGCACCGAGCCGTGCGCCGTTTCACCCAAAGAAGAGAACTGTTCGAACTTGAGCAAGTGATGCAGATGGCCGAAGGACTCCTGCTCGGGAATGATGGTGATGTGGTACTGGGCCGCGAATTCGACCATCTCGCGCGCTTCGTCGGGCGTCATCGCGCCGCCGGGAAAGGCCGCCAGCGGCGTCGAGTCATAGGCGTAGGTGTGCTCGAAGTAGGGCGAGAAGATGTTTACCTTGTAGGCCGCCAGGGTGCGCAGCTCGCGCTTGAGGAAATCCATGTTGGGCATTGGGCCTCGCGACCAATCGTCAGAGAGGCCGCGATGCGCCATCGCCGGCCAGTCGCGCAGCGTGGGCACCATCAGCAGCTCGTCCTTACCGGCGCCGACGATCAACTGCTTGACCGTCTGCGCGCCGTAGAAGATACCGGCTGCGGTCTGGGCAATGACCGCCAGGCCGCCCTGGCCATCAGGCACAATGATGTAGCCCTCGTCGTGCATTGCCGGATCGAAGGCGAGATGGTGCTGCGTGAGCAAGTTCTGGGCCTCGGGGGTTTCCGCACGCTCGAGGCGGATGAAGGGCGCATCCTTCTGCACATTTCTCTTTCCGAGGCGATCTTCGATGAGGTCCTCGGCGGCAAAGCCGTCCTCGGCGTTCTTGTCAGCGGAGACAAAGAAACCAATGCCGCCGATGGGAATCGCTTCGACAGCCAGGCACTCCCGCGGCGCGGGCACCAGATGCAAGCTGGAGCAGGAGGGCGCGGCTGCAGGAGCGGTTTGCGCCAGCACACTGGCTGCGGCGCAGACAAAGAGCAAGAAAACATCGGGGAGGCAACGACGCATAAGCAGGACCTCGACAACTTGTAGTCAGTTACAAGGCTAACGCATCACAGCTGGCGTTGTGAAACGGGGCGGGTAGGAGCAAGTTGGCGGAATCAATCCTCTAGCAGGAGGATAGCGAGGCGTTTATCTCGTAATGCGATACGCTACGCCGGAGTGTGACCTTTGGCACAGGTGCAGTTCCCTGGGGAGCCGACAATAGAAGTGTAAGGCCAGCCAGCTATCCGCCGCGCAGGCCGGGAGAGAATTTCGATGAGCGATCTTGCGCCTCTGGCTGAGTCCGTTACCGTTGATCCGTTGGTGGGTCATCCCGCCGATTACCACGTCTTTCACAAGTTCCTGGCACGCTGCAAGCAGTTACCGGCGATCACGACGGCGGTCTGCTGGCCGTTGTCGGATGTGGCGCTGAAAGGCACAGTGGAAGCTGCAGAAGAGGGGCTGATCCGGCCGACGCTCTTCGGCGACGAAGATGCGATCAAGGCGCTGGCGGCCAAGATCGGCGTCGATATCTCCGGCTATCCGATTGTTCATGCCGAGACCGAACGCAAGGCCGCCGAGCTGAGCGTGGCGATGTGCCGCAGCGGCAATGCACAGGCGATGATGAAGGGCAGCCTGCACACCGACGAGCTGATGAAGGTGGCGATGAAGGCGGAGACGGGGCTGCGCACCAGCCGCCGCATCAGCCATGTGTTTGTGATGGACACGCCGGCCTATGCGCGCACGCTGCTGATTACCGATGCGGCGATCAACATCGAGCCGGAGCTTGAGGACAAGATCCACATTGTGCAAAACGCCATCGACCTAGCGCACGCGCTGGGCATCCCGCAGCCCAAGGTGGCTCTGCTTTCGGCGGTCGAGACGGTGAACACCAAGATCAAGTCGACGCTGGACGCGGCAGCTCTGTGCAAGATGGCCGATCGCGGGCAGATTACCGGCGGCATTCTGGACGGGCCGCTGGCGTTTGACACAGCGGTCAGCGTGAAGGCCGCCAAGATCAAGGGTCTGGTCTCGCCGGTCACCGGGCAGGCCGATATCCTGGTGGTTCCGGATCTAGAAAGCGGCAATATGCTGGCCAAGCAGCTTGAGTACCTGGGGGGAGCGCAGTTGGCGGGCATCGTGCTGGGCGCGCGGGTACCGACGATTCTGACCAGCCGCGCGGATTCAGCGGAGACGCGGCTGACTAGTTGCGCTGTGGCTGTGCTGCTGCACTATGCCGAGCATCCGCTGGAAAAGGCGTAGATTTCTGTTGCAGGCTGGAAAGGCTATGGGTGTCGTCTCGAGGTGGAGATGACGCCCATTTTATTGCGCGTCACGCCCAGTTTCCGGTATTGCGCCTAATCCACACGTGTGAAGAAAAATTACTGTGGAAAACTCAGATGCACAGCGTACACTCGAAAGATATTTCCCGTTCTTGTTGAAAACCTGATGATAGCAATTTGGGCTTTTCCCGACGAAATAGGCAAAAGGGGCCGAAAGGGGGCTGCGTTTTGCGGAGTCCTGGGATGATGGCCGAAATAACGGAAGCTCTTGAGAGCTTAGGGCGACGTGCTTCCGAGCGCGGAGGGGGGGCATTGCCGGGCTCCCGCGAGGCGAAAATGCCTCATCGAGCAGAGGCCGATCTCTGTGCGTTGATCGACAGCACCGACGACATTATCTGGTCTGTGGACCTGGAATTCCGGTTGACTACCTTCAACCGGACCGTGGAACGGTACTTCCGGGAGAATTTTGACGTCCGGGTTGAGTTGGGAATGCGGCCGGAAGATTTGCTTCCGCCTGCCAGGGCGGCGCGTTGGCCGCTGCTTTATGAGCGTGTGTTGCGGGAGGGCCAGGTGCGGATCGAGTCGATCCAAGCCGACGGCAGCACCTCCGAACTGACGTTAAACCGGGTCGATATCGATGGAGAAACCGTTGGCATATCGGTCTTCGGGAAGGATGTCACGAATCAGAAGGCGGCGGAAAAGAAGTATTGGGATATCTTCGACGGGGCGCTGGAAGGAATCTTTCAAGTATCCCCGGAGAGCAGTCCGCTGCGGGTGAACCGCGCCATGGCCCGGATGCTGGGCTACGACTCGCCGGAGGATTTGCTGTCCAAGGTCGATAACGTGGCACATCAGGTTTGGGCAGACGAGGTTGAGCGTGAGAGCCACCTGCGACAACTTGAAGAAGACGGCGAGGTGTTGGGCTTCGAGTGCCATTTCAAGCGCAAGGATGGCAGCATAATCGTGGTGTCGCTGAATACCCGCAAGGTTTGCGGGAGCGATGGACAATTGCTCTGCTATGAAGGGTTCATCATTGACATCACGAAGCGTAAGCGGGCGGAGATTGCGCTGTACGAAAGCCTGGAGTCTCTCAAGGAAGCGCAGGCGATTGGAGCACTGGGCAGCTATGTTCTGGATGTAGGAAGCGGCTGGTGGTCTAGCTCGGATGTGATGGATGATATTTTTGGAATCGGCAAGGATTATGACCACACAGTGGCTGGCTGGACGGCGCTGGTCCATCCTGCTGACCGCGCCATGATGGCCGCCTATTTTGCCGAGGAAGTGATTGGCAAGAGCCAGGCTTTCAACAAGGAATACCGGATTGTTCGTCAGTCTGACCAGGTGGAGCGCTGGGTCCATGGAAGGGGCAGGCTGGAGTTCAATGCGCAGGGGCAGCCGGTAAAGATGGGCGGGGTCATCAAGGACATTACCGAGCGCAAGCTGTCAGAGCTGCAATTGCGCGAGAGCGAGGAGCGCTATCGCGCCACCTTCGAGCAGGCTCCGGTGGGGATCGTCCATTCCTCTTCTGGAGGCAGGATCGAGAGGTGCAATGCGCGCTTTGCCGAGATCATCGGCTACCCTGCCGGGGAAGTGCCGGGCATGACCTTCGAGCAGCTAACGCCACCGGAGGATATGGCAGAGACTCGCGCGGCGTTGGCACCGTTGTTGAGGGGCGAGGCGAATTCCGTCAGTTGGGAGAAGCGATATATCCGCAAGAACGGCACTCTCACCTGGGTCAGGAACACGACAACCGCACAGCACGACGGCGGCGTCAGTTCAGACAAGCATATCGCCATCGTGGAAGACATCACCGAGCGCAAGCGGACGGAGATGCAACTGCAGGAGAGCGAGGAGCGTTACCGGTCGACCTTCGAGCAGGCCGGGGTTGGCATCCTGCATATCGCCTTCGACGGAAAGATAGTAAGGTGCAACGCGCGCTTCGCCGAGATCATTGGCTACACTGCCGAGGAATTATCGGGGATGACCTTCCAGCAGATCACGGCTCCAGAAGATATAGGATCAAGCCTAAATGTGCTTGAGTATATGTCGAGCGACACGCACAACTCCTCGAGCTGGGAAAAGCGCTATATCCGCAAGGACGGCACTCCCGTCTGGGTTCGAGTGACGATTTCGACCCTGCGCGACGGCGAAGGGCGGCCGCTTCACTACATTGCGCTGATTGAGGACATCCAAGCACGCAAGGCCGCCGAGGAGCGGCTGGCCGCAACCAAAGAGGCGTTGCAGGTGAGCGAGGAGCGCTACCGGACGGTCTTCCAAACCAGCCAGGATTGCATATCCATCAGCCACGCCGAAGATGGCAGATTTGTTGATGTCAATCCGACATTTCTGAGTATGTTTGGATACGAACGCGAGGAAGTTATCGGGCGAACCGCACTGGAACTCAATATCTGGACCGGCCCCGAGGATCGACTTAAATTAGTGAATGCCTTGCAAGGTTCCGTCTGCCGGGATATCAGCTTACAGTTCGCAAGAAGGAATGGGGAGCGGTTCTGGGCGTTGCTTTCGGGAGCGCGGATTGATCTGGATGGGATACCGAGTTTTCTTCTGGTTGTACGGGATATCTCCGATGCCAAGACGGCTGCCGAGGCGTTGCGTGTAAGCGAGGAGCGTTACCGCACGGCATTCCAGACCAGTCTGGACTCGATCAACATCAACCGCTTGAGCGATGGGATGTACATCGACTGCAATCAGGCTTTTCTCGACACATTGGGATATTCGAGAGAAGAAGTGATCGGGAAAACTTCGCTGGAAATGGGGGTATGGGCGGATGGCCGCGACCGCCAAAACATGGTTGAGATGGTGCGCCAGCAGGCCAGTTGCCGTGGTCTGGAGGTGCAGTTCAGGAAGAAGAAAGGGGAGTATTTCTGGGGCCAGATGTCGGCCTCGCCGATGGAGATTGACGGGGTCGCCTGCATTCTTACCGTTACCAGGGACTTATCGCAATCCAAGGCCGCCGAGAGCGAGATTCGCAGTTTGGCTTTCTATGACCCACTGACCGGTTTGCCCAATCGCCGGCTGCTGCTGGAGAGGCTGCGTCAAGCCTTGGCCGCGAGCGGACGAAGCGGCCATTCGCAAGCCCTACTGCTGGTGGATCTGGATAACTTCAAAACGTTGAACGAGACCCTCGGCCATGAAACCGGCGACCTTCTCTTGCAGGAGGCGGCGCGGCGCGTGGTGGCCTGCGCCCACGAGGGAGACATGGTTTGCCGGCTGGGGGGCGATGAGTTTGTAGTGATGCTGGAAGATCTGAGTGAAGTGGCCGAGGAGGCAGCGGCCAAGGCGCGGGCCGTCGGCGAGAAGATTCTTGCTTTGGTTGGCCAGCCTTACCTGATTGAAGAGCGCGAGTGCCGGATGACCGCCAGCATCGGGATCACGGTTTTCGGGAACCGCGAAAACAGCACGGATGCCATCATGCAGCAGACCGATATTGCGCTGGACCAGGCCAAGGCGGCGGGGCGCAACTCGATGCGCTTTTTCTCACCCGATTTGCAGGCCGCTGTGAACGCGCGCGCCACGCTGGAGGAAGAGCTGCGGCAGGCGATCAAGACACAACAGTTCCTGCTTTACTACCAGCCGCAGGTGGAGCGGGGCCGCTTGACTGGGACCGAGGCCTTGATCCGCTGGCAACACCCGCGGCGGGGGCTGGTGCCGCCGGACGAATTCATTCCGCTGGCCGAGGAATCGCGCCTGATTCTCCCGCTTGGAGATTGGGTTCTTCAGGCCGCCTGTGCGCAAATTGCATTGTGGGCAAAGCGGAGGAACACCGCGCATTTAACCCTTGCGGTGAACATCAGCGCCTTGCAATTCCGCCAACCGGAGTTTGTGGAAACGGTATTGGCGGCTCTCGAACGCACCGGCGCCAACCCGAAAAAGCTCAAACTGGAGTTGACCGAGAGCATATTGGTGGAGAATATCGAAGAGGTCATCATCAAGATGACGGAACTGAAGTCGCATGGCTTGAGCTTCTCGCTGGACGACTTTGGCACCGGCTACTCTTCGCTGGCCTACCTGAAGCGGCTGCCCTTGGATCAATTGAAGATCGACCGGGCGTTCGTGCGCGATATGCTGGTGGATGCGACCAGCGGTGCGATTGCGCAAACCATTCTTTCGCTGGGCGACGCGATGGGCTTGTCGGTGGTCGCCGAGGGCGTGGAGAGCGAAGAACAGCGCGGCTTTCTCGCCGGTCTTGGCTGCACTTCCTTTCAGGGCTATCTGTTCAGCCGGGCGCTGCCTCTGGATGCGTTCGAAGCGTATCTCAAGGGATTCAACAGACCGTCGGCCAGGGATCGGAAGTAGAGCCGAGGGCCTTCAATTGCTCGGATATCCGGTTGCAGGAAGCAAGATTGCATCTGGCACAGGCGGACGAAAAAGCATAGAATGAAGTAGTTGCATAGAGAGTTTCGGCGGCGGATGGAGGTCAATCTTGCGCGCCGGATGCAGTGGCGAGGTGGGTATTTTCCCGCTGCCATGAACTTCAATAGCGCTTCAAACGTAATAACAAAAGGAGGAATATCCGTGGCACTGACAATTGCTTCCCGTGAAGTGAATGGCGTCATCATCCTGGACCTTAGCGGGCGAATCACCCTGGGCGAGGGCAGTGTACAACTGCGCGAGGCCATTCGCGGCCTGATCGCCAAGGGACAGAAGAGCATCCTGCTGAATCTGGGAAACGTGAACTATATCGATAGCTCTGGCTTGGGCGAGCTGGTGAGCGCCTTTACCACAGCCAAGAACCAGCAAGCCGATATCAAGCTGCTGAATCTAACCAAGAAGGTTCACGATCTGCTGCAGCTGACCAAACTCGTCACCGTCTTCGACATCAGTAACGACGAGGCCAGCGCCATCGCCTCATTCAAATAGACCAGACCGCAGAGAGAGCAAAGGCCATTCCGCGAGGCGGGATGGCCTTTGCTGAATGTGGGATGCTGCTCAGGCCAGCGCAGGCATCGGATTCGGAAGATGCATCGGCGGCGGCATGGTAGCCGCGACGGGAAGCACGGCCGACTGCTGCAGGTGAGAGTGCATGCCGCGAGTGAGCCGGTGGACGAAGTGATAGGGCGGCCAGGGACCGGAGAGCTGCATCTGGTACTCGCGCATCACGGCACAAGTCGCGGAGAACTTGCTCAGGTAGCGCTCGACGCACTTGGCGTCGATCAGGTGCGCGATGTCCAGCATCATCTTGCCGTTTTCGGTCAGCCGGCAGCTAATCTCTTCGTCCATGGGCATGAAGAGGCGGTGCATCTGGAAGCTGACGGCGCGGGCACGGGTCTGGCGCTCGCGCTGGCGGGAGGCGTTCTCGCGCAGATGGGTGAGATAGACCTGGCTCGACTTCTCCAACTGCTCCTGCTTGCCGGGGGCGGGGCCGCCGCAGTCATCGACACAGACCTTCAGATGCATCTCGGTTTTGCCTCTTAGCTTGTCGATGTGGTCGAGGAATTGGCGCTGGTTGGAGCGGACGGACTTGCGCAGGCTCTCGTCATCGTTGAAGACGGTTCCGAAGCGGAAGGGCAGAATGGTGGAGTGCTGAAAGCAGTCTGCGATCACCCGGGCGTGGTCGACGCCGGATCTCTGATTGAGGGCTTCCAGGGGGCTGTGTTCGCTTACGATGACGGCGAGTTCGCAGGCAGGGTAAACAAAGACCTGATTACCACTGACTCCCAAGAGCGATTCCATCGGAATGGGTTTGCGATGACCTACCAATTCTGGAAACGCTTGTTTTTCACCTATGCAATAGGCGTACCATGCCATAACGAGACACTCCGTGTTCGTGCGCCGGAAAGCGACACTCGTTGGTGAAACTGGGTGAATAAAGAAACAACCGCATACAGGGCATAACTCCGGGCGGTAAGGAACTTGTCCGGATGATCTAACGCAAATGGTAGACCTTGGCAATTACCGCTGGCAATATCCCACACAGTGGGCATCGTGAATGTTCGATAAACGCTTCAAACTTCTATTCGTATAAGCAGAAAGCTGGTTGATGGCACCAACAATTGATTACTTATGAGCAGCAAAAAATCGGCTGAAAGACAGACAATCGCTCACAAAGCCCGCTTCAGGGGTCAGATTTGGGCGGATTGTGAGAAACGCTAAGGCAGGAAACGGCGGTAGCGCAGGAAGAATAGAGCACTGAAAATAATGAAGATAGCCAGAACTGCCAGGATAATCGAGGAGTAAATGGTCACCTTGCGAGCGACGAACTTTAGTTCTTGTCTTAACGCCTGTTGCGCGAAGGTAATGCGATCTGTGGCTTCGGCCAGCATTTCCAACTGCTCCTCGATCCTCTTGAGGGAGAGATTCTGCTCGATTACCTGGGTGCGGAGGGCGCGATTCTCCGCCTGGATTTCAGCCAGTCCGTCCTCGATCGGCTCGAGATTGAGGGGAGGAAGGGGAGGGGGCGGCGGCTGGTTCGGGTTCAGGAGATTGGAGACTGCCGAGCCGACATTGCCGTCCAGCAGGGGCAAAAGTCGCTGCACCAACGGAATGGCCATGCGCAGTGCGCCCATCGCCCGCTCGAATCCAGTGGCTGGGTGAGCGGGGGTGGCCACGTCCGATGAGCTGACCAGCGCGCGGGCCGGCGTTGGATTGTATGAGTCGTTCATGGCTATCGTTCTCCTACCTATAGAGTCTGCCACATTCAAGCGGGGGGGGGGCGTCACGGCCCAAAACGTTGCTGGAGCCAGTTCGGGTATTCTCGTAACCAGGATTCTCGTACCCAGGCTTGTTGTATCCGGGCTTCTTGTATTCGGGCTTCTTGTGTCCAGACTTGTTGTATTCAGGAGAAACGTGTGAAAAGAGTATTTATCCGACCGCTGCGCAGCCTGCAAAGTAATATTCTGGCCGGCATTATTACCATCGGACCGCTGGTTATCACCTGGCTGGTCTTCAGTTTTGTATTGGACAGCCTAGCCAAGGCCGGATTGCCGGTGGTCAAGCTTTTTGCGGCGATCTTCCCCGCAAACTGGCTGAGCCAGCCATTGCTGCAATCCGTTCTGGCGATCGTGCTCACTCTGGCGGTGCTCTTTGTGGTGGGGCGCGTCACTAGCTTGGTGATTGGCCGGCAGGCATTGAATCTCTTCGAGGCCGCGCTGGAGCGGCTGCCCTTTGTGGCCAAGATTTACACTTCAGTGCGGCAGCTTCTGGACAGCATGATGGCCAAGAAGGAAAGCAGCCAGCGCGTGGTGCTGGTGGAGTTTCCCATCGCCGGGCAAAAGGCCATCGGCTTTCTGACGCGAACGATGACCGACTCGACGACCGGCGAAGAGCTGGCTGCGGTTCTGCTGCCCAACGCGATCAATCCGACTTCGGCTTTTTTGCAGATTCTGCCGCTTGGAAGGGTGACGGATACCGACCTGACGATGGAGCAGGCAATGAGCATGATCATGACCGGCGGCGCGGTGGGGCCGGAGACGATCCGCTTTACCACCTGCGGTGGGGCCAATGGCCTCCGGCTCGCGGAATCAGAGTTTGCGGACTCCCAACCGGCTAAGCCGCCTGCACTCTCGGCATGATCTTGGCACAGGGCGGATCGGGGAGATTGTTCTTGGCGGCAACCCACAGATCATGATCCATCTGCAGCCCCAGCCAGAAGTCTGCGGAGTTGCCAAAGTAGGCGCTGAGACGTATCGCGGTGTCCGCCGTGATCGACCGCTTGCCGAGGACAATATCGTTCACCCGCGGAGCAGAGACGTGCAAATCCTTGGCTAGCTGGTAGCTGGAAAGCCCCAGCGGCTCCATGAACTCCGTCTTGAGAATTTCTCCGGGATGGATTGAGTAGGCAAAGGGAATCTTCTTCATGGCAACTCCTAATGGTAATCGACAATCTCAACGTCGTATGCGTCCTTATCAATCCATCTAAAGCAAATCCGGAACTGATCGTTGATGCGGACGCTGTGCTGGCCCTTGCGGTCACCGAATAATGCTTCCAGACGATTGCCCGGTGGAACGGCCAAATCGTGCAATTGCGTCGCACGGCGCAGAATCATGAGCTTTTTCAGCGCCGAGGAACGAAGGTTTGCCGGAATTCGGCGGCTTTTGCCGGTATCCCACAACAACTCCGTATCGGCGTCCGCGAAGCTTTTGATCACCACCCAATAATAACGCACATCGTTAAGAACGGCAAGCGTTATGTTGGTAAGCCTACTCGTCCCCGGCCAGTTCCTCTTTGGCTTGTTCGCTTTCGGCGGCCACCTTGCGCAGGCTGACGTGGTCGAAGCGCGCCCAGATGAGGCCCACCGGCGCGACGCTGAGGAAGGTGACCAGCAGCAGCGTGGCGGCACAGGCGGTGGCCGGCTCAGCGGCAACGCTGAAGAAGCCGCTCATGGCAGCGGCCACCACGCCAATCTGCGTGAACCAGCCGAGAATGGGCAGTTGAAAACCGCTGGCGGCCATGCTTGAGGCCATCAGCAACATACACTTAGCGAGCGTCAGTCCCGCTAGTTGGGGACTGGCGACAAAGGCGGTGGTGATCTCCAGATAAGCCAGCGAGATCAGCCCCCACATGGCCAGCGAAATTCCCATGGTGACGGCAAAATCGGCGGGGGTGCGCAGCGTGTCCAAGCCGGTGCGGAAGACGCGAATCTTCTCGCCAATCGCTCGGCCCAGGCCCTTTGAGACGACGCTGAATGCGCTTTCCAGCAGCGACGCCACCACTCCGCCGGCCAGGCGCACAGCGACCAGAAAGAGCGCGCCAGCGACGGTGACGGCCAGTCCGCTATAAGCAGCTTTCTTGATGATCTCCGGGTGAGGCAGCGCGCCCGCGGGCGCCAGCAGAATGACGGAACAGAAGATCAGGGCCATGGAAGCAAAGTCGAAGAGGCGCTCGACGATGTAAACAGCAACCTGATTGGTGAGCGGCAAGCCGGTCTTTTTCGAGACGAGGTAAGGGCGCACCGGGTCGGCGATGCGGCCGATCAGCGCCACCGCGGTAAAGCCGATGACCTGCGTTCCCAGCAGTGAGAAGAGCGGCACCTTCTTGAGGGATCGCAACAGCAGCGCCCAGCGGACGGCGCGGAAGATATAGCCGACATAGATGCAGCCAAGGGCAATGGCGATTTTGCGCCAATCGGCCAGCTTCAACTGGGAGAGGAAGACGCCAAAGTCAAAGTGAATCCTGTCGCGTCCCCAAACTACCAGCCCAACCAATGCGGCCAGCACCACCAAACCCACAATCCACTGACTCTTCTTCAAGCGCTCTCCGTTCCACCACAATCTCACTTTATTCTATCGGGCGAAGCGAGGAGTCAAAAGCGATCGTGCCTGAGCCGGTTAATCTTCTGGGGATTTCAAACAATTTTGCATAGCAAGCCAGAGACGCATATTTCTGAGCTGATGGGAGGTTCGTGAAGAAGTTTTCATTCTTTGCATATTCCATTACTTCGGTTAGGCAGCTCTCATGATGAAACGGCAAGATACGACGATATAGATTGTGGCGACAGAAATAATGGCCTCTTGAAGGACTCAGCCAGGCCGCCTAGTGGGTAAACGCTCATGATGGCCGCGATGCGGCAGTTGTTCAAAACGGATCTGCGGATCGATTCTTTTCGCATTCAGAGGCTGGGCACAACGCTTGACCTTCAAACTCAATGAGTTTCTCGCCAGAGCCAGAAACTTCAACAGGCCTCTCCGAAGAGGCAGAGAAACAACGGAGGCATCACCATGAAAAGTCTTACAGGTTTATCTCTTCTAGTCTGCGTGGCCATTCTGCTCGGGGTAGCCACTCCGGCAGCAGTTGCTGCGCATCGGATGTCGAGTTCGACGCAAGCTGGAGTGCAGGCTTCCAAGCCCTCGAAGATGCTGCTTCCCAGAGCCGAGTCCATCTCCCCCTCCAAACCTGCAGTCAGCGCTCCTTCAGTGGCCACCATGGCCGCTTCCAGCACCAGCGCTTCTGAAGCCACGTTGAAGGAGATCGTGAGCGCGAACAACACACCGACCAAGTATTGGTTTACCTTTGGAACCAGCAAGAAGTCTCTGACCAGCGCCACCGCCAAAGCCGCAGCGCTGCCGGGAACAAGCGCGGTGACTGCCAAGGTGAAGGGACTGAAGCCGAAGACGACCTACTACTTCCAGTTCTACGCATCGAACGCGGAGGGAACGACCTCCGCCGGCATCCAGAGCGTCACAACCGGCGAAGCCGTTCCGACGTTGGCCCAAAGCTCTGCCGTTGCGACCTCAAGCCTGACGGCAAGTTTGACCCAGTAGTACCTGGCATTTTTAAAACGAGCGGAGTTGCGCAGGAATTCTTTTTCCGCGCTTGATTCCGCAACGCTGACCGGGCGGCTCAGTTCTTCT
>JBEKDX010000027.1:0-19458 GCA_050014135.1 Occallatibacter sp.
AAAGAGCCGTGTACTCAACGTCAAAGTGCGAAATCGCCAGAGATAGCCGCCCGGTGTGCAGGCAGTCGCCCAGGGCAACTCCCATGTTGGCCTGTTCGACTCCGTCCTCGTTCGTCGCCACACCGGAAGATAATGCAATATCCGTAAACTTCCCCTTGCCGTCGCTCTGGTACAGATAATTCGCCTGGCCGTCGTTAGTGACAAACAGATCCAGGTTTCCGTCATTGTCAAAGTCGGTCCAGATCGATGTCAGTCCATAGCGCTGCTCTGGATCATTCACTCCCGCCTGCTTAGAAACGTCGGTAAATGTGCCGTCGCCGTTATTGTAATAGAGATTATCCGGCGATCCCTTCAGGCCGCGCGGACCGCACTGCACTTCCAGACCCATGTACTTGCAGGATTTGCTCGATCCAAATACGGGCAGATTGTCCAAGTGAAAATCCACATAATGCGACACAAACAGATCGGCCCAGCCATCGCGATCGTAATCTCCAAAGGCCGCTCCCGTCGCCCACCCGGTGTCGCCGCCCAGCCCGCTGGCCTTGGTCACATCCGTAAAGGTTCCGTCTCCATTGTTGCGATAGAGCACTACCCCGCCCAGACAGGTCACCAGCAGGTCAGGCCAGCCATCGTTGTTGAAGTCGCCAACCACTGCACCCATCGCCCAGCAAGGGTATCCAACGCCAGCCTTGTCGGTAACGTCAGTAAACGTCCCGTCGTGGTTGTTATGATAGAGCGCGCCGCGCGCTTTGATGCCATGCAACGCCATCTCGACGCTTTGCGCGCCGGTGAAATAGATGTCCGGCCAGCCGTCGCCGTCGTAATCGATTAGCGCAACTCCACCGCTCATCGACTCCGCAATGAACTTTGCCTCCGGACTCGATAGGTGCTCGAAGTGAATGCCGGTCGAAGCTGTAATGTCCATCAGTTGCGGATAGTTAGCCAGCTCACCGCTTGCCGCTTTCTCGGCCTCGGCCTTTTGACGCTCCGCAGCCGACAGCGGAGTCGGCGTCCCCATCTGTCCCATCCCCGCGCCACTCATGCAGAGGATTGAAAGCACCACGCACGATATGAGTAAATCCACGTACGGCGTCGTCGATCTATCGGCTAGCTTCCGAGCTCGAATACTATTTCTCCTCATCATCGTCAGTAGCGTGCTGGCCCGAGTCGACCTTCATATCGCTGAATACTTTTCCCAGCTTCTCCTTCATCTGCTTGTATTTCAGATACAGCGCAACCTGTTCTTTTGCCTCGGCGGTCTTCCCCGCCTCGCGGTAAAGTCCGCTCAAGCGAAAATGTGCAACAACGTCGGTGGGATCAATCTGAATCGCCCGTTCAAACATCTTCTGCGCCTTGTCCTTCTGGTCCATTGAGACAAGCAGCTTGCCCATCTTTGTGCAGGCATCGCTATCGTTCGGGTCCAACTCCAGTGCGCGGGAATATTCGGAGATCGCGGCGTTCTGGTCGCCACGCTTCGCGGCTATCTCTCCAAGAAACAACAGCGATTTACTGTCTTGCGGATTCGCTGCCAGCGACGCCTGAAACTGCGCTTCTGCCTCCGATTGCAGCTTCGTGTCGGATGAGTAGTAAAGCAGTTCGCCTAATTCAAAAGACAGGCCCGGCAGCTTCGGATTGAGACTGATCGCCTCGCGGTAGTTGGCGATCGCGGCGGCCTCATCCCCATGCCGGTTCAGCTCGCGCCCCATCACCTGATGCATCTCAGCGCCATGCGGCGCAACCAAGGCCAGCGTAAGCATGGCATTACTGGCAAGGTCCGAGTACATTCGGTACGACATTAGCAGCAGGTTCGGATCGGTAGGCTGAGACTCCAGCAAGACAGAGACAACGCTGGCGGCTTTATCCAAATCGCCGGTGGCATTGTAGCTTTCAATCAGTGCATTGCCCGCCTCAGCCTGCACCTTTTCTCCCTTCAGATGGGGCAAGGTCAATTCCAGATCGGCGCGGGCAGTCGCCGTATCTCCGAGGCGAAACTCGGCCAGCCCCAGCAGTGCCTGCAGCTTCCATGACTCCGGCTTGGCCTGCACCGCGGCACGCAAATACGGCGCCGCCTTCTTCGCATCTCCCTTGAAGTAATACAAAACCCCTAGATTGGCCTGAGCATCCAGATTGACGGGATCGATCGCCAGAATGGCTTCAAACTCGGTGACCGCAAGATCCGGCCGCTTCTGCTGCATATCCTGCTGCGCGCTGCGCATATGCTGCTGGATCGAATCGCTTACGCCCGGTGCGGCTTGACCGACCGCGCTCAGTGAACAAGCCAGTGAAAGCACTGCGATGGAAAGGAGTTTGTAAGCCATACCGCTTCATTATAGATCGGGCAAGCCCGCCTCGCCCGCAAGAAGAAAGGGACGGCGATCGTTGATCGCCGTCCCTTTCGGTTGTGGTTCCCGTTCAATGATTAGAACGTGAACTTGCCATAGAGCTGCACGTGGCGTCCTTGGTTCGTTAGGCCGTTGATGTACGCCAAGTTGCCATCGCCGATGCTCGAATCAGGCCCGGCGAAGGTGGGATGGTTGAGGGCGTTCTGCGCGTCGAAGCGCATCTCGAACTTGCTCCCCTTGTAGATGTTGAAGGTCTTGCCAAAGGAGAAGTTCAGGTTGGTGTAATCCGGCCCATACAGCCCGTTGCGCTTGTAGGTGCCGTAGGTGTTGGGGCCTGGGTCGCCAAAGGCATTCTTGTTGAACCAGTTGGTAAGTGAGTGGATTGACGGTACGGTTGACGAATTAAAGCCGGTGCTGATTCCTGGATTTACCAAGGCCCACGGATCGCCAATCAGGTCGGGATACTGCGTGCCGGCCTGGGCGTGGGTCTGAGAGGCATTGTTCATAGTCGGAGTGAAGGGAGCGCCGGTGTTCTCACGCGAGGTTGCCGACAGTCTCCATCCACCGACGATTTCATCCAAAATCAAGCTGTTGTTGAGGAATTGAGCGCCCTTGCCGAATGGCAGGGTATAGACGCCCGAGAAGGTGAATTGATGACGCTGGTCAAAGTTCGACGGGCCCCAGTTGCACTTCACGCAATAGCTGTTCTGGTAGGGCTGCCCACCCGCGCTGCTTCCCCAGCCGGAGCTGTCCTGAGAATCCAGGAACTTCGAGTAGGTGTAGTTGGCGTTGAAGGTAAAGCCACGGCTCAAACGCTTCTGGAAAACCACTTGCAGCGAGTTGTAGTTCGAGTTGGCGTTGTTGGTGCTGCCGCCCATACCCGTGAAGTTCGGATAGGGGCGCTGGTTGGTGCCAGCGGCGGTATCGTTGCCCGCCAGCTTGCTCTCCGGAACCTGGTTGATGTCTACCGGGAAATTCAAATCCCAGCCTTTGCTTCCGACGTAGGCCACTGAGGCCATCATCGTGTTCCCAAACTCACGCTGAAGAGTGAGGTTGTACTGCCAGATCTTGGGAACCGGCGTGTGGTCCTGGTTGTAGCCCAAGCCGACGCCGTTGTAGCCATCAGGACCCTTGCGGACGGCAGTAATGATCGACTGTACGCTCTGGCCGTAGGATTGCTGATAATCGACGCTGCCATTGCTATCGAGCAATAGCACAGGGTAGATGCCGTTCGAGTTATCCCACTCGCCGGAGTTCATACCGAAAGCTTGTCCGATGCCGCCGCCGTAGGTGTCATCCGACCAGGAGTAGTTGTAGAGTCCTATGCCGCCGCGAACCACCGTCTTGGGATCCGCTGACCACGAGAAGCCCACGCGAGGCATGAAGGTGTCGTAAACAGGAGCCTGCAGGTTTTTGCGGCCGTTGGTGTGGCTATAGGCATACCATGCGCCGCCCCAGCTGCCTTGATTGGCTGCTCCAACATTGCAGCAGCCGTTGGGGTCTACACCAGGATTCCAGATCGTAGGATCGAAGTCAACAATGTTGCCCTTGACTTCGGACATGCCGGTGGTGCCAAACCAGCGGACTCCGACGTTGAGAGTCAAATTCGACTTCAGCTTGATGTCGTCCTGCACGAAGGCCTGCGGATTCTTGATGCGCATGCCCCATTCAGGTTCGTTCGTGCCATACCACATGGCGCTGTATCCAAGCAGGAAGTCAGCATATTCGGCGTCGTCGTTGTCGTAGTTCTCTTGGTAGGCGTTGTAGTAGCCGGTGGCCAGGCCCTTTGCCCAGCAATGGCCTGCTTGTTTGGCCGAAGTCGAGGGCTGGCAACCTGAAGAGTAAAAGCCTTGTGCTTGCACAGAGCCTGAGTTCGCGTTGCCCCACGCGGTCGAGTCGGCGCGGTTGATGAGGAACTCTCCACCGAAGTGAAGTACGTGACGGCCTTTGATCAGGGTGACTACGTCAGACGGATCGAAGAGCATCTCCTTGTAAACGGAGTTCGATTGCGACCCTATCATGGTGCTCAGGTCGGCGAACTGATAGTTAGGCGCTGTGTTGGCGCCGGAACCCCATTGAACGCCAAACGTCTGTGGGTAGTTCTCGTCGTAGCTGAAGGGCTGGAAGAAGTTGAGCTGGTCGGTAAAGCCCATGCGGGCTTCGTTGACCATCTTGGGGCTGATCGTCCATACGTCAGAAACCTGGGCGTTGTCGCGGCTCACATCCTGGCTCTGGCATTGCATCGGGCAAAACTGCTTGCCGTTGCCGTAGGCGAAGGCAGGGTTGTCGCTCTCCGTCTCGGAGATCGTGAGGCGATGCTTGGCGCCCGGTGTCCAGTCCAAACGTCCGAAGTACTTGATGAAAGGACCAAGGCCCGGAACGTTGGTGTAGTAGTTGTTTTCCGGCTCACCGGTTGTCGGATTGAAGATAGTGCCGGTGGTAACGGTAGGCTCAGGGACAAACGCAGCGCCGGTGGGCGATTTCGCCGCCTGCACCAGCTTGGCCATCGGGGAGATTGTCAAGGTAGTGGGGATAAAGTTACCCGCGCCCGTCGCATTGCCGAGAACGAATCCGTTCTCCGCCTCAAAGGATGTTTTAGTGATGTACGGAGTGCCGGCGTAGGCAGAGTTGCCATAGGTGACCGCCGACTGCGTAGTGTAGTCGAACATGGCACTGTTCGGCATGGCAGTAAAGTCGCCCGCCTTCATGGCGTCTGTCGGCAAGCTCAGGAAGAAGCTGTTGGAGCCGCCATTGCTGTACGTTTTGTCGTAGTTGAAGTAGAAGAAGACGTTCTTCTTCACGTGCGGCAGGGCTACAGGTCCGCTTACGGAGAAGCCGTAGTTGTCGAAGCGCTGGAATCCGACGCCGCCCGGTTGTCCAAAGTTATAGGAAGCGGCGTTGAGCAGTGTGTTCTGCAGGTATTCGTAAACAGCGCCGTGGAACTTGTCGCCGCCGCCCTTGGTGATCTGGTTGAAGATAATGCCGCCAAGACCATACTGGGCGGAGAAGTTGTTCGAGTCAACCTTGACTTCGGCGGTGGTCTCGAAGACCGTCACGTCGGAGTTGGAGCTCATCGGCAGGGTGGTGGTGGCGCCGTCAGCCAGCACCGAGTTGTAGGGCAGGTTGCCGTTGATCGAGGTTGTCTGACCGGTACGGTAACTGAAGTTGGAGCCGGGTAGCAGGTTGATGAAATTCTGCCAGTCCGCGCCATACTGTGGCAATTGGGCCATGGTCTCGGTGGGCAGCGTGTCGGTCTGCGAACCGTCTTCTGTATCAAGCAACGGAAGATCGGCTGTGACGACAACTTGCTCCTGGGCCGCGCCGACTGCAAGCTGGGCGTTCAAAGTCTCAACGCCGACTTCCAGTGTGATGGGTCCGCGCACATAGCTCTTGAAGCCCGGCGCCGAAATGGTCACCTTGTAGTGATCGGGCACGATGGAGTTGGTGTCATAGAGACCGGCCCCATCGGTGGTGTAGATGGTCGTCAGGTTCTTTTCAATGTCAAGAAGCGTAACGGTTGCCCCCGCAAGCAGATTGCCCTTCGGGTCTGTCACTGTGCCCCGAAGATCAGCGGAGTTAGTGTTCTGAGCAAAGCCCGTGACTGCCGCTAAACATCCGGCTACCACGAGGCCACTAAGAAATACCTTCAACTTCCACATGTATTGCCTCCTAAATTCAGTGCGCCTTCACTTCTCTCAAACTGCAAGAGCTACTCCAGCACACTCTTCGCGGTTAAGCGAATCTCGTTGTCGCGCATTTCGTCATTGCCATTGACCGGCATTAGGCCCGTTGTTTGCAACTGGCTACTAATCCGGCCCAATCGTATAGGCATGACAGCGCGTCTTGACGCACCTTTTGTTTCTGGGTTCAAATGCATTGTGCGTATATGCAAATACCCCGTCCCCCACTCCACCGGCAACTTCGCGGCCAAACCTTTTCGCTTGCCCGACACTTCCGGAATAGCCATCAGATTTTTCATCTAAAAACAATCTATAATTCGGCTTTCCCGGCGCCTCATGAGGGGCGCATGCCATCCACTGGCTCGAACTCCGGCTTTCAAGCGAGACAATCGCTTGTTTTCTGGCTAATTCCCACTCGGTTTTCATGCGCAACCGGATTAGAACACAGCAACAGAATTGCTGTCAACACTAACTTTCCTCCCCATGGGCATCCGCCTCTCAATTTCAGCCTGGGAGGAAAAGTACCCTTCTTTTTCCTTGCATAAACCAAGCAGTATCAACGCCTTGACTTCAACCAATGCGCAATTCGGCAGAATCCCCAGTTTGGGATAGTCGTGTGATGGAGCGCACAGTGCGGAGCTCGCGCTATTCCCTCCCAGAACCGCAAAAGCCCACCTTTGCAGCACCCGGCTATGATGGTTATCCTTAGGATCTGTCGTCTAAGCCGAAGAATACCTCCAGCCGGCGAATGACCCCGCTGCGCTCGAAGACCGCCGCGCTGGTCGCCTCGTCCAGTTCAAGCGATTCGACCCTAGACCGGGAGCCGTCCGAGCGGGTAATCTCGATCCTCGGTGGCCCGGAACGATAGGTGACGACGGGAACCTGGCAGGTGGTGAACGCCATCGCGCCGCGATCAAGATCGAGGCTCTGCTGCTGGCCTTCAATATCGTAGAAATCAAAGCGCCTGGCCTCGGTAAGAAACTCATCGCGGCTTACCATCTGCCGGCGGAAACAGAGACGCCCGCCTTCAACCGCGACCCCCATCTCGCCCAGACGCGAGATCAGATCCTCCTTCACCTGGCCGGTCATTCCCGGCTGCTGCGCTCCCGCAAAACCCGGCGTATGTGAGTAGGGATCGGTGGGAATCGCGCCGTAGAGTTCTGGCGTCTTGTGAACGCCAACGCCCTCGCGGATTTCGTGATAGTGGCTGCTCAAGCGCTCCAGCACTTGCGCGTCCTCCCCCGTGGAGCAGGCTCGCTCCAGCGTCTCCTGGACCGCCAAAAGCAGCTTCGAGACCATGTGCCAGTAAATGCAGCCTAGCCCCTCGTATTTGTAGAATGTACCCGACCGTCCGGTAAATGACTGGTGATCGAAGACCACCTCGTACAACGCAAGAATGCGCGCATTCTCTTCATCCGGCAGGCCCGCCGTAGCCAGAGCCTCCTTCAACAGCATGCTGTTCCGCAGCGCGGCATTGAAGTGGGCAGCGCCGTTCACATCCTGCGTCACAATGCGCCGGTCGCCGCGCGTGATCATCTCCTTTAGCGGCCTGGAGTTCGCGATGGCCGCAGTGGGTATGTTGTTCTTCTCAAAAAAGCCCGGTAGCTTGCGGTCCGGATAGAGCAGATAGCTGTTCTGATCGGAGCGATAAAGCCGGCTGCTCCGGAGCGCGTCCAAAAGGTCGGCGGATTCTCGACCTGTGAGCGCGCCCGAACTCAGCACCGCCACCTGGCCTTCCAGCATCTCGTAGAGGCGGCGAATCACCACCTTGCCGCCGTCAACCTTCATCAGGTTGTACGCGTGGTAAAGGCCATCCTCCCGCCGGTTGGCGCGAATCGAGTGGTCGATGTACTTCAGCGCCAGTTCGCAGAAGGCCGCCAGTTCCGCGCCCGTGAGCTTCGTCTGGATGCCGGAAAATCCGTGCGCATAAAGCCCAGCCCGATAACTGCTTCCCGCGCTGCCCAGCGCATCAAGCACCTTCTTGCGGTCTTCGTCGGAGATCGGTCCGCTCAGCAGTCCCGCCTGGCCTTCCAGCGCTTCCTTCACGTGGCCGAAAGCCTCGGCGACCTCTGAAGAAACTTCCAGCGCTGACTTACCAGCGGCGAAGATGCCTTTGCAAAACGACAGGAAACGGCGGAGAAAATACAGCGTCACCATCGAGACGCCGGAACCAACCAGTGCGTTGTTGGCGTCGTTCCACTCCGGCCGTTGCGTGTTCATCCACAAGCCGGCCTCGGGAATGAAGTTGAAAAGCCGGGCCATGATCAGCACCAGCAGCTTTTCCGTCAGGTTCACGCGGTATGGCTTGTCATCCGGGCCTGGCAAGGCTTTACCGTCCGCGCCCATCACCGCCACGCGCTGGTGAATCTTGCGATCCAGATCAGCGTCAAAGTCGATGGTATTGTGCGAGTCCTCCAGCAGCGCGCTGTAAGGCTTGATGCGGTAAGGAACATTGGCGTAGGTAAAGACGCGCCTCGCCAGCAGCCCTTGCAAGGCACCGGGATGGTAGCGCGCAGATGCCTCCAGCAGCTTCAGCAGGTAGGCCGTCTGATGGTCGCCCCAATAGCCGATGTAAGACCACGCATCGTGCGGATCAAGCACCTCCCAGTCGAAGCCCTCGCGCATCACGCGATAAGGGTTATAGCCATCCGCTGTCGATGAATCCACAAACTTGAAGATCATGCTCTCCGCGTAGCTAGGAAAGGAAAGCGCGAGTGCCTCCCAATTCTGAAAGATGTCGCGCCAATTGCCTTGGTAGTTGAGAATCCTCTCTCCCTGTTCGTTCTGCACTTCAATGGAAAAGATATTCCATGGGCGGCTGGGATCGCCGTGGCGGCGGCTGAAGGTCAGCGGCAAGTACTCGTGCGCCAGCCTCTCCAGATCCGCGTCGTTCTCGGCGCGCGCCATCTCGAGCAGGCAGCTATGTTCCAGGCTTTCCGGCAGCGTGTCGAGCCATGCTGCATGGCGTTCGGTCACGGTGCGGCTGGCCTTGCCGAGGAAGGCTTTGAAATCCGATCGTGCAATCTGGTAGCCATGGCCGGGAATTCCGCCGCGCATCGTATTGAAGAGCGCGTTCGAGAAATGCCGGTCGGAGCTAAGTTCGTCGCCAGTGCATTGCAGACCGTCAGCCGCAGCCACAATGCGCAACAGGTTGGCAGTCCCGCGTTCGACATCCTCGTCAATTTCGGCGCGCAGCTTCGTGCCGGAGTTGAGCAGCGCCACCAGAGAAGCGACCTTCGCCGCATCCTGCTCCACCTCCGCCACAATGCTCCACCCTTTGCTCCCGCCCGCGGCAAGCGCCAGCCGGGTGTTGATGAAATAAGCGCCGCGGCGGCCGCGGATCAGCTTCTCGTCTTCCACTGTCTCGCCTCGCCTGAAGCGATCAAGCTGCGTCGCAGAGAGCAGCCGGCGCGCGGAGTCCAGACCCTCTGACCAGACCGTAGTAGCTCTCAGCGCCTCGTTGGGCTCGGGCCGGTCGGCGGGAACGGAGCTGAGCTTGAAGAGGCCAAGGCCGGTCTTAAGCTCCAGTTCATTCTCTTTGTAGCCGTCCGCCAGCGTGCTGTATTCCAGTTGGAATCGGCGCGTCACCCCGTGCGGTAAAAGATTCTGAATGCCGTCGAGTAAATCAATTTCCACCGGCTCCGCGCCCAGGTTGACCAGCGCCGCGCGCCTCACCAGCCCGAAGCGGTTGCTCATCATCCAAATGCACGTAAACTTCAGCGCCAGGTCGTGGTTGATTTCCTCGAAAAGAATCTTGTTGCCGTAGACGCTCTTGGACAAGCTGCGGGTAACGCGATAAACGTCTTCATAGCGCTGCGAGAAGGGCTCCCATAGCTGGGTGCGCCCGCCGCGCGCCGCCAGCAGAATCGTCTTGCCGCCTGTCTGGTCCTGGCTATCATGGATGCGGTCGTCGGTGTAGTAAGGGAAGAGCGCGTGGTCGGGATCGCGGCGTCCTGCGGTCAGTGCGCCAGTCGAGGAGACAAACATCCACAGATCCGAATCGCTGACAATGCTCATAAAAAACGGCGGCATAGCATCGTAGTTGACGATGCGATAAAAACGCTCGCCGCCAATCTCGACCGGGCCGCCCTCCACCTTGGGCACGCCACGTTTCAGGAGCGATTCTCCCACAAAAGCATTACTCATTGGATCTCCTTTGGTTCAATTCCCTTGTCTTCAGGCCGTCGCGCTACTTGACCGTCGCAGCCGCAGGCCCATCGTAGCTCGGCGAGGTTGGCCCCGACGGCATTAGCTCCGGATATCGCCCCTGCATCGCCAGCTTGGCCTTGCGGTCCACTGAGAATAGGCCCCAGTGCCCTTCAGTCCCCGCGCCCTTCCATGGCTCGTCAAAGGCCTCGAAGTAGAAGACGGTTACGTCGTTGGCCTTGGCCCACGCATTCAGCTCTTCGTAATAGCGCTTCTGCTTGACCTCGTCGCCCGCCTTCGGCACGTGCTGCGGGCCGACCGAGTAGCTCGCCCAGCCCGCTTCGCCGATGACAATCGTCTTGCCCGGATGAGCCTTGCGCACGCTCTCGTAGTCCTTGATCGTCGAAGGCATCGCTGTATCGATGTCCTCGCGCCCCCACATCGGATAGGCATGCATGATGATGAAGTCCACATGATCGGTCAGCTTGGCCTCCGGCTGCCTCCAGTAGAGGAAATCGTCGGCCACCGTCACCGGACAGCTCACCGCCTTCCGCACCTGCTCGACATACTCGATTGCCTTCTCCTCGGTCATCTTGTGATCGGACCAGGTAACCAGCATCTCATTGCCAACATTCACCGCAGTCACGATCTTCTTGTAATGGTTGGCCAGGCGAATCGCGGTTGCAGCCTGCTCCGCGTTCTCCCCCTCGAAGCCGGGCCGGCCATCCAGCCAAAATCCCAGCACCACCTTGATCCCCAGCCTGTTCTGCTGGATCACCTCCAGCACATCCTGCGAGTGCGGGTCGCCGCCATACAGAAGAATCAGCTTCCAATTCTTCCGCAGAATCGTCAGGTCTTCCAGAATCTGCGCCTGCGTCGGGTAGATCTTAAGCTTAGGACTCTGGCCCGTGCGGTAGCCGGAGTAGTCGATGGCATTGCCGTACCATTTCTGCGCGGTCAGATCAGGTTTGGTCTTGCGCGGATGGGCGGCCTGCGCCCATCCGGAAAATCCAAAGAACAACGCGCAAACCAGCAGCGCCTTCGTCAAAGAATGCGTCATCGTTCGCTTTCCCATTCCTAACTCGCAACCTCGCCCCGCCGCTCCTTCAACTCCGCCTCGATCTTCACCATCATGGGTTCGCTAAGCGGATAAAAGGCCATCGTGGCGGCGGCCATCACCAGCAGCACGCAGGGAATCCAACTTGTGGTAAGAATAATTCCGTGGATGGAGCGGGCCGTTTGTTCCGTATTCGCCACGTATCCGAAAAAGGCAAGTACTTGACCGAAGATCCCCAACCCAATCGCCGCCCCGACCTTGGTCGCGAAGACAGCTGATGCAAAGACCAGTCCCGTATTGCGCCGCCCGGTGATCCACTCGGCGTGGTCGGCCGTATCCCCGAACATCGCCCAAACCAGCGGAGAGTTGAAGCCGATCACAAAGCTGGAGGCGATCTGCAGCGCGAACATCCACGCAATATCGGTTGGCTTCAGGAACCAGAAGAATCCGATGATCACGCCGCCCACTCCCAGCGCCAGCATGAACAGCAGCTTCTTGCCGATCCACTTGGTCAGGTAAGTGACGAGCGAGACGGCTGCCACAAAGGCCAGGCCGTTTGATACCATGAACAATCCCGAAAGATCCTGCCGCTTCACAAAATATTTGAAGTAGAAAAGAGTGGCAGACCCCTTCACAGCGAAGGCCATCAGTGTCAGCAGCATCACCCCGGTCAGAACGATCCACGCGCGGCTGCGGAAGAGGCTGCGCACATCGTTCCCTATGTGCGCAATCTGCTGTGGGGGAGGAGCAACGCGCTCGCGAGTGACCGAGAAGCAGATGAAGAAGAGGATCACGGCAAGAACGCCGTAGAGTGTCATGGTCAACTGCCAGCCGCGGATATCGCTGCCGTGGCCGAAGAAATTGCTGAACTGTAACGAGGAGTACTGGAACCAATCGGTGTACTGATTCCAATGAATAAAACTGTATCCGTGTCCGAAGATAGCTATGAATTTGACAAATATGAGATTGATGTACTTGTACCAGTTGCCGAAGTCGAGGCCCTGGCCGAAGAGTTTGACGATACTAAGCGTACTTAACTGTACAAAGATCCCCGCGGTGAAGGCCCCCAGGAAACGAATCTGTTGGATTGAGGTGCGCTCCAGCGAGTTCGGCGTCATCACTCCCGAGAGCGCGCCGTAGGGAATATTCACGAACGTGTACATGAGCATCAATAAACTGTAGGTAATGTAGGCATAGATCAGCTTGCCGCCGCTGCCCAGGTGAGGCGTGGAGAAGGTCAGCACGCCGGCCACCGCGAAGGGAATCGCGCCCCAGATGAGATACGGCCGGAAGTGGCCCCAGCGCGACTTCGTCCGGTCAGCGATGACACCCATCACCGGATCCGCCGATGCGTCGATAAATTGCGTGACCACTAGCATGATGCCGGCTGCCGCCGCCGGAAGGCCGAAGACGTCGGTGTAAAAAAAGACCAGGAAAAACTCGAAGACCTTCCAATAGAGGTTGGATGCGGAATCTCCAAACGAGTATGCGATCTTCTCCTTGAGGGAGACGCGATCTTCAAACGGAATCGTCAATCTAGCTGCTTTCACAAGGGCCTCGCCACCCCAGCGCATCAAACGCCGGATGAATTTTCAGATTGCGGAGCGTTGCGCACAAGTTCAACCTCCGCGAAGCACGCTGCGAAGCTGATTGCGGGGAGTCTGTCCAGAGACCGTCTCGGCACTCGCGGTACGACTTCCACGCCGCTTCAAAACGCGCACTGTATTGCATCTTACACGTTAAGAGCGGCAAGCTCACGCTCGTGCAAAATCTTTTCTCTGGGGCTAACCCCCCTTGCTTTCTCATCGCATGAACGTACAAACTGATGCCCGTACCCTTCAATGGGTCAAATGCGATTACGCTACACCCCTGAGCAAATACCCTTTGCTCCAAAATAGCTACCAAACAAAAAATGGCCACTCCCCCGGCGGCGGAGTGGCCATTCCAGTTGATGCTTGCTGCCCGAGTTACTTGGCCGCGACTAGCGGCTGGGTGCTCAGCGAGCCATCTTTATAGCCCTTGGCGATCTCGGCGATAGAGACGGCCTTGTAGTCGCCGGCGTGACCGGCCTGGCCAAACTGGGTCATGCGCTGAGCCACCACCTTCTGCATCGCCTCGCGGGCCGGCTTGAGGTAGTCGCGGGGATCGAACTTCTCCGGCGTCTCGGCAAAGACCTTGCGAATCGCGCCGGTGATGGCCAGCCGGTTGTCCGTGTCCACGTTGATCTTGCGCACGCCGTTTCGGATGCCGAGTTGAATCTCTTCGACCGGCACGCCCCAGGTCTCCTTCAGCTTGCCGCCGTACTGGTTGATAACATCCTGCAAATCCTTGGGCACCGAGGAGGAGCCGTGCATCACAAGATGGGTGTTGGGCAGACGCTTGTGGATGGCAATGAGGACGTCCATCTTGAGAACCGAGCCGTCGGGCTTTTTGGTGAATTTGTAAGCGCCGTGGCTGGTGCCGATGGCGATAGCCAGCGCGTCAACGCCGGTCAGCTCGGCAAACTCGACCGCCTGGTCGGGGTCGGTGATGTGATCGAGGCCGCTGCCGCCCGCGCCGTGGCCGTCTTCTACGCCGCCCAAAACACCAATCTCGCCCTCGACAGTGACGCCGCGATCATGCGCGAATTCAACCACTTTCTTGGTGACCGCGACGTTTTCCGCAAAGCTCGCCGGGGTCTTGCCGTCTTCCTTGAGCGAGCCGTCCATCATCACGCTCGTATAACCAAGTTCGATGGCGCTTTTACAGGTCTCGAAGCTGTTGCCGTGATCCTGATGCATGGCTATCGGAATCTCAGGATTGAGCTCAGCCGCGGCCTGGATCAGCTTGAAAAGATACAGATCCTGGGCGAACTGGCGCGCGCCGCGGCTGGCCTGGACGATGACCGGCGAGCGAGTTTCCTTGGCCGCGCTCATGATGGCTTGAATCTGTTCCATATCGTTGACGTTGAATGCGCCGACGCCATAACCGCCCTTGGCGGCCTCGTCGAGCAGTTGCCGCATGGAGACTAGAGGCATGGTAGTTTCTCCTGTGCCGGTTATTCCGGCGAAAGTTGTGTCGGGTCCAGCCGCCTCCGTGCTCGGGCACTTGAAAACAAGCAATCAGCCTGTCGGACGGCAAAATCCCCAATCATCCTTATGGTAGCAGAAACAAGCAAGCGATTAATCCGCGCCCGAATCTAGCCAGCCAATGACCACTATTTAGCCCAATTCAGACCAACACTTCCCGATACCAATCCTTCCTGTAGCATCGATATCATGATTGCTGGCGTTTCGTGGCTTTGGTGGCTGGGCTTTCATGCGGTGGTGGCGGCGCTGCTGCTGGCTGATGCACTGCTCTCCGGCTCAAGGCGCGCAATGAAACAGCCGCAAGCCTTTGCGTGGCTCTGGACGGCGCTGCTGGTCGTCGCCGCTTTCGGATTCGCCGCCTGGATCGCCCTCGCCAAAGGCCATCAGCCGGCCCTCGAATTCGTCGCAGGGTACGCGATTGAAACCTCGCTCAGCGTCGACAATCTCTTTGTCTTTTTGGTCCTCTTTCAGGGCTTCCGCATCACGCCGCGCCGCCAGCACACGGCCTTGTTGTGGGGGGTAGCCGGAGCAGTGGTGCTGCGCGCTCTCTTCATCGCCGTGGGCATCACGCTGCTGAGCCGATTTGACTGGATCCCCTGGCTCTTCGGCCTGATTCTGCTCTACGCGGCCTGGCGTCTGGCCCGCGGCGGCTCGGCGAACCTTGCTATCCCTGAATGGATTCGCAAGTTGCAGCCCGCCAAGGGGTCGCTCTTGCCGGTGATTCTCGCTGTCGAGGTCACTGACCTGCTCTTCGCCATGGACTCGATTCCCGCCGTGCTGGCAGTCAGCCACAATCCCTTCGTTGTCTACACATCGAATATCGCGGCGATCCTCGGCCTTCGCTCGCTTTACGTTGCGCTGGCCTCGCTGCTGGATCGCTTCCGTTATCTGCACTACGCCCTGGCATTGATGCTGGCCTTTGTTGCCGTCAAGATGCTAGCCAATCGCTGGATCGAGATCCCCATCACATTGTCGCTCGCACTGATGGGCGCGATTCTGGCGGGATGCGCCGTGGTGTCAATGCTGGAAGGGATGAGGGGAACAGAAAACTGACAACTGACTCACCACTCCTCGAAGGCAACCAGACCATCGCCGCTGAAAACTGAGTGCTTGCGGAAGTCTTCGTCGTCGCGCTTGGGAAAGTCGTTGCGGAAGTGTGCGCCGCGGCTCTCGGTGCGGGCCAAAGCCGAATGCAGAATGGCATGGGCGACACGGCTCATCGCCTGCGCCTCGCTCAGCCGGCGGCTTCGCTTGCCTTGCCCAGCCAGTCGCTCCAAATCCTCCGCGCAAGCCTGTTGCGCGGCAAAGCCCAGCCGCAATGTGGAATCCTCGCGCAAGAGTCCGGCATAGGCCCACATCCCAGCTTGCAGCCGGGCGATGATGGTTTCAAGACGGTCCTCCTCTTCCGCACTCAGAGCAATAGAAGGAGCGTGCGAAGCGGCTGCCGGCTGCAAGACCAGGTGGTCGTCGAGCATCGACTGTGCGGCCCGCGCGCCGAAGACCAGCCCTTCAAGCAGCGAGTTCGAGGCCAGCCGATTGGCGCCGTGGACGCCGGTGCAGGCAGCCTCGCCCGCCGCATAAAGCCCCGCCAGTGTGCTCCGGCCAAAGAGGTCTGTTTGGATGCCGCCCATCAGGTAATGCGCCGCCGGACGCACCGGGATAAGGTCGCGGCCCAGGTCAAGCGAATACTCAGCCAGAACGGCGCTGATTCCAGGAAAGCGGTGATGCAGGTCGATGCCGGTGATCTGCCGCATATCCAAGTGCACCACGCGAAATTCACCGGGTGCCGAACCCATCCCCTCGCGGGTAATGGCGCGGGCCACAACGTCGCGGGGAGCCAGTTCAAGCAGCGGATGATAGCGCTGCATGAAGCGTTCGCCGCGATCATTCAGTAGGATTGCGCCCTCGCCGCGCAGCGCTTCAGAGAGCAGAAAGCGCGGCGCGCCGGGAAGCGAAAGCGCAGTCGGATGAAACTGGTAGAACTCCATGTCGGCCAGCTTGGCGCCCGCCTCGGCGGCCAGAGCGATGCCGTCGCCAGTGGCTACGGCCGGGTTCGTGGTGTCGCTGTAAACCTGGCCCGCGCCGCCGGCCGCCACCAGCACGGCCCGCGCGCTGACGCGTTCCAGGTCGTGATCGCGGTCCAGCAAATCGGCGCCAATCACGCGGCCTTCGGCGGCCACCAGGCCGGTGACCGTAGTCCACTCGGCAAAGCGGATGCGCTTGTGAACGCGCGCGAATGCAACCAAGGAGCGGCTGATCTCCGCGCCCGTGGCGTCGCCGTTGGCGTGCAGAATCCGCGGCAGAGAGTGAGCGCCTTCGCGCGTGCGCAATAGTTGGCCGGCCTCGCTGTCAAAGTTCGCGCCCCACTCGATCAGCTCGGCCACGCGCACCGGTCCTTCGGCCACCATCGCCTGGGCTGCTGGACGATTGACCAGCCCGTCGCCGGCGTTCACCGTGTCTTCCAGGTGCAGTGCAACGTCGGCATCGCCCTCCATGGCCACCGCGATGCCGCCCTGCGCATAGTGGGTGTTGGACTCGGCCACCGATTCCTTGGTGACCACCAGAACATCGCCGTGGCGCGCCAACTCGACCGCAGCGCGCAGCCCGGCCACCCCAGCTCCCATTACCAGATAATCCACTTGCGACGATACTGCCATAACGGTTAAGGCTATCACCGCCGGGCATACGCCGGGCAGCGCCGAAGAAACGGGCATGGATTCTTTCCGCTTTCGCGCAACTCTTTCTTCGCTTCCGTGTATAACCAGTCAGAAGCGGGAACAAGCGGCAACGCATCCGCGAAATGGTTTTCTTTCTACGGATTTGTACTCTGATGCTGTTGACTGATGGCTTGCAGCAGCAAAATTTCACGCAACACCAACAACCGCAGGCACCTCAAAGGGGGTCATCTATGCGAGGATTCAAATCACTACTTGTTACAACAGCATTGCTCTCAGGCCTGGCTCTGGCGCCGGCGGCTCGCGCACAGGTTTCCGTTGCCATCGGTGTTCCGCATGTTGCAATCGATATTGGCGTTCCTCCCGTCTGCGCATGGGGCTATTACGAAGCCCCGCCTTACGGCTGCGCGCCCAGAGGCTTTTATGGGCCCGGGTACTTCTACAACGGCATCTTCCTGGGCGTCGGACCCTGGGCTGGCTGGGGCTACGCTCATGGCTGGGGCGGGCATCGTTTCATCGCGGATGGCGGCGGAAGGTATCACGGCCGCGCTGGCTATGAGGCCGAGCATGGCCATTTTGCCCACGGCTACGATGATCGCGGCCACGGCGACCCGCATGGCGAAGCAGCCCATCATGGCGGTTCAGCTCATCACGGCAACGCAGCCCATCATGGAGGCGGCGAACATAGGTAACAGTTAGCTGCCGCACAGGCAGCGAATCGCACCACACGCGGCGGAGCTTCACGACTCCGCCGCTTTGCTTTGGATCGGAGTTTCAATGATTAGGGGCCATATCCAGCGTAGACAAGGAATATAATTGTGCATTCTCCAACTAACTCGAATCTTGGGGCGCTCCTCGGAAAGGAACTCGATTGCGAGTGGGGCCAAGCCGGTTCTCATTGGTCAAGTGGTATCTGGATTGCGTCACCGATCAGGGTGATGCTGCCATCCTCTACTGTGCCAACCTCCGTTGGCGCGGAATCCGCGCAACTTATAGTAGCATCCTCACGGTCAACGAGCATTCAACCGAATCGCACTCCACGATGACCCGTTATCAGCTCTCCTCGGGTGATAGTCAGATTGTTGTTGAGTCTCCGAGGCTCAAGGTCGCGGGAAGATGGCAGGCTGATGCCGCTCCTGTCGAGCGCCCTGTTTACGAAAATGACACAGGCTCGGTTGTTTGGAAGTGTCTGCAACCAAGATCGCAAGTCAATCTTCGCGTCGGCGAACGCGAGTTTATCGGCTTGGGTTACGCTGAATGCCTGATCCACGTCAATCTGTGGGTCGTCTTTGCCGCCATCTGCGTGGCTGCGCCATGGATACAAGGCCTGGGAAGGCTGCGCTGCCTGGTCCAAGGATGCTGTCATGGCCACGCCACCAAAAGCGTCCCGGGAATTCGCTACACGCATCCTCGCTCGCGCGTCTGCCGCTTGGCGCATCTCACCGGAGTCGCCGTGCACGCGACACAGCTCTATTCGATTCTCTGCAACGCAGTGGTTGGCCTTGCGCTGCTGCGCCTCTTCCAACTGCATTCCTCCGCCACGCTGATCTGCGGAGTGTATCTGCTGCTGTCGGGCGCGGGACGCTTCGTCGAAGAGGCTTATCGCGGCGAGCCGCAGACCTTGACCCTCTATGGCTTGCGCCTCTACCAGTGGATCGCGATTCTCACCGCTGTTGCTGGAGCGGCGATCACGTGCGTCCACGGCCCAGCGCTGCCGCCGAGTTTCACCTTTCGCGGCAGCGCGATTTGGGTTGCGCTGGGATGCAGCGCCATGGCCTGGTTTGTGACTGGAGTCGACTTTCCCGAATCCTCGCGCCGCTTTGCCCGCCTGACGTGACCAAGGCTCCTACTTCAGCAGCAGCCCCATCGTCGCGGCCACAATGCCGATCACGGAGAACCCAAGCCCCGCGTACCAATAGATGCGCCTGCGAGTGAGCAGTGTGATCGATGTAATCACCAGGCCAATCTCCAGCAGCACTTCGCCCAGATCGAAGAACTTGGCCTGTGCCTCAGCCTTCTCGACCAGCTTTTCCTGCGCCTCGGCCTTCCCTTGCACGTCCTTTAGATCATCGGTCCACTTGGCCTGATGATCGGCGTAGCTCTTGGTCAGCTTGTGCGCGGCGTCCTTGTCGGCAAGGGGCAATACATTCATCAGGTCGAGTGTGAGTTGCGTATCGTAGGCGCGAATCTTCTTGGCCTGATACTCGCCCCACTGATCGGTCGCCCGGTCCTGGCTAAGTATGGCCTCGGTATGCGTACGATGGCCCAGCACCGTGACCACTGCCACCAGCACGGCCAGGATCGTCATCGTCAATGCGACCGGACGCAGCGCATTCGATCCCTCGGCGTGCTCGGCGTGTTCCTGCAACTCTTGTGCTTCGTTGGCTTCCATTTTGATCTCCTGGTTATGCACTCAAGGATTGTTCTGTAACGACACGTTTGGCCAATTTTACTGCATTCAACCGCGCTTCATCTTTGGTTGCGCCATAG
>JBEKDX010000028.1:0-19249 GCA_050014135.1 Occallatibacter sp.
GGAATCGACACTATGTCCATCGAAGGCACTCCAGAGACCCCTCTGGCCGCTAACGGCATTCACTCTCCTACCCCTCATAAGGGTTCCTCGCTACGCACTGTCTTATACCTGGTTCTGGTCGCGGCCTTGGGCTTGATCGTCTGGAAGATTTACCAGAACAACCAGGCATCCAAGAGGCAAGCCAACAGCCAAGCCGCGGCGCTGCTGAATCGACCGGTGCCGGTGCAGGTGGCAGCCGCCGAGCAGAAGCCGATGCCAGTCTTCCTGACCGCGCTGGGCACGGTCACTCCCTATATGAGCGTCACCGTGAAGGCCCGGGTGAGCGGCGAGCTGGAGCCGGTCAAGTTTACCGAGGGCCAGCAGGTGCGGCAGGGCGAGACCATCATGGTCATTGACCCCAGGCCTTACCAGGCCGCTCTGGATCAGGCCAAAGGCAATCTGGCGCACGATGAAGCATTGTTGAAAAACGCCCAGGCGGAGTTCAAGCGGTATACGGCGCTCTATGCGGCAGGCGTGGTTTCCAAGGAGACGCTGGACAGCGACGAGGCCACCCAGGGCCAGTACCAAGGGGCGATCGAGTCCGACAAGGCAGCTATCGAGACGGCGCAGTTGCAGCTCAGTTGGTGCTCGATCCAGTCGCCCATCAGCGGCAAGATCGGCCTGCGCCTGGTGGATCCCGGCAACATCATCGCGGCCGGCACCACCAATCTGGTGGTCATCAACCAGTTCCAGCCCATCGCCGTTTACTTTACGCTGCCCGAGGACGAACTGCCCCAGGTGCTTCATAAGCTGAACGCGGAAAAACACCTCGCGGTCGAGGCCTACGATCAGGGTGACACTCAGAAGCTGGCGTCGGGCTACCTGCTCACCGCCGACAACCAGATCGACACCACCACCGGAACCGACAAGCTGAAGGCGGTCTTCGACAACAAGGATCAGGCGCTGTTTCCCAACCAATTCGTCAACATTCATTTGGTGCTCGAAGAGCGGCCCAATGCGATTGTGATTCCCTCGGCGGCCATCCAGACCGGCAATCAAGGCTCGTATGTATGGCTGGTCGATACCGACGCCGCCAGCAAGAATTCGACGGCCAGAATCCAGCCGGTGAAGATCGCCCTGGCCGAGGGGCAGGTGACGATCCTCGACAGCGGCTTGCAGTCCGGCCAGCAGGCGGTGGTGGACGGCGCAGACCGGTTGAAGCCCGGACAGATTGTGACCGCGGCCGCAGCTAAACAGCGCGGTGGGCAGGCGGCAAACCCCAGCGCGGCAGCGGGCGCGGCAAACGGAAAGCAGGAAGATAAGAGGGCAAAGCAGTGAGCGTCAGCCCCTCCCGGCCATTTATTCTGCGCCCGGTAGCGACCTCGCTGCTGATGGCGGCGATTCTGCTTGCAGGCTTTGTCGGCTACGAGCAGTTACCGGTCTCAGCGCTGCCCGAAGTGGATTACCCGATCATACAGGTGCTCACCTTCTATCCTGGCGGCGGGCCGGAGGTGATGGCCTCGTCGGTCACAGCGCCCTTGGAGCGCCAGTTCGGCCAGATGCCGGGACTGAAGCAGATGACCTCGGTCAGCAGCGGCGGCGGCTCGGTCATAACTCTGGAGTTTAATTTAGACGAGAATATTGACGTGGCCGAGCAGGAGGTGCAAGCGGCCATCAACGCGGCCAACAGTTTTTTGCCCGCCGATCTGCCCAACCCTCCGATCTACAGCAAGGTCAACCCCGCCGACGCGCCGGTGATGACGCTGGCGCTCTTCAGCGACTCGCTGCCCCTGGACAAGATCGAAGACGCGGCTGACACCAACCTTGCGCAGAAGATTTCGCAAGTCACCGGCGTCGGTTTGGTTTCGATTGCCGGAGGTCAGAAGCCCTCGGTGCGCATTCAGGCGAACCCCGCGCAACTGGCCGCCTACAACCTGAGCCTGGAAGACCTGCGCACTGCTCTGGCCGCGGCCAATGTGGACCAGGCCAAGGGCACGCTGAACGGCTCGCGCCAGTCGTACACCATCGGCGCCAACGATCAGCTGCTTTCCAGTAATGATTACAAGCCGGTGATCGTGGCTTATCGCAACGGGGCAGCGGTACGCGCCTCAGACGTGGCCACCATCGTCGATGCCGCCGAAAACTCCCAGCAGGCCGCATGGATGGACCGCCAACCGGCGGTGATCGTCAACATTCAGCGCCAGCCCGGCGCCAACATCATCGCCGTCGTGGACCGCATCAAGAAACTGCTGCCGCAGTTGCAGAGCAGCCTGCCGGCCTCGGTGCAGGTGCGCGTGCTCACCGACCGCACCAACACCATTCGCGCCTCGGTTCTCGATGTCGAGTTCGAGCTGATGCTTACCATCGCGCTGGTGGTGATGGTGATCTTCCTCTTCCTGCGCAATCTGGCGGCCACCATCATTCCCTCGGTCGCGGTGCCGCTGTCCATCGTAGGCACCTTCGGGGTGATGTACCTGCTCGGCTACTCGCTGAACAATTTAACTCTCATGGCGCTGACCATCTCGACTGGCTTTGTCGTGGACGACGCCATCGTGATGATCGAAAATATCTCGCGTTTCATTGAAGAAGGCGATAGCCCGATGAAGGCGGCGCTCAAAGGCAGCGAGCAGATCGGCTTCACCATCATGTCGCTGACGGTCTCGCTGATCGCCGTGCTGATTCCGCTGCTCTTCATGAGCGATGTGGTGGGGCGGCTCTTCCGCGAGTTTGCAGTGACACTGGCTGTGACGATTCTGGTCTCCGCCGTGGTCTCGCTGACGCTGACGCCGATGATGTGTTCGCGCATCCTTCAGGATAAGAAGACTGCCAAGCAGACGCGCTTCTACTATTGGTCGGAGACGGTCTTCAACACGATCATTGCGTGGTATGGCCGCACGCTTCAGGTCGTTCTGCGCTATCGCTTCATCACGCTGATGGTGACCATCTCGACGCTGGTAGCCACTATTCTGCTCTTCATTGTGGTTCCCAAGGGCTTCTTCCCGGTGCAGGATACCGGCGTGATTCTGGGCATCAGCGAAGCGCCGCAGACGGTCAGCTTCGCCTCGATGGCCGAGCGCCAGCAGAAGCTTGTCGATACGCTGCTTGAAGACCCCGCCGTCGATAACATCTCGTCGTTTATCGGCGTGGACGGCACCAATACCACGCTGAACTCGGGCCGCATTCAGATCAACCTCAAGCCGCTCGATCAGCGCATACTTTCCGCTACCGACGTGATCCGCCGCCTGCAAGCCAAACTGCAAAACGTCGAAGACACGGAAGGCATTCAGCTCTTCCTGCAGCCGCTCCAGGACCTCACGGTCGAAGACCGCGTCAGCCGGACGGAATTTCAATACTCGCTCGAAGACCCCGATCAAGTCGAGCTGGCCAAGTACACTCGCCTGATGGTGACCGAACTGGGCAAGGAAAAAGTCGTCACCGACGTCGCCAGCGACTTGCAGGACCAGGGCCTGGGCGCGCAATTGGTCATCGACCGCGACACTGCTGCCCGCCTCGGCATCGCGATGGCAGACGTTGACAACACGCTTTATGACGCCTTCGGACAGCGCCAGGTCTCCACCATCTTCACTCAGCTCAACCAGTACCACGTGGTGATGGAGGTGGGCAAAAACTTTCAGACCGATCCGGCGACGCTGAATAATCTCTTCGTCAAATCCGGCAACGGCACGCAGGTCCCGCTCAGCCAGTTGGCTCACTGGGAGCAGGCGCGCGCGCAACTCGCCATCGGCCACCAGGGCCAGTTCCCGTCCACAGTCGTCAGCTTCAATCTCGCCCCCGGCAAGGCGCTGGGCGACGCCGTGAACGCGGTCAACGCCATCGAGAAGCGCATTCAAATGCCGGCCGCCATCAACGCCAGCTTCCAGGGCACCGCCGCCGCCTTTCAAACCTCACTGGCCAACGAGCCGCTGCTGATTCTGGCTGCGCTCATCACTGTTTACATCGTGCTGGGCGTGCTCTACGAGAGTTACATTCACCCCATCACAATTATTTCCTCGCTGCCCTCGGCGGGCGTGGGCGCGCTGCTGGCCCTGATGATTACCCGCACCGAGTTTAGTGTGATCGCATTGATTGGCATCATTCTGCTGATCGGCATTGTGCAGAAGAACGCCATCATGATGATCGACTTTGCGCTGCAAGCGGAGCGCAACGAGGGCAAGAGTGCCGAGGCCGCGATCTTCCAAGCCTGCCAGTTGCGTTTCCGGCCCATCATCATGACCACCATGGCCGCCATGCTGGGCGGATTACCGCTCTGGCTGGGCGGCGGCGTTGGCGCCGAGTTGCGCAAGCCGCTGGGCATCACCATCGTCGGCGGTTTGATCCTCTCGCAGTTGCTCACGCTTTACACCGTTCCGGTCACCTATCTCTACTTCGACAAGCTGGCGCAGCGCATGAAGCCGAAGAGCAGCTTTGTAGCTCCTAGCTTTTAGCTGTGCGACAAGAAAGATGATTGGAACCACCATCGGGCAGATGAGCCTGACTGAACATGAGCTTTTAGCTAGGAGCTAGAAGCTAGGAGCTAGAAGCTAAGCAGATGCATCTTTCCGCACCATTCATTCAGCGCCCGGTAGCCACCACGCTGCTCAGCCTGGCTCTTTTATTGGCCGGCTCGGTGGCTTACTCGCTGCTGCCCGTGGCGTCGCTGCCGGACGTAGACTATCCGGTCATCGGCGTCGGCGCTGGGTTGCCCGGCGCGAGTCCGGAGACGATGGCGTCGTCAGTCGCCACGCCACTGGAGCGTCAGTTCGGACGCATTGCTGGCGTCAACCAGATGACCTCGACGAGTTCTCTGGGCGCGGCCTCGGTCATTCTGCAATTCGACATTAACCGAAATATCGATGCTGCGGCCCGCGACGTGCAGGCCTCCATCAATGCGGCGCGCAGCCAGCTTCCCGCCAATTTGCCGCAGAATCCGAGCTACCGCAAGGCCAATCCGGCCGATTCGCCGATCCTGATCCTGACGCTGACCTCGGACGTGGTGCCCAAGCCGCAGATCTACGATATGGCCGACTCGATCCTGTCGCAAAAGATCTCCCAGATCAACGGCGTGGGCCAGGTGTTTGTCGGAGGCAGCTCCAGCCCGGCCGTGCGCGTCGAGTTGAATCCCATGCAGCTGGGTTCGAACGGCATCGGCCTGGAAGCTGTGCGCACGGCGCTCGCCGGAGCCAACGCCAATCGGCCCAAGGGCGCATTTCAGGATGCGACCCATCGTTGGCAGATCAACGACAACGACCAGATATTCAGAGCCGGCGACTATGCCCCGATTATCGCTGGATACAACCGGCAGACCGGAGCGCCGGTGCGCATCACCGACATCGGCAAGGTCGCAGACAGCATCGCCGACATCCACACCGCCGGAGTCTCGGCTATCAAAGAGGACAAGGGGCCGCCCGCGGAGCTGAAGACCGCAGTCCTGATCATTATCTTCAAGAGTCCCGGCGCCAACATCATCTCCACCGTGGACAACGTATTGGCCGAGATGCCGCGCCTCCAGGCTTCTATCCCACCCACCATCAAGATTGACGTCGCCGTTGACCGCACCACCACGATTCGTGCCAGCGTGCGCGACGTGGAGATTTCGCTGATGATCAGCGTGGCGTTGGTGGTCCTGGTGGTCTTTCTTTTCCTGCGCGAGGTCTGGGCCACCATCATTCCATCCATCGCCGTACCGCTCTCGCTGGTGGGCACATTCGGCGTGATGTACCTGGTGGGCTACACCATCGATAACCTTTCGCTGATGGCGCTGACCATTGCGACAGGTTTCGTGGTCGACGACGCAATCGTGGTGATTGAAAACATCACCCGCTATCTCGAAATGGGGGAAACGCCCTTCAATGCGGCGATGAAAGGCTCCAAGGAGATCGGCTTCACCGTGCTGTCAATGAGTCTGTCATTGATCGCGGTCTTCATTCCGATTCTGCTGATGGGCGGCATCGTCGGCAAGCTCTTCCGCGAGTTCGCCGTAACATTAAGCGTCGCCATCGCCGTCTCGCTGCTGATCTCGCTGACCGCGACGCCGATGCTCTGCGCCAAGTTTCTCAGGTCGCGGGACGACAGCCGCCACGGTCCGGTCTATCGCGCCAGCGAACAGGCTTTCAATTGGCTACACAACGAATACGCCGCCGGCCTACGCTGGGTTTTGCGCCATCAGTGGCTGATGCTGGGAGTTCTCTGCGGCACTCTAGCCCTGAATGTCTATCTCTACATCATCGTGCCCAAGGGCTTTTTCCCGCAGCAGGATACCGGCCGGCTCGGCGGGCAGACCGTAGCAGCGCAGGACATCAGCTTCCCGGCCATGCGCGACAAGCAGCGCCAACTGGCGCAAATGGCTCTGGACGATCCGGCGGTTCAAACGGTTACGGCCTTTGCGGGCGGCGGCCGCAACAGCAACAATGTGGGCTTCATGTTTGTCGCCCTCAAGCCTCTTAGCCAGCGCCCCTATCACGCCTACACCGATGATTGGGTCGGCCACCTGCGCAAAATGCTGCATCTTCATCCCGCTCACGACTCCGCAGACGATGTGGTCAACCGGTTGCGCGCCAGGCTCAGCAGCGTTCCGGGAGCCAGGCTCTTTCTGCAGGCCTTCCAGGAACTTCAGGTCGGCGGACGCGCGAGCGCCGCGCAATATCAGTACACGCTCTCGGACGAGAATCTGGAGGAGTTGAACAGTTGGGCACCCCAACTGGAGGCGCGCGCAAAGAGAATGCCCGAGTTGCGCGATGTTTCCACCGACCAGCAGGACCAGGGTCTGGCCGCCAATCTGGTGATCGACCGCGACGCCGCCTCCCGGCTGGGCATCACCGCCGCTGCCATCGACAACGTGCTTTACGACGCATTCGGACAGCGCGAGATCTCCACCATGTACACTGCGCTCAACCAGTACTTCGTGGTGATGGAGGTCGATCCCCAGTACCAGCTCAGCCCCGACGCGCTGAACGGCATCTTTATCAAATCCTCGACCGGCGCGATAGTTCCGCTCTCCACCATCGCTCATTTTGAACAGCAGCGGACATCCTTGACCGTCAATCACCAGGGCCAGTATCCAGCTGTTACGCTCACCTTCAATCTTGCGCCCAATGTCGCTCTGGGCGATGCCGTCACGGCTCTGGAAAAAGTCCAGCTCGATATGGGAATGCCCTCTGCCGTCCACGCCACTTTCCAAGGGACCGCGCAGGCTTTTCAGGATTCGCTAAAGAACGAGAAATGGCTCATCCTGGCCGCACTAGTCGCCGTCTACATCGTGCTTGGCATTCTCTACGAGAGCCTGATCCATCCGCTCACGATTCTTTCCACACTGCCTCCGGCCGGCGTGGGCGCAATCCTGGCTCTGCTGCTCACCGGAACCGACCTGAGCATCATCGCGCTGATCGGCATCATCCTGCTGATCGGCATTGTGAAAAAGAACGCCATCATGATGATCGACTTTGCGCTGCAGGCCGAGCGCGATCAAGGTTTGCCGCCAGTGGAGGCGATCTATCAGGCGTGTCTGCTGCGCTTCCGCCCGATCATGATGACAACAATGGCAGCGCTCTTTGGCGGGCTGCCGCTGGCCATTGGAATGGGTGTGGGCTCGGAGTTGCGCAAGCCACTTGGTATCACCATCGTCGGCGGCCTCATCGTCTCGCAGATGTTGACGCTCTTCACAACTCCGGTCGTCTATCTCTTCTTCGACCGCTTGCAATGGAAGGTGATGAAGCTGCGCCGCATTGGCACGGAACTGGAAGAGGCCCCTGCGGAGTGAGAAGCAGCTATCAGCTTTCAGCTATTGCGCTTCTGAATTTAACGTTCGCCAACAAAACAAACTGTCATCCTGAGTGGAGGCTCTCGCATCTTCATCGCGAGAGGTGGAGCCGTAGGACCTGTGGTTGCGTTTGCAGGCGCAGGTGATGGGCGATCAGGAACCTCATTACAACGCGAAAGCGTACAGACTTTCCCGTCTGCCGAAAGGCTCCACGACGGGAGGCGAGTGGACTCCTAGCAAAAGCATCAGAGGACTCAGTCCGCCGTAGAATCGTATGCCTTCAAGCGCGCCTCATTCGCAATCGACAAGCCCTTGTATAGAATCCATGCGGCGATTGCAGTGCAAAGTAGCGAGAGAATCTCTCCCGCATGGCGCAGGTGGTACGCCCAACGCACCGCTCCTCCAGTCAAATGGTAAGCGGCGAGCATTTTCTCGCGTCTTACCGTGGAGACGGCAATACGCACTACTCCCATTGCAACACTTACCCAGACCGCCAGGAGCGTGATCCGCGCCGTGTTCCAGACGAGTCTTGCCTGGCGTTCGTTCGCGGCGGGCCTTCCATGATCCTGCAGAGACAAAGCCGCGAGGTAGAGAATGTACACAATTCCTGGAAGCTGACTCAGCGCATACCGCAACAACTCCCGGTGATCGATCCGGAATAGGTCGTCAATACTGCCCGCCACAAAGATCAAACCGGAAACCAGTACAATCGCGATCGCCAGCTTGCGCAGCTTTCCAGAGAGTTCCGGGATTGTGCCGGTCTTGTAAAGCATGAAAAGAAGCGCCGAAAAGAGAACACTCACCAGCACGCCGACGGCGAACTGAACAATAAGTGTCCAGGGAAAAGTTGGATTGCCTGTGAGGGTGATATATATACCGAAAATCTGCTCCAAAACAATCGTAACCGCTGTAACCAGGGCAATCGTCCTGAAATTGATCCGCATTGGCTGCTCCTTTCTTCAGGCAGCATCCATTTTACCAGACACACTTATGTTACTGACTCACACCGTCTCCGCTTGCGGCGGTTTCTTCGCGCTGGTGGTCCGCTCGATCAACTTCACCGGATAATAGGCGTTGCGAACGTATTGCCTCACCATGCGGTTGGTATTGAAGTAGGAGCCGTTGAAGGCTATCGTCGAGCGCATCAGGCGGGCCCAATTTTCCGGCGCATCGAGATAGAGCGGAACCACCGCCGTTTCCAGTTTGTGATAGAGCGAGTCAGCCTCGGCAGCATCATCGGCGCCGTCCTCGATCGCCCATCCGGTAAAGCCCTCGACGCAGCCCTCGATCCACCAGCCGTCCAGAATCGACAAGCTGGGCACGCCATTCAGCGCGGCCTTCATGCCGCTGGTGCCCGAGGCCTCGTAAGGCCGGCGCGGCGTGTTCACCCACACATCCACGCCCGCGGTAAGCAATGCGCCCAGTTCCCAGTCGTAGTTTTCCAGATAAACAATCCGCAGCATATCGTCCGAGAGCTTGGCGGCCTCGGCGACAACCTGCTGAATCAGCGCCTTGCCTGGATCGTCCTGGGGATGCGCCTTGCCTGCATAAAGTATCTGCAATCCACCCGCCTTGGTGGCAATCTCCAGCAGCCGCTTGGGATCGCTGAACAACAGCGTAGCCCGCTTGTATGTGGCCGCCCGCCGCGCAAAGCCCAGCGTCAGCACCTTGGGATTCAGCACCAGCCCTGTCCGCTCGGCCACCTCGACCAGCAACGCCGCCTTGGCGCGCGCATGCGCAGCGAGAACCTCCTCCTCCGGCAAATCAACGGCATTGCGCATATAGAGGTTGTCGCGCCGCCACGAGGCGAAGTGCGCATCCAGCACCTGCTGAATCGGCTCACTGACCCAGGTGGGCGCGTGAACGCCGTTGGTGATCGAGTCAATGGCAAACTCCGGGAACATCGCTCGCGAGACTTTGGCGTGCTGCATCGCCACGCCGTTCGCATAGCGGGAAAACCGCAGCGCCAGCAGCGTCATGTTGAGCATTCCATCGAGAAAGCAGCCCATCTTTTCCAGGCGCGCCGTGCGGTCGCCGCCCAGAATGCGAATCGACTGCTCGGTCGAGAAGCGGTCGTGCCCGGCCGGCACCGGCGTGTGCGTGGTGAAGACGCATTTCTTGCGCACCTGCTCGATGTCGGTCTCCGTGGCCGCGCCCAGCGGTCCGCCGCCCAACTGCCGCTCGAGCAATCCCAACGTCAGCAGCGCCGCGTGCCCCTCGTTCATGTGGTAGACATTCACCCTGTGGCCCAGCGCGTGAGCCATGCGCACACCGCCCATCCCCAGCACAATCTCCTGCTGCAAGCGGTAATTTGTGTCGCCGCCATACAGGTGATCGGTCAGCCCGCGATCCCAGCCCGAGTTCTCTTCCAGGTCGGTGTCCAGCAGATAGATCGGCACCACGTGTCCGTAGCGGCCCACCAGTTCATAGCGCCAACAGCGCACCGTCACAATGCGTTCTTCCACGGAAACCGTAACCCGCGCCTTCTCCTCGACGCAGAAATCCGCAGGATTCCACGGCTGAATATCCTCGCTCTGCATTCCGGTAGCGTCCAGGTGCTGCTGAAAGTAGCCCTTGCGATGCACCAGCGTAAAAGCTACCAGCGGAACGCCCAGGTCGGCGGTCGAGCGCATCGTGTCTCCGGCCAAAACCCCCAGCCCGCCTGAGTAGGTGGGCATACCGGGATTAATTGCGATCTCCATCGAATAGTATGCGACCAGCCCGGAGATAGGGAAGGTCTCGTAAGAAAACGGTTTGGATGATGTCGGTTGCATGGCCTTCGTGACTCCACGCGCTTCCTGTCGCGAAGCGGCGATCCGGAAATTGAAACTCCTCTGCGAACAGCCGGGCAATGACGATTCCGCCTAGCCGTTATCGGGACAAACGTTATCCAATTCTAGCAAGGATCGCCGAATACCCCCTTGTAACCTGCGGCACACTGTCCGTTATGGGACACTCCAAGCGTAGTGTCCCAAGGCGACCGGAGGGATTCCATCAATCTCACGCTGTATAACGGCTGCAAATTCACGCGGATGAAAGAATCCACCACCCGGCTGATCTGCGCCTGATTGTGCATCTCCGGGGACAGATTGTCTTCTTCGAACGCATTTCACAAATGCCGCCGTGTGTCAGGCACGACTTATATCTGAGCTGAACGAAGTGGAAGGCTGCCGCGAGCTCCACAAAAGCAGTAGGGCTTCAGTGTTTGCTGAAATGCCGGCTTGGGGTAAGGACTTGTTCAGAACTTCCTTAAAGACACTCATCTACATTGACCTTGACTAGGCCCAGTTCTAAGTGAAAGACTCAAGCTCATCTAATAAAAGGGATATCATCGTATGGGATTCCTGAGTCATCTGTTCTACCCATGGGGCCTTATACTCCAGGGCTTGGCAGTGTTACACTTCATCCGGCGGCGCCCCGACACCTATTGGATATTCATCATTGTATTTCTGGGCCCAGTTGGAGCACTCGCCTATCTCTTTGTTGAAGCGCTTCCCGACGTTGGGTTGGTGGGCGCATCTTTCAAAGGATTTCCACGCCGCAAGCGCATTAAGCAACTCAAGCTGCTGATTCTGGACAATCCCTCGGCTGGGAACTACGAAGAACTCGCCGGACTATACATGGACGAGGGCAACCTCGTGTTAGCGCGAGCTGCTTACGAGAAGGCCGTGGCTGGCCGCTCAGATATGCTCGACGCAATTTACCGTCGCGGCGTTTGCGCGATTCTGCTGGGAGATGTCGCCGCGGCGCTGCCTGACCTCGAACTGGTTGTTGCCAAGGATCCAAGCTATGATTTCCGGCGCGCGGCAGGTTTGCTTGCCCATGCCTACTCACTGGCCGGAGAGAAGGAAAAATCCGAAGCGCTTTTCCGGCAGGTGATCAAGCTTTCAACGCTCTCTGAGACTTACTTGAACTTTGCGGATCTACTGGCCTCCGAGGGACGTGGCAGCGAAGCCCGCGAATGGGCGCGAAAAGTGCTTGCCAAAAAGCCGACGATGCCCGGCTACCTGCGCCGCCGTGAGCGCCCGTTGTTCCGGCGCGCAAATAAACTGCTGAAGCGATTGCCGGCCTGATCTATTGGCTGATGCCGAGATGCGGCTCGCTTTAACCACTGAGAAATGCCGGTTCGCAAAAGGAACTTATTCAGAGCACCTTTGAAGCGCAAATTGCATTCAGTCATGAACTGATCACTGTTAGCTGTTCTCTGATAACTGTTACAGAACTTCCAGATCGACAGTCATGGGCCAGGAGAAGGATTCTCCAGCGGCCAGAACGCGCGACCAGGGTCCGGAGATGGCCAAAGAATCCACCTGCGCGGTCGCAGGCTCCAGCGCGGCGCAGTGCTGCTTGCTTCCCGGCCGCTCTGGCCAGCCGCCGTTGCAGAGCCACAATCCGAGATACGGCGTTGCCGCAGGATCAAAGCTGACCAGGATGCGAACGCCCGCCGAAGGCCGCTCCAACGCGCACCAGTTCTCCGCCGCGCTCAGAGGCCCTGCAAAGAGCTTGTCGCCGGTGCCTGTCTCGATGGGCGTCGCAACGCTGATGTTGGTCTCGCCGCCATTCGCGAGCCGTGCGATGGGCCACGCCACCGAGTCGCCGCCCTTGCCGAGCCGATCTCCGACACCGCCCTCCAGGCGCAGCGTCTTGATCGATTCCGGCAGAAGAACGAAGTCACCCGCTTCCGCTGCATAGCAGGAATGCGCCGACCACGCCCAAGGTGTTTCCGCCGTGCCCGTGTTGGTGACTTGATAGTCGGCGCGCAGGCGATAGCCCTTCTCTGTCTGGGTAAGAGTGAGGTTGCGCAGCAACGACAAAGGCAATGAGAAGCATTCGCCGCGCAACGAGAGCCAACCGTTCGCGCCGCTCAACACCTGCCAGGGGATGCGCCACAGATCGCCATGATCGGGTACTTCAACGGGACCGTTGACGGTCTGCGCGCGGCAACCCGCAACTGAGGGAAGGCACTCATCCCAGCCGCTGGCGTCGCTCTCGACAAAGCCCATCGAGCGAGTGCGCGGGCCATAAGGCGCCAGAGGCGCTTGCAGCAATTCATGGCCCTTGACCAGGATCGAAGAGATCTTGCCGCCGAATTGCGGCAGAATGGTGACGGCACAATCGCCAGTGAGCATGAGAACGTTATCGTTTTCGATCCGAGTTACTGCTTGCACCGCCATCAATTTTCTCCCATGACTTCCACACAACTCGCGGCCAGTCTCTCCCAAATCCTGTCCAGCCATGCCTCGTGCTCCGGCTTCATCAACACCGAGCGCAGACAGGTAACTGTCCGAGGTCCGACGTTGTTGACGGTTCCCGCTGCCGGTTCAAACCAGGACAGGGGCAGTTGTACAAGGGCCAGATGCAAATCCCGCCGGGCGCAGGCGTCAAAGATCCGCTGCGCATACTCCGAGGCTTGCATCGGTGTCTCCGCATCCGCCTTCCACACGACAATATCCAGCTCCGGCGCCCCGCCGGCCAACGCTTGCCACCTGCCGGAGTGTCGCAGCCGCCGGTCCAGCTCGACCGCTGCGGCGCGGCCTTGCGCCAACCCACGCGCAAACTCGCCCCCCAGCCTTAGCGGTAAAAGCTTCTGTGTCGCCCACAGCGCCACCGCCGCAGCTCCGGCGCGCGAACACTCCAGGCTGATCTCACCCAAATGCAATTGCTTTGAGGTGAAATAGGTGTAGGGAGAATCATGCTTGTAGAAGCGCCCCACCGACGGATCGCGAAAGAGAATGCAGCCGCAGCCGTAGGGCTGCAATCCATGCTTATGCGGATCGACAACAATCGAGTCGGCCTGGTCGATGGCGGCGTAAGCCCTGCGTGCGGGGTCAGCCAAAGCATCAGAGATCAGCCGGAAGTAGCCGCCGTAAGCCGCATCCACATGCACGCGGAAGCCGTACCGCGAGCGTAGCGCCAGGATTTCGTCCAGAGAGTCGACGGCGCCAATGGCCGTCGTGCCCAGCGTCACCACCACCGTGCCCACATCGCCTTTACGCAGCTCGGCTTCGAGCGCCTCCAGGCTCATGCGTCCGCGGCAGTCGGCGGCAATCGGCGCATACTCCAGCTTCAGCACGGCGGAGATGCGCTGGTGAGTATAGTGCGCCTGTTCGGAGCCGACAATCCGCTTGCCGGGCGCCAACTGGCCCGCCAACCACAGCGCCTCCAGGTTCGCCATCGTTCCGCTGGAGGTCAAATGGCCGAGAAATTCACTCCATCCGAAGACGCCCGCAATCTCGCCGACGGCTTCGATCTCCATCTCCGAGCTGGCACGGCCGCCGTCGCGCGCGTGATTATTGGGATTGATCGTCATGGCCAGCGCGTAGGCCACCCGCGCCACCGGATGCGGCGGCTTGAGCATCTGCCCGGCATACAGGGGATGAAAATAGGGGTAGTTGTCGCCCAGCCTGCGCGCCACCCCGTCCAGAACCTGTGCCATCGCATCCGGATCGGCCTCCGTGGCCGGTGCAAAGTCGGGCAAAGCCGCGAACTGCTCTTCCAACAGTTCGGTCGAGTGCGACAACAGGCTGGGAACAATATCCTTGAGCATGGTAACCTCTTGTGGTAATGCTATCAGGGTACGATAATAAGGCATTCCAATTCAATAACTTCCAAAGTGATTTACGGTGAATATGGCGCGAAAGTCAACTATTTCTGCGTTCTTTTTTGTATTGCAATGGTACACTTTTGTCAGCGTTAGAATTGAAGCGGGCGTGCGCAGCACTCGCCCAACCAAGCAAGATTCTGCCAGGGTTCGCTCCGATCCATCCAGCGCAATTCAATACAGGAAACACGAACGCAATGGAACAAGGTACTGTGAAGTGGTTTAACGACGCGAAGGGCTTCGGCTTCATCTCGCGTCAGAACGGCGAAGATGTCTTCGTACATTACTCTGCGATCACTTCGAGTGGTTTCAAGAGCCTGCAGGAAGGTCAAGCCGTGCAGTTCAACGTGGTGAAGGGGCCCAAGGGCTGGCAGGCTGCCGACGTGCAGCCACTCTAACCTCATCAGCCGGATTCAGGCAGAATCTAGCAGAAACAAGCGAGGGCTAGGAGCGATCTTGGCCCTCATTTGCTTTTAATGCCAGCCTCATTAACCTTCGCGCGAGTTTGCGTAGTCGACGGCTCACTGCCCGGAGCTTCGATGCTCCGATAAATCACCCGGTGTATTCGAATCGCATGACTCACCAGATTCGAATCGATCCATTCTAATTTTGGCGGTATCTAAAAATGAAGTTTATCCCCAAGGATTCCGGTCCGTGCATTTCGGACCTCCGAATAGCCGCAGTGCTGCTCTTCGTGATTCTGAACCTCGCGGTTTTTCTTCTTCGTGTCGTCAGTATTTGGCATTATGGAGATCTGTTTACCACCGGTAGCTCCGCAGCCACAATCTATCCGGTCTGGAAGGGTGTTCACCACCTTAAAATTTATGAGTGGCCGCTTGCGTTTCCGTTTTCTCTTACGCTGTATAACTATCTTTTCTATGAGACCTACGTATGCTTTCTAAGGTTGGTGGGCGCTACCGGCGCCGGCATCCTGACGTGGGGATGCTTGTTTTCGCCGGTATTCGCGATTGTGGGCGCCATAGCGCAATGGAAACTCGTGCAGTATCATCTCGACCTGCGCGGGGCTCGCAGCGCTCTATCGCTGTTTTTTGCGCTTGGCCTTTGGCTCTGCACTTCGATCGTCCGCACCTATGCGCTCGGGATTCGGCCCGACATCCCTGCCATCGCTATGGTCATGCTTGCCCTTTGGATGGTCGTGCGGCAGCCACGCTTCGGCATTGTTTGTGCGGGCGTGCTGTTCTATCTCGGCTGGTCGTACAAGCAGTCCGCAGTTCTGTCACTGGTTGGCGTCTGCGTCTTCCTTTTGTTGCAAAAGCGGTGGCGCGATCTCTCTGTTCTGGCTGCCGTATTCGCAGTTTTGGCCGCATTCACGCTTCTATTGGGCAGCCCCGAGTACCGGTATAACATCCTTGTGGCTCCAAGAATGTCGGCTTTCAGCATAAGGTGGTTGCTTTCGATCGCACCCAAGACCGTAGTTGCAAATGCGTATTGGGTCCTTGCGCCAATCGCTGTGTTGCTCGCGGCGCGCGCGCGCCAGTTCGATCACACAGTCCGTCTGCTTACGACTGTTCTTGCCGTGGCGTTGCTTGGAGGATTGGCGGGAATGACAAAAGTCGGCGCCTGGGACAATTATCTTCTGGAGGCCTTCGCCGCCGGCTCCACGCTGCTGCAGATAGCCGTCTTTGCGGCGCCAGGGCGGCTGGTTAGCGCTCTAGTCCTCTTCGGATGCGTGCAACCGGCGATTCTGGTTGCGACGGCGCCCAGTGGAAACCACGCTCACGCGTTCGGAACAGTAGGAATTGCCACTGCGTCTGAGTATGCCGAGGCCGTTGCGCTACGCGATCGTTTGGCGTCGATGAAAAAGCCTATCTTCACTACGGATGAAATTTTTTCACTCCCTTGGTATTCAAACGACAATCGCCCCAATGCCTTGGTCATCGACCGCATCTTTCATCTTGCGACGCATGCCAGTTGCCAAAATGGATGCGTCGAAGGCATGTTGCAGAGGGGAGAGGTCCCAACAGTGATGCTGCTCAGTTCCGGCGATCCTTACCAGAGCAGTTTGAATCCAAATTACAAGAAGGTCGGCGAAGCACTCGAATCAGGCCAAATGTGGAGTATTTATAGCTTCACTCCCATCACGGCAACTTCCGTTCTGCCGATCCAGTAATAGGCATTTTCGCGAGTGGGCCGCACAGCATGAGGGCAAGAGCGATTCAATCGGAAATGAAATGCGCTGTATACTGCGAGGACCATGATGAGCATTGAATCGAGTGGCTCGACCACAAATCCTGGCGCGCATTCTGCATGGTGGACGCCGCGACTCGCCGGTCCGGTGATCGCGGCTGCCGTGGTTCGCCTGACGCTACTGGCTCTGATCATGGCCCATTCGGGAATAAGCGATCTCTTCCAAGGCGACACAATCAGTTATCTCGAACCGGGACGCAACCTGCTGCTGCATGGCCGTTTCTTTGCAGACGGTGCGCCGGATCTGGTGCGCACGCCTGGCTATCCGCTCTTTCTTGCCATCACCAGTCTTGCCGGATTCCCAGCGGCGGCTGTGGCAAATGTGATGCTCTCGATCTTCTCCGTAATTCTTGTTTGGAAGCTGGGACGAGTGGTCTTCGGCGATAATCGCATTGCGCTCGGCGCAGCCTGGATCTTCGCTTTTGAACCGATTTCGATTGCCAATTCCAGCGGCCTGATTTCAGATACTCTGTTTCTCGCACTTCTTCTCCTCTGCATGGAGCGAATCGCCGCGTTTTTGCGCGGGCATCGTTTGCCGGTGCTGGCGGCGGCTGGACTATGGCTTACCGCGGCGACCTTCGTCCGTCCCATCACCTATTTCCTGCCGTTCGCGCTGGCTCCAGGATTATTTCTGGCGTTGGTGCGCGTGCCTGGACTGCGCTGGAAGGCGCCCGCCGTGCTGTTGATCAGTGTGCTGCCCTGGATGGCCGCCTGGCAGATACGTAACTCGGTTGAGACAGGATATCACGGGTTTTCGAGTATTAGTGAAATTAGCCTCTACTTTCAAGTTGCATCCGGCGTAACAGCCCGCGTGGAGCATCGGCCATACGTGGATGTGCGCAAGGATCTAGGCTATTTTGACTTTACCAATAACAGTGGGCAATTCTATCTCTACCCGCCTTATCTGGCACAGCATCCCGAGCAGGCCGGATGGAACCAGGGTCAGCGTTTAGCCTTCATGCACTCTGAAGGCGTCCGTATCATCCGATCTCATTTTGGAATCTATCTGAATACATCTTTCACATCCTTGCTGAGGACGGTATTCATTTCAGATTATCAATATTTCAACGACATCCTGTTTCCAGGCAACTCCAATCAGGTCACTAGCGTGGCAAATTTGGATCAGAGACGTTGGACGGTCCTGCCCTCCAAAAAATCTCCTCATGCGGCAGTTGAGAGGGCCGCATTTGGGGTTGTGCTTCTGGGGCTATATCTGTTTGCGACGCGGGCTATATTCCTTGCGGTGAAGGGAGTCTTTCGTTTACGCATGAACACTGCCTGTCTTTGGTTACTGCTGGGAACGTCGCTTTACTTTCTTGCAGTCACAGCGGTGGGAGAGGAACCGGGGGGAATCCCGCGTTATCGGCTGCCGGTCATGCCTGTCATCTGTATTCTTGCGGCTGCGGGATTCCGGCGCGCCAAGACAGTTGGCGATTCCAAGTTCACTGATCGTGCGGCTGCCAACCCATAGCGATCTGAAGAGTTATTATTCCAGATGCTTGAACGGAGAAGAGTCTATGCAAGAAAAGTGCTTATCTGTAGTCGTTCCCGTTTACAACGAGGAACATACACTCGCCACTATTGTCGACAAGCTACTGGCTCTGCCGCAATTGCTTGAAATTGTGATCGTCGATGATTGCTCCACCGATAAAACATCACAGATTCTTGAGGAGTTGAGCGCAAAGCACAGAGAAATTCAGGTGGCGCGGCATGATAGAAACCGGGGAAAGACAGAAGCGCTCAAGTCTGGTTTTCGGCTTACGCGAGGGGATATTGTTATCGTTCAGGACGCCGATCTCGAGTACGATCCTCAGGATATCCCGGAAGTGATTTCACCAATTCTTAACGGGCACGCGGACGTCGTTTTCGGTTCTCGTTTTTTGGTGAAGAAAGCTACTCGTGTCTTGTATTTTTATCATTACCTTGGCAACAAACTTCTCACGTTTCTGTCGAACCTCGCGACCAACATCAATCTTACCGATGTGGAGACGTGTTATAAGGCTTTCCGCGGAGATATCATCCGGCAAATGAAGATTGAGTCACGGGGATTTGGTTTTGAAATCGAGGTAACCGCCAAAGTCGCCAAGCTGAAATGCATTATCTACGAAACGCCGATCAACTACTATGGACGTACCTATGAAGAAGGAAAAAAGATAACTGGATGGGATGGGGTGGCGGCCGCATATTACATACTTCGCTATAATTTGTTCTGTAGCCTGCGGGGTAGTTTCCGTTGTATGCCGAAAATCGGCCGCAAGGATACTCCGCGCTAACATCTTGCACGAAACCGACCAATGACCTTGAGCGGCCTTTGCCGTTCCCTGGTGTGTGAAGAAAATGAAAGGCATCGAATAACCTCATGAAGCAAGGGACAGCCATCATCATCGGTGCAGGCCCGGCCGGACTCACGGCAGCCATCGAGTTACAGCGGAGCTCGGGCATCAAGCCGATTCTGATCGAGGCCAGCCTTGAGATCGGCGGCATCTCGCGCACCGTTTGCTACAAGGGCAACCGCATGGACATTGGCGGTCATCGCTTCTTCTCGAAATCGGACCGCGTGATGCGCTGGTGGCTCGACCTGATGCCCGTTGAGGCCGGCTCCAGCGAGAATGGCGAACTGCGCTATCAAGGCCAGCAGAGCGATCTGCCCGCGGCCGCCACGACACACGATCCGCTCACCGAGGATCTGGTCATGCTGGTCCGGC
>JBEKDX010000029.1:0-19162 GCA_050014135.1 Occallatibacter sp.
CATCGCTTACCGATTGCAGAACCAGCCGCGCGCGATAGGCATTCATGTGGCCAAAGCCGCCGAAACCGGTGATCTTGCCTGCGTCGTTGCGTCGCAGAGTCGCGCTCTCGACGCCATCCAGCCGGCCTACAAGCGTCGCCGTCACCTCGTAGCGATTACATCCCAGGCACATTCCACCGCTCTTGTTGTAATTCGCGGCCAGCAGGGAATCGAACTGCTTGAAGTCCTTGTTGTTTTTGTCCAGTTCGACCGGCGTCCGCTGAATGGCCGCAATCTCACCGGCAAAGTTGCGCGCCGGTTGCACGCGCACCATCATCGCCGGACCAGCCTTGGCCTTGATGCCTTCTGGATAAGAGAGCCAAAGATCGTTGACCTTGACGCCGCAGTCGCCGCCCTTGACGACAAACTGATCGAAAGCGGCAACCGCGGAGGCTTTTACTCGGACAATCTTGCCATTGAACGATTGCGGATTCTTCAGAATCTCGCAGACGGTTGTATCGACAACCTGCGCGCGCAGGCAGCAGGAGATCGCAAAGACGAAAACGATGGTTGCAAAACGCTTCATGTGAATCTCTCCCAGAGGATGCAATCGCCCGCATGAGCCGCAAAGTTGAGCCGGAATGCTGCTGAATAGGGACAGATCAGATTATCATGCTGGACAATCTCCTCTCCCATGCTTCGATCACTCGTCCTGCAGAGCGGGTTGCGCAGCGACGCCACGCACAGTGAGAACCTTGAGATTTTGGCTCGAGCGGAGGCTTTGCCGGTAAAAAAACGAGGGATTTTGGCCGATTCAGGGTCCATTTTGCCCAAAAAGTGCCCTGAAATGGGCGGCTTTTCGCCTGTTTGGTTTACTTATTGGTTAATAGGATTGATTTTCATGTAATTGATTATATGAATGTTAACAGCATCGCGAGACGTGAAAACGAGATTTCCACAGGGGGAGGGGGGGTACAGACCGGTGGTACAGACCGGGGACATACCTGACAGATTGAACCGGGGGCATAGTTGACACTGCAACAGAGGCTGCGGTTGTGGTTCATGCTTCCATTGTGCGCCGAGTGAGGGTAATTATCTGCAAGCTCCTGCGGTGCGGCGAAATCTGTCGTATGAATTCCGCGATGACATTGGATTGCGTCATCACGCATTGATCGCCCGTCGCTCAAAAAACCTAGACTGGATACGTGAGCAGAAGGAAACCTGGATGAACTACTCACCTTGGGATCGGCGCGCTGTAATTTTTGCCGGCTCTGTGCTACCGCCAAAGGAGAGGCGGATTTGGCTCGAAATGGTTGCTGAGGCAACCGACGATCTCTTGGATAAGGCCGTCGCGAATGCCGTAAAGCAATCCTAGTGGGTTGGAGGCAAACCGGATTAGTTCCATTTGCTTGGTAGATACCACTACGCTTCGAGCGCATCGGCCATCTCTTTGAGGATGGCTTCGGCTGCTTCGGCGGGGTCGGGGGCTTGGGTGATGGGGCGGCCTACAACTAAAAAGCTGGCTCCGGCTCGGAGGGCTTCGGCGGGGGTGGCGATGCGCTTCTGGTCGCCGATCTCCGCTCCGGCGGGGCGAATGCCGGGAACGACCAGAACGCCATCGGGGCCGGTGAGCGCGCGCAGGGTTGCGACCTCTTGCGGCGAGCAGACGAAGCCGCGAATGCCGGCTGAGAGACCGATGCGGGCGAGCAACTCGACCTGCTCGGCGGGCGAGCGGTCGATGCCGACGGCGTTGACCTGGGCCTGATCCATGCTGGTGAGGACGGTGACGGCGAGCAGTTGGGGCGGGCCGGCGATTCCGTCGAGCGCGGCCTGGGCGGCGGCCAGCATTCGCGGGCCTCCGGCGGCGTGGAGGGTGATCATCTTTACGCCCAGCGCCGAGGCCGAGCGGACGGCGGCGACGACGGTGTTGGGAATGTCGTGGAGCTTGAGGTCGAGGAAGACGGAGTGGCCGCGCGCCACCAGCGGCTCGATGACGGCTGGACCGGCGGCGGTGAATAGCTCCAAGCCGACCTTGAACCATTGGCAGTTCTTTTCCAGTTGGCCGACCAGGGCGAGGGCCGAGGCGGCATCGGGCAGGTCAAGGGCGACGATCAGGCGCTTGCAGGCCTCGTCAACAAAGTCAACGACGGGAGGATAGGCGGAACCGAAGGTCGGGTTCATGCGCTCAGGGATGGGCATACTCTTATTCTATGGGATGGCCGCTGGCAGGATTGATGCAGCAGAATGCGCATCCGTTACCATGAACTGAGAGCGGGCAGGGAGGGGAATTGGGATTGCAGGCCGTTTCACGCTGGATGCGCTGGTGCGGATGGGCGGTTGCGCTGCTGTTGGCGACCGGCACGGGCTGGGCCTCGGAGCCGCATACCAATCCTATGAACCGCGACCCGCTGGTGCGCGAGGCCTTTGAGCACTTTTACAATCTGGATTATCCGGGCGCTGTGGAGCGCTTCGAGCGCTTTCATCACGCGCATCCCGGCGACCCACAGCCGACGGCGCTGTTGCTGGAAGCGATGGTCTTTCAGGAACTCTATCGGCAGGATCTGCTGGACACCACCTTCTACGCCAACGACGGTTTTTTGACCGGCCGCCACGCTACTGAAGAAGATCCCAAGACGCGCGACCGCATATTGGGTCTGGCCGACGAGGCTGTTCACGAGGCTGACTGGCGGCTCGGCAAGAATCCCAACGACATCGACGCCCTCTATGCACGGGCTTGGGCGCGTGCCTTGAAATGCACCTACATCGCGATGGTGGAGCGGTCTTATGGCGCCGGCTTCCGGCTGGCTCTGAAGGCCAAAGACGACGACGAGCGCGTCCTCGAACTCGATCCGGATTATGTGGACGCAAAGCTGGTGGTGGGAGTCTACGAGTATGTGGTGGGCGCGCTGCCGCTGCCCTTCAAGCTGCTGATCGGCTTTGCCGGGATTACCGGATCGAAGACGCGCGGCCTCGAGATGCTGAATGACGCTGGCAAACGCGGCGTAATTACCAGCGTCGAGGCGCGCACTGTGATTGCCCTGTTTTTGCGCCGCGAGTCGCGCTATCGGGAGGCAATCGACGTGGTGCGAGGGCTGAAGAATTTGTATCCCCACGATTATCTCTTCTGCCTGGAAGAGGCCAACCTGCGCCGGGATGCGGGTGAGGGGATGGTCGCGGTGGCTGCTTACCGCGAGATTATCGATAACAGCAATCACCCCGGCTACTTTGCCGAGGCGCGACTCGAGTTGACTTACTTTGGCCTGGGCGATGCGCTGCGTGGACAGCGCCACTTCAGCGAGGCGGCGCAGGCTTACGAGCAAGCCGCATCGACCAAGAATGTTGGCCCGGAGCTGAAGATTCGCTCGCTGCTGGCTGCCGGCGAGTGCCGCGATTTGAACGGCGAGCGGCAACTGGCAGTGAAGGATTACCAGATGGCCATCGACGCCGGGCCCAACACTTCGCGAGCCGACACCGCGCGGAAGCATCTGAGCAATCCCTTCAAGGGCGGGTAAGTGTGGGATGGAACCGCCGCTACTCGGCCTCCGTATCTTGAATACAGTCAAGGAGGAAATCGACGATGGCTATCTTTTGTCAACGCTGTGGAGTGGAGTTGCCGCCGAGCGCGCGCTTTTGTTCAGGCTGCGGAGCGGCGGCCCCAATAGCCACATACATTCCTGTCAGGCCGCTGGTTCGCCCGATTGTTGGCCGCCAGATTGGCGGAGTCTGTATCGCCCTGTCGCAGGCTTATGGCTGGGATGTAGGGCTGGTGCGCATCTTGACGGCGATCGGACTTTTCTTTTCCGGCGGGCTGGTGGCCGTGGCCTACTTGGCTGGCTGGATTGGCATTCCAGAGGAGCAGATCGCACGGCCCTGAGCGTATTCTTTTTGCTATTATGAACAGTGCATATACTTCGGATGGAGCGACACTCGCCTTTCGCGAGAGCGGAACGGGTTTGCCCGTGGTCTTTCTTCATCCCACTCCGCTTGATGGCGAATACTGGCGGCCGCTCGTCGAGCAGTTGGACGGAGTGCGCGCCATCGTCCCCGACCTGCGAGGCCACGGCGGCTCCGAGCTGGGAATCCTGCCTGTGGGCGGCTTTGCGGCGGTTCCTGAAGCCCCGGTGCTGACGATGAGTCGGCTGGCCGCGGATGTGCTGGCGCTGCTCGATCATCTTAAAATATTTAAGGCAGTCTTTGCGGGCTGCTCGATTGGCGGCTACGCGCTGCTGGAGATTTGGCGGCAGGCTCCCGAGCGGGTGAGCGGGCTGGTCTTTGTCTGCTCCAAGCCGCAACCGGATGCGTCTGAAAATCTTAAGAAACGCGCTGCCACCATTGCCCAAGCGCGTGCCGGAGGCAGCGCGGCGCTCTTTGACGGAATGGCCGAGACGCTGACCGGAGCGACGGCTCGCAATCTGCGCCCGGAGATTCTCACCGAGTTGTGCGCCCGCATGACGATCTCCGCCGAGGCTTTGGTCGCCGTGCAGGCAGGTCTGGCCACGCGCCCGGACTCCGTGCCCACCGTTTCGACAATTACGGTTCCGGTGCTGGCCATTGCCGGGGGCGAAGACCCTGCCGTCTCTCCGGTTGACATGGAGGCACTTCGCGCCACGCCCGGCGGCTGCGAGTTTCACCTGCTGCCCGACGCCGGCCACTTTGCCGCATACGAGCAGCCGCAGAAGGTTGCCGCGCTCATGACCGAGTGGCTGCGGAAGCTGGGGAAGCTGTGAGCACTAGAATGATGCGTGGAGGCTTGTATGTTCACGCCACAGCCGATTGGATTTGTTCGCAGCCCCTTCAAGGATGTTTCCGCGATTCCCAAGGGGCTCGGGGCACAGCACCCGGAAGAAGGCGTACTCGAAATTCTGCCCTCCTTTGCCGCGGGCCTCACCGACATCGAAGGCTATTCGCACCTGATCGTGCTATGGGCCTTTGACCGCTCGGACGGCTTCGATCTGCTAGTCACGCCGCCCTCGGACGACCGTCCGCACGGCGTCTTTACGACGCGCTCCCCACGCCGTCCCAACCCCATCGCGCTGACCATCGTCGAGCTGCTCGGCCGCGAGGAGGCTCGCCTCCATGTGCGTGGCGTGGATATGCTCGATGGAACGCCGATTCTCGACATCAAGCCATACCTCTCCAACATTCCCGCAGAGAAGCTGCGCCGCGGATGGCTGGCCGAGGCCGAAGCGCGAAAGGAATGATAGGCTCAAAAGAGAATCCTTTCTCAGGAAGATCTCTTGACTTCAGCTTCGCACTCATCATCACGTCCGTTTCAATCTCCACGGCAGGGAAGCGCCTTGCATTGCGGCAAGGTATCGCTCGAATCGCTGGCCAAGCGCCACGGAACGCCTCTTTATGTCTACTCCGCCGACCAGATCGTCGAGCGGCTGGGGCTTTTCCAGCAGGCGCTGGCTGGCCGGGAGCATTTGGTCTGTTATGCCGTGAAGGCCAACTCGGCGCTGGCGATACTGAAGCTGTTGGCCGAGCATGGCGCGGGCTTTGATATTGTCAGCGGCGGCGAGCTGGAGCGAGTGTTGGCTGCCGCGCCCGAGGCCGTCGGGCGGGTGGTCTTTTCCGGCACGGGCAAGACTGCGGCAGAGATCGACCTGGCGCTGAGGGCGGGGATTCTCGAATTTCACGTCGAGAGCTTGGCCGAGCTGGAACTGCTAGCCGCGCGCGCAGCCAAATTGAAGAAGAAGGCGCGCTTCGCCCTGCGCGTCAATCCTGATGTCTTCGCCGAGACTCACCCGTATATCTCGACCGGCCTACGCGAGCACAAATTCGGCATCGACATTCGCCTGGCTCTGGCTATTTACAAAAGCGCAGCCGCAAACCGCTGGCTCGAGCCGCACGGCGTCAGCTCTCACATAGGCTCGCAGATCCGCTCTGCGGCACCCTTTGGTGCGGCGATGGCACGGATGAGCAAGCTGGTGCGCCAACTGGAACGCGAGGGTATTGCTCTCAAGACCGTGGACGCGGGCGGTGGCCTGGGCATCGATTATCACGATGGCAACTTCAACGCTACCGCCAAGGTCCGCGAGTACGCAGCCGCCATCGAGAAGGCCCTGGACGGCTACCAGGTACGTCTGCTGATCGAACCGGGCCGGTTTATCGTCGCGCAGGCCGGAGTTCTTGTCACCCGCGTGGTCGAAGTCAAGCGCAACGGCAAAAAGACCTTCGTGATTACCGACGCCGGGATGAACGACCTGATCCGGCCGACGCTTTATCAGGCCTATCACGAGATTGTGCCGGTGACTTCTCGAAGAGGGAAGCCACGCATCGTCGATGTGGTGGGGCCAATCTGTGAGACAGGTGACTTTTTTGCCCGCGATCGCAAGCTGCCACCAGTCGAGCCGGGAGACTTGATCGCGATTCTCGACGCCGGTGCCTACGGAATGTCAGAGAGCTCGAACTACAACACGCGTCTACGTCCCGCCGAGGTGCTGGTAGAAGGCGCGAGGTCCAGGCTGATTCGCAGGCGGGAGACGATGGCTGATCTGCTGGCGCCGGAGGTTTTTTGAACAGGAGCGTATGCACAGGGTCCGATTACCGTGAATGTCTGATAACGTATATTCCGTACACTGCAACTCGGGGTTGGAGAATGTGCAAGTGATTGATTCTATATGCCATTCTTCCCTGCTATTGTGCCAACGTTGAGTTGCTTACCACCTGCTGGCTCACATCTTGTAATGTCCCAGGTCCTCATCATTCAGGCCTTCGAGCCAGCCGCGCAACTGCTCGGCCGTAGGACCTTCGGCTGGTCCGGTGGTGTTCAACTTGGCGGCCAGCAACACCTCTTCGGTGACGTAGATTGGACAATCAGCGCGCAACGCCAATGCGATTGCATCCGAAGGACGGGCGTCGATCACCAGTGGATCCTCGCCCATTCGCAGCCACAGTGCCGCAAAGAAAGTGTCATCTTTAAGCTCTGATATGACAACATATTCAAGGCGAGCATTCAAGTGACGGATGATATTTCGCGTCAGATCGTGAGTCATCGGGCGTGGCGCTGCCACCTTCTCAATCTCCAATGCGATGGCGTTGGCCTCGAAGATCCCAACCCATATCGGCATTACCGTGTCAGAGGCAATGTCCTTGAGCACCACGATGGGCATACTGGTGGCCGGGTCCATCATCAGCCCACGTATCCGAACTTCGATATCCATGGCTTCCCTTTCCGCAGCACGTTCAAATCTTAGACCGCTTCTCCGACCAAACTATTGGGATGAGTCGCGATAATTTTCACTCGAAGATAACTTCCGGGCGCCGGAGTGATCGGCTGCACACAGGTGAAGTTGACCGGAGTGTTTTGGCTGCTACGTCCGATAACCTGTCCACGTGCGGAATTCTCACCTTCAACCATTACTTCGATAATCTCTCTCAAATGCTTGGCATAATTGACTCTTTGAATCTCGCGCTGCCGGTCAAGCACTGCTTGAAGGCGGCGCGCTTTCTCGCCCTCGGAAATCGAATCGATCATCGCCAAGGCCGGTGTGTTGGGCCGGCCCGAGTACTTGAAGCCAAAGACGCAATCGTACTCGACTTCAGCCAGAAGGTCCATAGTCTGGATCAAATCGTCCTCGGTCTCCCCAGGAAAACCGACGATTATGTCAGTTGAAATCGAGATGGATCGTCGCGCGGCTTTGATCCAGCCGATCCGCTCCAGGTAATCCTCTCGGCGGTACTCGCGATTCATCGCCTTGAGAATCCGGGAGGAGCCGGATTGAACTGGCAGATGCACGTGGTCGCAGAGCGTAGGTACGGCGTCGATGGCATCGACGATATCACGGGTGAAGTCGCGCGGATGGCTGGTGGTAAAGCGCACACGGCGAATGCCTCCGAGCTGGCCCACGGCTGCCAGTAATTCGGCAAAACTCCGCCTCCCTTCCGGATCGCGGTAGCTGTTCACATTCTGGCCGAGAAGCTGAATCTCGGTGTAGCCCTGATCCACGATGCGCCGCGCTTCGGCCAGCACCGAGTCTGAACTCATGCTGCGTTCCTTGCCGCGCGTGTAAGGAACCACACAGTATGCGCAGAACTTGTCGCACCCCTCGATAATCGTAATGTACCCGCGATAGGGATTTTGACGGGCTGTGAATTCGGTCTCGAAGGTCTCATCCGTCTGGCGGTCGTCGAGTCCGGTGACGCGCGATTCGCCGGCCTCGAGGCGCGCGAGCATCTCAGGCAGCTTGCGATAAGAGGCCGAGCCGGAGACCAGCGAGACATAAGGCGCTCGCTCGAAGATCTTTTCGCCCTCCTGCTGCGCTACGCAACCCAGTACGGCGAAGCGCTTTCCTTCGCGGTGCTGGCGCTTGTATTCGTCGAGGCGGTGGAAGACCTTCTGCTCGGCCTTGTCGCGGATGGAGCAGGTGTTGTAGAGGATCAGGCCGGCTTCTTCTTCCCGCTCGACCTGGCGATAGCCTTCGTGCTGCAATGTGCCGATGATCTTCTCTGAGTCATGGGCATTCATTTGGCAGCCGAAGGTTTCTAAATAGAAGGTTTTTTCGGTTGCCATCACAATCTTGAGTATACCGCGATTGACGAATTCAATTTTGTTGCAATCCGCCAAAGGTGGCTTTATCCGGCTTCACTTCTTCTTCAACCAAATCTCCACGCGCCGGTTCATCGCCCGGCCTTCGCTGCTGTCGTTCGAGGCCACAGGCAGCACGGAGCCGTACCCTCGCACCACCGTGGGCTTGATCCCACGCTGGATTAACTGGCTCTCGACAGCCTTGGCCTGGCTCAATGACAACGCCAGGCTCTCGTCAGAAGTGCCTGCGTTGTCCGCGAAACCAAAGAGCAGAATCCGGCTTCCAGCGCCTTCCTGGTCCGCTATCATTGAAGCGATCCGGTCCAGATCCGTTTGAGTCTTGCTGTCCTGCTCAGATTTTCCAACTGAAAAACGAAGATCCAGTGAGAGTCGTTCCGCGCCCTCCGTCAGCAGTCTGTACTCTTCTGGAGCTGCTTCGGATACGACTTGGGCTGTTGGCTGAATATTCTGAGAAATATATCCGTTGTCGGCAACCAGCTCCTGGCCTTGTCTGGAGAGAGCAAACTCAACAAACATTTGCATATATTTGTTCCGGGCAGTCGCGGGCGTATAGAGATAGAGCCGCCTGGAAAGCGGATAATCTTCCGTAGCAACTGTCAGATGGGTTGGCTTGAGCGCTGCAGTTCCCCTCTCCGATACGGCAATGGATTTTGTGTTATGGACATAAGGAAGACTGACGAAGCCGATGCCGTTTGGATCGCTGGAGACTTCATCGGAGAGCGCATTGCTATCTTCGAATCGCCGGGATGATGATGCCAAGGGTTTTCCATTCAGGAGCACACTATTGAACTCGTCGAAGACTCCAGAAAGATCGTCTCTCGCGTATATCTTGATCGCCCCATGGGAGGATCCTACCTGCGACCAATCCGTAATGTCTCCGGTGAAGATGCGTCTGATCTCTTCCTTGCGAAGCTCGTTGATCCGATTGGAGGGGTTCACGATTACCGCGATGCCATCTAGAGCAAGAATATGTTCACTGCTGGCAGAAGACATATTCCCTACCGTTGCCAATTCTGATGCTTCTTCCGGTTTGATTTTCCGCGAAACGATCCCGACGTCGCACGTTTCGTCGGCCATAGCAGCAAACGCCGCAGTAGAGCCATTTGCGGTGATCTCGATCGACGAGGGTATTGAATCACCGGGCAAAACGCCCATAATGATCTTCTCTTCTGGGGTTGATCCAGGAATAATCTGAAGATTAGTCGCACCCTGAGATTGAAGAAAGGCCTTGGCCATTGCGGGTCCAAGACGATCCCCGACAATGTCAGAACCAGCCAGACGAAGGATCGCATTCTGATGGATCATTCTCATCTCCGCAGCATCGGCTTTTTGCGGGACTTTGATCCAGTCTCTTCCAATTGCGATGACAATAAAAACAATAAGAACTGAAGAAAATACCAGGTCGGAGAGAATCGAGTTCACTTTTTTAGACGGTGCCGGACTTACGTTATCAAGAGCTTCAACTCTGATTTCGCGGGGAGCCACGTAGGTGTCTTCCTTGGGTGCAACATATCGATCCTCCCTGGCAGCTATATATCGGTCTTCACTCGGAGGCACAGGTATGTCTACGGCCGGAGCTACATATAAGTTATCGACCGGCGCCACATATAAGTTATCGGCCGGAGCCACATATAAGTTATTGACCGGAGCCACATATACGTTATTGACAGGCGCCACATATAGCTCTTCGACCGATGGCATATTGCCAACCTCGCTGAGTTTTTTGTCGCACAATGGGCAGCAGGAGATGTCTTTATTCTCGAGGGCAAAGTTCTCATGATTGTCGGCGAGTACGCATTTTCCGAAGTTTGTACAGATCTTTTGAAATCCCATTCTCACCCCCCTGGGTCAAGATACTGCTTGAAGACGATCAGCATCTTGCAGCTCGCGCAAAGTGTAGAAACAGATGTCAAGTTGCAATACTGGAAATGTAATCGATTTTATTACAGAAGTGCATTAAATTCAGACAGCCATCCGGTACTATGGTAATGGATTGCAGGCAAAACGTGACACATATCACAAAGTTGCAGCAATATAGAATTGATCCAATTGAGCGGATAACTTGTTGAGCTAGTTGTGTGGATACTGTTCTCCTCCTAAGTGGAGTTGGGCGCGCCCTCTGCGCCCAACTGAGTCGAAGGACCTGCTTATCAATGGCGGATATCTACTAAGAACTTCTGATTCACAACAAATGGTTCATAGCGCAGACTGCCGTCCAGCTCTGTTACTTCTTGACCCAGATCTCCACCCGCCGATTCCTTGCCTGTCCTTCGTCGCTTACGTCGGATGCCACGGCGAGGCCCGAACCGTATCCGCGGACTATCGCCGGATCCATCCCTCTCTGAACGAACTGTCCTTGAACCGCTTTGGCCCGGTTGAGCGAGAGCGCTTGATTTGCCGAGGGCGAGCCAATGCTGTCGGAGAATCCGAAGAGCATGATTCTCTCTGCCGGAATCTTCAGGTCGGCTATCAGCGATACAACCCGATCCAGATCGACCTTGGCCTTGTTGTCCAGATCCGTTTGTCCAGACTGGAAGCGGAAATCGAGCGAAAGGCGATTTGCATCTTTCGTCAGAGACCTATACTCCGGCGGGGCTTCCGAAGAGACTGTCTGCGCGACTTGTGCGACATTCTGGGCTACGAAGCCACTGGAGCCGACCACGTCTTGACCTTGCCTGGAGAGAGCAAAATCGATGAACTGGCGCGTGTATTTGTTGGCCGGAGTTGCGGAGGTGTAGAGATAGAGCCTTCTCGACAGCAGATAGTCTTCTGTACCCACGGTGAGCCGGGTGGGGAGCAGCGCTTGTGTTCCCTTCTCCGATACAGCGATGGGTTTGGCGCTTTGAATGTAGGGCAGGCCGATGAAGCCAATCGCGTGTGGATCCGCGGCCACTGCATCGGAGAGCGCCTTGCTGTCCTCGATCCGTTGCGCTCCCGCAGCCAATGGCTTGCCGGCGAGCACCAGGTTTTTGAAGGTGTCGTAAGTGCCAGATTTGTCATCACGCGCGTAGATGTTGATTGCGCCGCTGAAGGCGCCAACTTGCGACCAGTCGGTAATCTCTCCGGTGAAGATGCGCATGATCTTGTCTTTATCCAACAGATCGGCAGGATTCGCGGCATTCACAATGACAGCGATACCGTCCAGCCCCAGCACGTGCTCGTTTGCCGCCGAAGCCATCTCTCCTAACGAGGATAACTTGGCCGCCTCCTCGGGCTTGATCTTTCGCGAAGCCATGCCTATATCACAATTGTCCCCGGCCAGAGCGGTAAACGCGGTCGCTGAACCATGTGCCGCAATCGTAATCGTAGAAGCCGTGTGTTCACCGGGCAGAAAGCCTTCGACAATCTTCTCCTGCGGATTGGCTCCGGGAAGAATGCGAATTTCCGTTGCGCCCTGATCCTTGAGGAATGCCTCGGCCAAAGCCGGTCCCAGCGTATCTCCGATGGTGTTTGAGCCAGCCAGGCGAAGAATCGGCTTGGGTGCGCTCTTAGCTACTGCGGCGTCAGCACTGTGTTGCCTGTCCCAGATCGTCACTCCTCCGACCACTGCAAGCAGAAGCACTGCGGTCAGCGCAACCAGCAGATATCTCTTGCTGCGTGGCTCCGGGGTTTTGCCGAAAGTGTCGGCCTTGACGGCTATTCCGGCATATAGATCGCGGTTCTGTTCATCCATCAGCGCTGCCTTGCACTCCGGGCATACGAATGGAGCCCCTTGTGGAATGGGGATGTGCTGCTTTTCTTTGGCGTCTCTGCACTTGTCGATATTGATGCATCTACCCCATCGGACAGTCATGTAAATTCACCTTTTCCTTTTTAGAGTCAGTTTCTGAGGAATTGCAGCAAGGTCAAGCAGGCAATGCGCTTTGAGCTACCGGCAGTCAAACGTCAAGCAAACGGTCGCAGTACACCTGCGATTCGCTGACGCAGAACCGTAGCTCTCTCTGTTGAGTTGAGAGTGTTGAACGGAGCAAGAGCATCTCGGATTGTCTTAGGCAAAGTTACCCGCAACAGGTAACGAGAGTCATTAATGCGGAATGAATTATTCTTACACAATAGTAATCAACGTAATCTTGTGTGCAGGTGGTGGCAGCGGTAAATCCGACGACCTATCACGCATACCAGCACCCAGCCGCTCCCCTCCTCCCTGGTCAGTTCTTGGCCGGAATTTGCCCTAAAATAAGACATAATTGTCCGTATATTCATTTACTAGTCGTAAAGCTGCTCAGTATCTGCCATCTTGCTCATTGCCAACTTGACTTCTATCACCTATACTTCGCCCATCAGGAATTCCCGTTAAGGAGGGTCCCCTATGTCAAAACATTTTTCCCTGCGCCCCTGCCGGCTGGTTTTGACCAGCCTACTGGCGCTCGCCGTCTGCCTCAACCCCGCATTTGCGCAAGAAACCAGCCACGGCAAGATTCTGGGCGGGTACTTCGAAGAGTGGAGTATCTACTACGCCGGCTATAACATCGCCAACCTGCAGCAGAATGGCGTTGCCGACAAGTTGTCGCACCTGATCTACGCCTTTGCCGATGTCACCACGACCCCCGCGCCAGCTTGCGCGATAGCCGATTCCTGGGCTGATTATCAGAGCCCCTACCTGCCCAGTGTCAGCGGCGTGGCCTACCCCGGACCGCTGTATGGTAATTTCGCCGCCATTCAACAACTCAAGCAGTTGCATCCGCAGCTGAAGGTGCTGATGTCGATTGGTGGCGCATCCGCGACCAATCTTGCCGGCTTTGTGAGCGCCTCCAGCACCGAGGCAGGCCGCCAGGCGTTGGCATCCTCCTGCATCAGTATGTTTGTCGAGGGAAACATTGCCCCCGGCATTACCGCTCCGGGCCTCTTCGACGGATTCAATATCGATTGGGAGTTCCCGACGGCCACCGACACGACGAATTTCACCGCCCTGCTCGCCGAGTTCCGCAAGCAATTGAACACATTGTCGAAGACGACCGGCAAGCAGTATGTCATGACGTTTGATGGCCCCGCCGGCTCACAGAACTACGTGAACATCAACCTGAAACAAGCCGCTGAACAGGTGGATTTCATCACCATTGACGGCTACAACTATGCTGGGTCGTGGGATACGCAAACCAACGACGCATCCCCGCTCTTCGATGATCGCCAGGATCCATTGAACGGGCAGGGGCTGTATATCGATTCAACCGTAGACGCTTATCTCAAAGCCGGTGTTCCACCCTACAAATACACCATGGGCGTGCCGCTTTATGGCGCGGGGTGGACCGGCGTTCCCAACGTGAACCACGGCTTGTATCAGAATTCGACTGGGCCGTCTCCGGTACCGCTGGCCGATGGGAAAGGCTTGTGCCCCGACCTGAGCGGCAACACCATTGGATGCGATCCGCTGCTGACACCAGGACTCGCAACCTATGGAACGCTTGTCAATCTGGCCGCCAACGGCTACAGCAATTACTTTGATCCGTTGAGGATTGCAGTATCTCTTTACGATCCGGCCTTGGAGACCTTCTACAGCTACGATAATCCCAGCTCAGCCTTTCTGAAGATGGTCTATGTGGACTTGAAAGCTCCGGGCGGCCTGGGCGGCGCGTATGTGTGGGCTCTGAAGGACGACGATGCGAATGGAACCGTGGTGAAGACCATGGCCACTGCGCTGGGGCGTTAACAACCTTCCGTTGAAGCACCAACAAACCCCGCTGCCCTACTCTGACCGTATGCTTGTACTTGCGGGCAGGGTGGGGCAGTTTCATTTACCGTGAGCCAGCGAAACTAAAGCAAAACGGATTCAGCGCAGCCCGGTGTGCAGGTAGGCGATGAGTGCGGCCATCTGCTCGTCGTTGAAGCGGCCGTTGAAGCTGGGCATCATTCCCTTCCCTGTCAGCACATTTTGCCGCACGGCCGCGTCCGTGGCGGGAGCGCCGCTGGGCAAGGTTTTGCGATCAAAGACCCCGTGAAGATCGGGCGGAATCTTCTTGAGAGCCAAGTCGTTGTCCTCATGGCAGTGGGCGCAGCGGATCTGGTAAAGGTGCTTGCCCTCGGACTCCTGCTCCGTCAGCGATGGGATCGAGCGGCAGCCGGACAACATGACTGCACACCCGATGCAAACAAATATATGTGGTCTGACTCGCCAAATCCTCTCGAACATCTTTCCCTTATGCCTTCTGAACAAACTGCCCGCTCACATAATCCCAATTGACCACCTGGAAGAAGGCCTTCACGTACTCGGCGCGGCGGTTCTGGTACTTGAGGTAGTAGGCGTGCTCCCATACGTCTACGGTCAGCACCGGCTTGTGGCCTAGGGTGAGCGGACTGTCTTGGTTGGGCGTGGACTCGATGGCCAGTGTACCGTCGGGCATCTTGACCAGCCATGCCCATCCGCTGCCAAAGACTCCGAGGGCCGCAGCGGTCAGCTTCTCTTGAAAGCCAGAAAGCGAACCGAATTTCAGATCAATGGCTTTGGCCAGCTCGCCTGTGGGTTTCGCGCCACCCTTGCCAAGCGTCGGCCAAAAGAAGGAGTGGTTGGCATGACCTCCGCCCTGGTTGCGCACCGCGGTGCGGGCAGATTCCGGCCAGGCGTTCAAGTTGGCGACCAGTTCGTCCACCGTCTTGCCTGCCAGTTCGGGATGGGCGGCGACGGCAGTGTTGAGGTTGTTGACGTATGCCTGGTGGTGCTTGTCGTGGTGCAGGTGCATGGTTTCGGCGTCGATGGAAGGCTCAAGCGCGTCGTAAGCGTAGGGCAGAGGCGGCAGAGTGAAGGGGCCAGCGGGCGGCGGGGGCGCGGTCCCGGCTAGGCCGATGGGGAGTGCCTGGCCAACCAGGGCTTCAGAGAGAAGCAGGGCGCTTGCCGCGCCGCCAAAGTGCTTGATTGCAGTTCTACGGTCCATGATGGAGAAACCTCCATCCGGTTCGATGCGCAGAGATGGGGAAAGTCTGCGGAATTATCGAATGCGGCGCACATCAGTATGGGCAAAGTCCTTGCCTTTGAAGAGGAGTGTTTCGTCTCTCTCCATGGCCAGAGCGTAGGCAAAGCAGTCACCAAAGTTGAGGTGGGCAGGGTGCCCGCTGCCTCTTCCGAATGCTCGGTAGGCCTCGCGGGCCAACTCTGCGTGTAGCGCCGTAACCGGCTCAATTACAACGGTCGCCTCGCGCAGAAACTCATCAAAACGACGGCTGAGCGCAGGGCTGCGATTGCCGTCCACCACCACGGCTGCTTCCAGCCAGTTTGCCGCCGAAAGCCTTACGGGGCGATTTTGTTCGACAGCCTGAGCAAACGTCCCTGCCTCTGGTTCATCCTGCAGAATGGCAACAATGGCCGAGGTATCGAGGATCATTTGGGCAGCCCATCCTCGCCGTAGAGCAAATCACCATGCTCTGTGGAGCGGAACGGCTCCCGCCAAAGCGGCGCCGCCGATTTGCCGATGGCCAGAAGCCGGTCAGCAAGACCGATCTGCCTTTCGATTCCGACGCGCTCTATTCGCTCCTTTACGGAGACGCGGATCGCCGTGGTCATGCTTTCGCCGGTAAGGGATGCCAGCTCCCGGACCAGTCTGTGCGTCTCCTCGTTTTTGATATTCAGACTCATAGAAACCTCATTTCTACCATTGCTTAAAACAAATTCTACCATCTTTTCGAGTTGATTGAAGGATTATTGGCACTCTTCGATATGCTGGAAGTATGGATGTGTCTACTCAGAACCTTACGCCGATGGCGCACAAGGCGCAGAGCCGCTGCTTCGGCTGCGGCGCGGCCAATGCCACCGGCCTACAACTGAAATTCCTGCTCGCCGAAGATTTGAGCGTGGTTTGCCTGCCGACGATCGCGACGAGCTTCGAGGGTCCAGCGGGATACGTGCATGGAGGCGTGATTGCCACGCTTCTGGACGAGACGATGAGCAAGTCCGTGCGAGCGCGTGGGCTGACGGCGATGACCCGCCAGATGGAGATCGAGTACCTGCGGCCTGTCCACAGCGGCTTGCCAATACGCCTGGAGGGGCGGCTGACCCGTAGCGAGGGCCGCAAGCATTGGAGCGAAGCCCGGATTCTGGATGCGAGAGGCCACGTTCTGGCCGAGGCAAAGGGATTGTTTATTGAAGTGCGTAGCGGACACGGCTTCTGAGTGTTGCGCCGCGTCAAGAGTGTCACCGTCGGAGGCAGCAGGGATTGTGCGCCTCCGGCGGCGTATTTGAAATGCTGTGCACAAATATAACTGTTTTTAATTGAATCGCTTATATTTCTCCAGCCGAGCGCTGTTATTTGCTGGATCGTTTTGCCAAACTGTTCCGAATGCGAAGCGGTCCCGTCTCATCTACGCATGAAAACTAGGCGGGCTCACCTCTATCTACCTTGCACATTGTTGCCGATATGGTTTCTTGATGCTCTTCCAGTGGCCGGGAGTGCCGACGAGATGTGTGTGCTTTGTATGCGCGATGCCGGAGGCAGTAAGTGCAGCGATCCCTCTCTGATTACCTTGGTCACGGTTGAGACTCAGGCGGGGAAGATGAAGGATCAGCTTGCCGTCCTTTGCAGCCGGTTGAAAGCGCAGACAATCCAGGGAGGTTGACCATTATGCAAGTTCATCACGTCAAGTGCGTTGTCGCCCGGCAGCTACCCAGCTTGTCGAGTCTGAGCGCGGGCACTTTGCGCACTGCTCGTAGGGCGCGGGTCTTGGCCGGGGCCGTTCTTCTTGCCTGCCTCGGGATTGCTGATTTGGCTGCGCAAGCTCCAGACCTTACCCAGAAGAGCCTGGAAGACCTGATGAACATCGACGTGACTTCGGTCTCGAAGAAGGCGCAAAAGACCTCCCAGGCAGCAGCGGCGATCTTCGTCATTACGCCGGAAGACATTCGCCGCTCCGGCGCGTTGAATATCCCCGACTTGCTGCGCATGGTTCCCGGCCTGGACGTGGCGCAGATTGACGGAAGTCAATGGGCGATCAGCGCGCGCGGTTTCAACGGCCAGTACTCGAACAAGCTGTTGGTGTTGATTGACGGCAGGACAGTGTACAACCCCGCATTTGTCAATGTCTTCTGGGATTCTCAAAATGTTCCGCTGGAGAGCATCGAGCGGATTGAAGTGATTCGCGGACCGGGCGCGGCGGTGTGGGGATCGAATGCCGTCAACGGCGTGATCAACATCATCACCAATAGTGCCGAGAAAACGCAGGGAGGTACTGTCTCCGGCGGTGGCGGAAACGCTGCCACCGGACCAGAGACAATTCGTTACGGCGGCAAGGCGCGCAAGATTGGAGCGTATCGCGTCTATGCGGAGGGCTTCCACAACAACAGCTTGTTCACACCAGCCGGCCTCGACGGCCAGGACGACTGGCGTCTGGTCCACGGAGGCTTCCGCACCGATAGCACGCCCAACGCGAGAGATTCCGTCACCACCGAAGGAGACATCGCCGAGGGCGATGCGGGCGAGTTGACAACGGTGCCGATCTCGATTGAGCCGCCGGAGAACGCAACTCTCGCGCTGCGCAACCGCTACTCGGAATGGAATCTGCTGGGGCGGTGGAATCGAAGGATTTCGCCTGGTTCGGAGACCTCGCTTCAGGTTTACTTCGACCGCATCGTTCGCGGCGATTCCACGTACAACCTCGGCCTGAACTCCCTCGACATAGACTTTCAGCATCATGTGGGCTGGGGGGCGCGGCAGGACATCGTCTGGGGGCTTGGTTATCGGGTCAGCTCAGATGGCACAAACCCAACTTTGCGTATTGTTTTCACACCTAAGAAAAAGCTTACCCAACTATTCAGTTTGTTTGCGCAGGATGAGATCACCATTTGCCCAGAGCGCCTTCGCTTGAGCTTTGGGGCGCGCTTCGAACATAACGGTTACACGGGATTCGACATCGAGCCTTCAGTGCGGCTTGCCTGGACCCCGAACAGCAAGAATATGCTCTGGAGCGCGATTTCCGGCGCCGTTCGGATACCTGGTCGCTATAACACCGATCTCCGCGCGAATTTCTCCACTCTTCCCGGTCCGGGCGGTATGCCGATGCTGATCAGTATGTTCGGGAATCCGCAAGAAAAAGATGAGCGGTTGACGGGCTTCGATGCAGGCTACCGGAACACATGGACCAGCAACTTGTCGCTGGATTCGACGGTCTTTTACAACCGCTATCGTGATCTGGAATCGGTGGGACTTGGAACTGCGGTTGTAGAGATGAATCCCTCGCCGCCTCACCTGCTCATTCCCAACACCTTCGGTAACGGGCTGTACGGAGAGACGCACGGCATGGAAGTGTTCGCAAACTGGAAGGCCTCAAGATTCTGGACGCTGAGTCCCGGTTATGCATTTATGACCATGCATCTGCACGCATTTCCCGGTAGCCATGACGCCACGACCATCCCTGGCACGGAAGGAAGTTCACCCGACCATCAGGCACAGTTGCGATCCAGCATCAGCTTGCCTATGAAGCTGCAATGGAATGCGTCGGGGGCATTTGTAGATCGCCTTCCGGCTCTTTCCATATCGGCCTATACGCGGGTTGACACTGGGTTGACCTGGCAACCGGGAGGAAGTTTCTCCCTTAGAGCCTGTTTACGATCTTCTGAGCAGCAGCCTGAGAAACGCCAAGTGGATCATTTGCAGGCTGGTATTCAGTTTGCGTTCGCAGTTCTTCCATAGCCGGCGGCACTTTTCCAGCCAA
>JBEKDX010000030.1:0-19028 GCA_050014135.1 Occallatibacter sp.
GAGATGGGACTTGTAACCTCCCTGGGAGTCGCCCTCGCACTGGCCGGGGGCCTGTGGATTGTTCCCGCTATCATTCTTTTGGGAGAGAAGGATTCATCCCGGCAGTTAGCATAGTTATAGTCATGAAGTTATGACAACTTTTTTCCGGAACAATTCAGATGCTCTGCTACTTGAATAAATAGCAATGGAGTAAGCGCTTCTGCAGTTTGTTCCGGTTGAGCATCTCAGTGCATCCCCGGCGGCGGGGCAGCGTGCTGGGTGGGCTTCTTGAAGAGCCACGCCGTTGCGGCGCAGAAGAAAGCCAGAAGCGCAGTCCAGCGGAAGACATCCACATAGGCCATCAGCGCAGATTGCTGCTCCATCAGACCGTAGATCAGGCCCATCGAGCCTGGTTGTCCAGCGGTGGGGCCAAGGTGATGTCCGAGATATGCGGCAATTAACTTCGATTTCTGCTGCAAGACCATATTCGACGTGCCGAGATGCGCGCCGATCTCGGTCTGGTGCAGCGCGGCGCGGCGAATCAAGGCCGTCGTGGCCATCGAAATTCCAATCGACCCGCCGATGTTGCGCAGCATATTCGACAGCCCGGTGGCGTTACCCATCTCCTTGTTGGGAATCGTGGCCATCATCATGGTGGCCATAGGCACAAAGACAAAGCTCAGCGCAAAGCCGGTAAGCGTAATGGGAATCAGCAGCGTGTACGGGCCGATGTCGAGATTGATCATGCTGAAGATCAGCGAGCAGACGCCAAAGCCCAGAAATCCAGCGCAGAGCAGCTTGCGGTTATCAATCCGCGAGCCAAGAATGCCAATCACCGGCGAGCCGATAAACGAGCCGACACCACGCGGGAAGACCACCAGCCCGGCAGTAAAAGCCGTGTAGCCCAGCACCTCCTGAAAATAGAGCGGCAGGATCGCGATGGTGATATAGATGCACATTCCCAGCATGGCAATGAGAAAACATCCGGTGCGGAAGTTGCGGTCCTTCAGGACGTGCAGATCAACCAGGCCTTTGGGATGAGTCCAGGAATGCCAGATCCAAAGCGCGAGTGAAGTCACTAGCGCGGCCACCGCCCAGCGCACCCAGGCGGCGCCAAACCAGTCATCCTCCTGGCCCTTGTCCAGAACAATCTGCAGGCAGCCGGTCCAGACCATCAGCAGACCAAAGCCGATGTTGTCGAAGGCGCCGACCTTGGCGTTCTTGATGTAGGGCGGGTCGTGAACAAAACGGCTGATGAGCACCACCGCCAGAATGCCCACGGGAATGTTGATGTAAAAAGCGTAGCGCCAACTGAATGTATCGGTGAGCCAGCCGCCCAGCGTGGGGCCGATCACCGGGGCCATCACAATCCCCAGGCCATAGGCGGCCATCGACATCGAGCGCTTCTGAATAGGAAAGCTCTCCAGCAGGATCGATTGCGAGAGCGGCTGCAGCGCCCCTCCTCCTGCGCCCTGCAAGACCCTGGCCAGCAATATGATCCCCAGCGAGGGCGCAGCGCCGCAGAAAAACGAGGCAATGGTGAAGAGAATTACGCAGGTCAGCAAAAAACGCTTGCGCCCAAAGCGGCGGGCAAACCAGTTCGAGGCCGGCAAAATTACCGCGTTCGCCACCAGATAGCTGGTCAGAACCCAGGTCGCCTCGGAGTTCGAGGCCGAAAGCGAGCCGGCAATGTACGGCAACGCAACGGATGCGATGGCAGTGTCCAGCACCTCCATGAATGTCGGCAGCATCACCGAAACGGTGACCAGCCACGGGTTCACACCCTGAGTAAGCGGGTAGCGGGCTTGGGCGGCGGCATTGGGCATTGGGACGGAACCTTTGAGATTAAATGATCAGGGGGGTAGTTGGCTCGTGGCATTCCGTAAGACAAACAAAATCAAGATTCTGTGCTGTAAGACATTTTGTAAGACAGAGAAGTGCTGCTGCTGGACTCGTCGTCCACCAACTCCGCCGACCCGTAAGAATGAAGCTGTAGCGTCGGCCTCCCGGCCGGCTGTAGTGCGGGCGTCCCCGCCCGCGCTTGTTCATGATGAATGACCAATTCATGCGGTCTATCCCCTATCCGCCCCATGCTCTAAACTTGTATCTGGAACTCAAACGATGAAGCTCTTTGGCGGCAAAAAAAATTCCGCGGACAATCCCTCTTCCGCGCCCGATTCCCTCGCGGACGACTCCCCCCAATCCGGCCTCTTCAGCCGCATGAAGCAGGCCGTTGCCCGCACTCGCGAGTCGCTCTCGGCCAAGATCGACGACCTGGTCGCCCTCACCCGCGCGGTTGATGAATCCACCCTCGAAAGCCTGGAATCCGCTCTGCTGTCCAGCGACTTGGGCGTGCAAACCACCAACGCCATTCTCGCCTCCTTGCGCGACCGCGCCCGCCATCAAGCCATCAGCGGCGGCGACGAACTGCGCTCTCTGCTCAAGGCCCAGCTTCGCGCCATCCTTGAAGCTCCCATCACGAACAAGTCCATTGCCGCGCCGCCCCCCGGCGACCCCTTTGTCACCTTTCTCGTCGGCGTTAACGGCACCGGCAAAACCACCTCCGCCGGCAAGCTGGCCGCCTGGTATCGCGCTCAAGATCGCTCCGTGCTGCTCTGCGCCGCCGACACGTTTCGCGCCGCAGCCATCGAGCAGCTTGAAATCTGGGCCACGCGCTCCGGCGTCGAGATGATCAAAACCCGGCCCGGCGGCGATCCGGCCGCTGTGCTCTACGATGCCGCCATGGCCGCCAAGGCCCGCAAGATCGACCACCTGATTGTGGACACGGCAGGGCGCCTGCACACCAAGACCGGCCTGATGGACGAGTTGGAGAAGATGCGCCGCACTGCCGCCAAGCTGATTCCCGGCGCGCCCCACGAGGTGCTGCTGGTGATGGACGCCACCACTGGCCAGAACGGCCTCAACCAGGCCCGCCAGTTCACCCAGGCCGCCGGCGTCACCGGCATCGTGCTCACCAAGCTCGACGGCACCGCCAAGGGCGGCATCGCCGTCGCCATCGCCCAGGAACTCAGCCTCCCCGTCCTCTTCGCCGGCGTCGGCGAACAGATGAACGACCTGCTCGAGTTCTCCCCCGCCGCCTTTGTCGATTCGCTGCTGGGATAACATCACTTAACTGCCTACATGGTAACTTCAAGGAGTAATCGGCATCTGGAGTACACTAGCAAAGATTTATGCGGAGGTGAAGGTTGGCATTTACGAAGACCCGTAAGCGTGCTTTCGTGGCCTTAGCGTTTCTCCTGGGAACTGCGCTGGTTCCTTCAAGGCTTTCGGCAATGAACCTGCCCGTCTATGATCTCGATTCTCAGGTTTATTTGAGCACGGACATTGTTGTAGTTCAAATATCTACAGACGATGCGAAACACAAGATTGCCACGGTGCAGGAAACGTTGTTGGGCACGATACCTATCGGTACGCGTCTGGATCAAATCGATGGTTACCTATCTTATTTTGCCAAAATCAACTCTGGCGATCGGCTAATTCTTTTCCTTGATAGCCGTCCGAGAAAACTCGACTTTATCTACAAGGAATTCGAGAAGGCACCTTATGCTATCGTTCCTTCCGGCGTACGACTCGTCGATCCATTCGGCCATGTACATTCCTACTATCAGCCGATGAATCCAGGTGGATACTTTCCGCTAGGCTACTCGCCGTTTCACGAGAACAAGCCTTTCACCGAGGATGACGTGCGCAAGTTTCCCACACTAAGCGAGGCAAAGCTGAAAATTAGCGAGGCGATCCGCTTAGTCGAGCCTGTGCGGACGATTCTTGGCCAAGAGTCAACCGTGAAGGATATACCACGTTTGCTGCACTTCGTGGACAGGACCTCCAGTGACACGAGCGATTGCGAGATCCGCACTGCATCAGCCATCCAGGTTGATGCTATTCAGCACATCAAACATCTAAACGATCCTGATTTACTGCTGCTTGCTGAGACGCTTGCCGGCGCGGCGGAAAGTTTGAGTTCCGTAGAAGGATTTTTTGAACCGACGCAAGATGTCAAGCGTTCGGAAGACGCAACCAAGACTTTCAAGATGCAAAGGGCTGAATTTCTTCTGAATATCCTAGCTGATAATAAAAGACCAGTGGAATTTAGGCGCACGGCGCTCTATTTTCTGTTGTACAAGAGCGCATGGGGCCATCCATATTCTGGGGTAGCGAAAGTTTTGCCTATCGATGATCCCGCTCTTGCCTCGATCGCGTCCCGAATTGTCGAAGTTATGCGCTCGATCTTTTCCGATCCGAACGACGACGCGGTGCTGCGCGGAATGTGCCTGCGCTTTCTGGACCTGGACGAGGCGCCGAACGTAGCGTTGGCCAAGACTGTTTACAAAGGGTCAAAATCCGATGCACTACGTTTCGAAATCGAGGATGTGCTTCTAAGCAAGAGCGATAAGTTGTTTTTGGAATTGAAACCGTCCTCCAGCGAGGCTGCGAGCATCGTAGGCGTCGAACCCAGGATAGGGTGCGCGCCTGCACAGTCGCCCGAACCGATGTTCATCGGTCTCTATCGAAAACATGGCTACCAGAACAATGCGCATCCGTCAGAAACCGCAGCTAATATGTCAACAGTTCTTGTTGACGATAGAACAGGCACTATCTTCGATGTGAAGGATGCAAGGTACGGTAGCAGCAGCGACGGCAGTGGGTGGGGAGAATTTGCGGTTGAAAACCTGGAGGGAATTCCTACCGGGGAGTACTCAATCGAGATTCAAGTTCGCCGTAACGGAAAAGCTATCGGACACGGCTATGGCTTGAAAGTTAGTGTGATCGAAGAGTCTGGTCGAAAGAAAATTGTTCTCGATCCTGAGTCATCGCGAGAGCGCCCTCAGATAAAGTTCTTTTAGATAGTTTTTTGTACCGTTCGCTCAGCCGACGGTTACGCGCAACTCCCCGGATGGGTCTCCTGAAACGCACCTTATCGCTACGGAAAACAGAAACAGAACACCCCTCCTATACACTAGAAGTTCACGATCCCCGCATGAATCAGATCGACCAAGACCGTTCCTGGATGCAGCGCGCGCTGGAGCTGGCGCGGCGCGGCATTGGCGTCTGCTCGCCCAACCCCGCCGTGGGCTGCGTGATACTCGATTGCGCCGGTCAGGTGGCCGGCGAGGGATGGCACGAGTACGACCTGCTCGACCACGCCGAAGCCGCCGCCCTCAAGGCCGCCGGCGAACGCGCGCGCGGCGGCACGGCCTACGTCACGCTGGAGCCTTGCAATCACACTGGCCGCACCGGCCCGTGCACAGAAGCGCTCATCAACGCCGGCCTGCGTCGCGTTGTCGCCGCCACCATCGACCCCAACCCCGCCGTCGCCGGACACGGAATGCAGGCACTGCGCGCAGCCGGCCTGGAGAGCGTTTTGGGAGTCTGCGAGGTCGAAGCGCGCCGCCTGAACGAAGGCTTTGCCCGCTGGAGCCAACATCAGAGGCCATTTGTTTTGATGAAAGTGGCGATGACCCTTGATGGGCGCATCGCTCCGCCGCCCGGTGTGCACCAACTGCATGAGCCGTATTGGATCACCAGCGAAGCCGCCCGCGCCGCCGTGCAGCCGTTGCGCCATCAGGCCGACGCGGCGCTGACCGGCGTAGACACCGTCGTGGCCGACGACCCGCTGCTGACGGATCGCAGTGGTCTGCGCCGCCGCCGTCCGCTCTTGCGCGTGGTGCTCGACTCGGCTCTGCGTATGCCACTCAACTCGAAGATGGTGGCCACGGCGCATGACGATCTGGTGGTCTTCACGGTCTCCAACGACGAGGCCCGCATCAGCGAGTTGCGCACCCGCGGCGTTCGCGTGGAAGTATTGCCTGCTGAGGCTGGCCGTGTGCCGTTGGACAAGGTTCTCGACAAGTTAGGCGAGGAGGGAATCCTGACCCTGCTCACTGAGACCGGCACGCGTCTGAACACGGCGCTGCTCGCTGGCGGCCTGGTGGACCGCGTTCATCTCTTCGTCTCCCCGCAGATCATGGGCTCCGACGCCGTCCCTGCCTTCAAAGGCATGGCCAGCGCCATCCGCATGGCCGCGGTCGAGATCGAGCGCTACGGCAACGATATGGGGCTGTGCTCACTGCTCCGCGATCCCTGGCCGGTGGTGATGGAATAGAAAAAGCCGAATATGCGAAAGCGAATGCAAGCCAAGGCAACCGGCAGCGTATGATATTTGCTGATACAGATCAACAAAATGAAATCTCAGATTGAATGTGCCGGAGACGGTGGATGCCGCTTCCTGATTCGATGAAACCTATGACTTCTCCCACACTACTTGTTCTGGCCGCTGGCATGGGCAGCCGCTACGGCGGCCTGAAGCAAATCGAGCCGGTTGGCCCAAGCGGCGAAACCATCATCGATTATTCGATCTATGATGCTCTCCGCGCCGGCTTCGGCAAGCTCGTCTTCGTCATCCGCAAGGAGATCGAGGAGCCGTTCAAAGAGATCGTTGGGCGGCGCTTTGAAAAGCGTGTCGCGGTCGATTATGTCTTTCAGGAACTCGACAAGCTGCCGCCGGAATTTTCCGTGCCTGCCGGCCGCACCAAGCCTTGGGGAACGACACACGCGATTCTGATGGCCGCCGGCGCAATCAACGAACCTTTTGCGGTGATCAATGCCGACGACTTTTACGGAGCGGAAGGCTATCGCGAACTGGCGCGGCAGTTGCAGTCCGGCGCGACGGACTACGCGATGGTCGGATTTGTTCTGCGCAATACGCTCTCTGATTTTGGGTCAGTCGCTCGCGGCGTCTGCCAGGTGAGCGGCGACGGCTTTCTCCAAGGCGTTGTTGAATTGACCAAGATCGAACGCGATGGCGTATGCGCCAAGAACACCGATGCGTCAGGCCAGGTGACCAAGCTGACTGGCGACGAGGTGGTTTCGATGAATATGTGGGGATTTACTCCCCACATATTCGCAAAACTGCAAGCGGATTTTCAGGATTTTCTTGAAGCGAATAGCTCGAATCTTCGTGCCGAATGCTTCATCCCCAGCACGGTCAATGAATTGATTTTGACCGGTGAGGCGCGCATCAAGGTCTTGCGCGCGAATGATACCTGGTTCGGCGTTACTTACCGCGAGGACCACCCCCGCGTCGTCGATTCCATCTCCCGCCTCATCCGCGACGGCGCGTATCCGAAACAGCTTTGGACCTGACAATTCAGGCCATCAATCTGCGTCTGCCGCTTCGTCCTTGCTTGGAAAGATATTGCCCAAACGGTGAATCTGCGCGCCCACGCCGGCCAGCTTCTGTTCGATGCGCTCATAGCCGCGATCCATATGATAAACGCGGTCCAGAATGGACTCGCCATCGGCCACCAGCGCCGCCAGTACCAGCGAGGCCGAAGCGCGCAGGTCCGAGCACATGACGGCCGCGGCGGAAAGCTTCGCAGGTCCGCGCACGGTGGCCGTCCGGCCATCGACTTTTATATTTGCGCCCATCCGCGCCAGCTCCTGCACGTGCATGAAGCGGTTCTCGAAGATGTTCTCCTGGACCACGCTGACGCCCTCGGCCTGCGTGGCCAAGGCCATGTACTGCGCCTGCATATCGGTGGGAAAGCCGGGATACTCCTCCGTCGAGATGTCAGCAGCGCGCAGCTTGCCGTCGCCGCGCACGCGCACTGTAGCAGGGTCGAGAATCTCGACGCGCGCGCCAGCCTCCTGAAGTTTGTTGATCACCGCGCTCAGGTGCTTCGGATTGCACTCAGCGACGGTCAGGTCTCCTCCGGTGATGGCGCCGGCGATCAGAAACGTTCCTGCCTCGATGCGGTCGGGATTGATGTGATAGCGTGCGCCATGCAAACGGCTGACACCCTGAACGCGAATAGTCGATGTGCCCGCGCCTTCGATCTTCGCGCCCATCGCCATCAGCAGCGCGGCCAGGTCAGTGACCTCGGGCTCGCGCGCGCAGTTCTCCATCAGCGTTTCGCCCTCGGCCAGCACAGCGGCCATCAACAAATCTTCCGTGCCGGTGACGGTGATCTTGTCAAAGAGCAGATGCGCGCCCCTCAGCCGTTCTGCTCGCGCTTCGAGATAGCCATGCTGCTGCGTGATGCGCGCGCCCATCTTCTCCAGGCACTTGATGTGCAGATCGATGGGCCTGCCGCCGATGGCGCATCCGCCCGGCATCGCCACGCGCGCCATGCCAGCGCGAGCCACCAGCGGACCGAGAACCAGCGAACTGGCGCGCATGGTCTTCACAATTTCGTACTTGGCCACGGGATCGGAGAGCGTGCGGCAACTGATGGTCGCAGTGTTCGGCGCGTCGCCGGGCCGCAGCTCCGCGCCCATCGAAGCCAGCAGCCGCCCCTCGGTCGCGATGTCGCGCACCTGGGGTATGTTTTCCAGCGTGACTTCATCCTCGGTCAGAATCGCCGCGGCCATGCAAGGCAACGCCGAGTTTTTTGCGCCCGAGACGCGAATCGTTCCAGCCAGCGGATTGCCGCCGCGAATGACAAATTTATCCATAATTGCCGGTAAACTCCTAGTCTTCTAGTGTAAATCTCAGCGGTGGATGGAGTTGAGAGGCGGTATAGGCGGCGTTAACGATCTAAAAGCTCCGGCGCAGGCTGGAAGCTGCATTCTTCGTTGCCTGAAAAATATAATCTTTTTGAATGGCGGACCGAAACTTTAAAAAGAGTTCTGTGTTTAATACTCCTGTGAGATTGGGCTTCAATTTCAAAGGAGGGGAATTCTGATGGTGATCAAGATCAAGTTCGTCTACTGTCTCTTTGCGGGAATGGCGTTGCTGGTTTTTACTGGGTGCAATTCCACATCGAACCATCCCCTGAATACGACGACCTACACTGTCGGAGGCACGGTCACAGGGCTCTCCGGCACCGGGCTTGCCTTGGAGTATAACGGCTACGATACTTTGCCGGTAACCGCGGATGGAAGCTTTACCTTCGGCAAGCCAATTCTCAGCGGCGCTTCATACACTGTAGGAATTCTTACGCCGCCCTCCAGTCCGGCATTACTGTTGTGCACGGTAACGAATGGGAGCGGGATCGCAACAGCGAACGTAACCAATGTTCAAGTTGCCTGCGCGGCAGCTCCCACCCCCACACCGATTCCGACCCCCACCATGGCTGCGAATGAGTGGACGTGGGTGGGCGGATCGAACGCTGTCAATCAAGTTGGATGGTATGGGACTCTGGGGGCGGCATCCGCGATCAATTCCCCAGGAGCGCGCATCTACGCCTCAAGCTGGACTGATAACTCCGGAAATCTCTGGCTCTTTGGCGGCGCAAGCCAGAGAGTCGGCGGGTGGTGCGGAACGATGGATCCGATTTGTTTCAGCGGGATCAGTTCCTATTACAACGACCTGTGGGAGTTCAGTGGAGACGAATGGACCTGGGTAAGTGGATCAAATATGGTTGATCAACCGGGAGTCTATGGAACGCTGGGGGTTGCCGCCTCCGGCAATGTGCCCGGCGCGCGTTACGGGGCCGCGAGCTGGACCGATGTGTCGGGAAATCTATGGCTCTTCGGCGGAATAGGTTTCGACTCAGCCGGGAACAAAAATTACCTGAATGATCTATGGAAGTACAGCGGCGGCCTGTGGACCTGGGTGGGCGGCTCGAATCTGGTCAACCAGGCGGGAGTCTATGGAACACAGGGAACGGCGGCTGCCGGCAACGTCCCAGGGGCGCGAAGCGGAGCGGTGAGTCTGACGGATGCCTCCGGGAATTTCTGGCTCTTCGGCGGGCAGGGTTGCGCAGATTTCTGCGGGGCTGTCCTCAATGACCTGTGGGAGTTTAGCGGGGGCCAGTGGAAATGGGTGAGCGGCCAGGACGTCTACAACCCCACCCAGCCTGGAGTCTACGGGACGCAAGGGACGGCTTCTGCCGGGAATCATCCGGGAGGGCGCTACAACGCCTCCGGTTGGCTGGATAACTCCGGAAACATTTGGATCTTCGGCGGGGTCGGTTGGGGAGAGGAGATCGTCGATGTGGCCGAGCTCAACGACTTGTGGGAATACAACGCAGGCCAATGGACCTGGGTGAGCGGACCGGATGAAAGCTACAACAACGTAGATGAGCTGGGAACTTATGGAACCTTGGGTTCGCCGGCCACTGGCAATTTGCCCGGCTCGCGGGACAGCGCCTTGAGCTGGACGGATGCAAAGGGGAACCTCTGGCTCTTCGGCGGTGAGGGTTATGGGATCAGCCTCGGTACTGAGCCAGACCTCAACGACCTGTGGAAATTCAGCTCGGGCGAATGGACCTGGATGGGCGGCACCGGCGTTGGCGGGCAGGTGGGCGTGTATGGAACACAGGGAACACCTGCTGCCGGCAAGATAGCCGGTGCGCGCATGGGCGATACCGGCTGGGTTGATGGCTCGGGAAATCTCTGGCTCTATGGCGGAATCGGCGTTGGCTCATCGAGCGGTTCAGGCTATCTCAACGATCTGTGGGTATACCAGCCGTAAAGATCATCGCGGAGAGGCTTCCGCAATCTGGCCCACTCATGCGCAGTTTGTGCGTGTGGGTGGGCCAAACAGTTCATAGTGAGAATAAGGTTCTGAAAGGACTCACCTTCGGCCATGCCGTAAATTCAGATATGAACCGAAGTGCTTTAGCCCTGGATGGAAGCCTCTTCTAGAATTTGATTTCCTCATCCTTAGCAGGCACTGGTCAATGACGATGTTTGTGGTGGCTTACACTATGATGCGACGCAATCTATATGCAGCGGGAAGAGAGCGGGTTTGGATAACGTACGGCTATTCTTGAGGAAGGTGTAGTGCACAAACTGTATCGAAACGATACAGTTTGGGAGATGAATTCAACGAGGCTGTGCGCCCTTGATCAACTGGCGGAAGTCTTCGCCGGTGATTTCGATGGGGATGCACATCTCGGCCAGACGGGAGCGCATTCGTTCGCCGATGCGGTCGCCGAGGGTGAGTTCGCGTGCTGCGCGCTCGGCCTCGGTCTTTTCCCCTCCGCCAGCCGGTCGGTTGGGGTAGTTGGTGGTGATGATGGTTCTCTGTTTGTCGTTGTAACGGGTGTTGAGAATCAGCGCGACCGTGTCCCACATCCATTCGCTTGGCTTCTGCGCGCCCAAGTCGTCCAGCACCAGCACCTCGGCGGCAAAGACCGGCTTCAGCAGTTCCAGTTCGGTGGTCTGCACCTGGGGGTTGTAGCTGTTCTGAATGCTTTTGAGCAGTTCGCGATAGTCGCAGAAGAGGCCGTTGACGCCGTACTCCTGCACCAGACGGCTGAGTACGCCCACGGCCAGGTGGGTTTTACCCACGCCGATGGAGCCGGTGAAGAGCAGCCCTTTGCGTTCCTTGTCGGTAGGGTATTCCTTGACGAAGGAGCGCGCCATCCTGAGCGCAAAGCTCTGCGAGGGATGCGCGCTGCGAAAGTCTGTATAGTATGCGTCCAGGGAACAGTGCCGGTAACGCTCGGGAATGTGGGCCGCGGCCAGGCGGCGCTCCTCGCGCTGCATCTGCTGGCACTCGCAGGCGCGCGAAACCCATTTTCCCTGCTCGTTGGTGACCCGCACCAGGCCGACGCCATCGCAAATTGTGCATTCGCTCATCTCTCCAAGCGTAGCGCATACGCCGTCTGGAGGCGGCAGTGCATAGCATGCCCCCGGTTGTGGAAAAAATGTCTTCCGTACGCCTGATCGGCGAAGATGCGCGATGGGCTGTCGACCGAAGAAATAACCCATCGCTCTTCGCGGGATGAATCCCTACAATCAATAGTGAGCAGGAGATTGATCTTGCTGCCCGCATAGAGAGGATGTACCTTGAATCGAGTTTCCATGCCCGTCGTTCTTGCTTCATTGGCCCTTGCCGGATTGCTATCCGCGTCTACTCTTCTGGCGCAGGCGCCCGCTGCCACCGCGGAAACCAAAGCTACGCCCGCTACTTCCGTCGAGCACAAATCCAGCGAGTACAATCCTAAGCTCGATTGGCCTTGGCTGGAGCGCTTCAAGGAGGCTGATTTGACGCTGGGGCCGCCCGCGATGGGCGATGACCGTGTGGTCTTCATGGGCGATTCGATCACGCAAGGCTGGAAGATCGGCGACTCTTTCCCCGGCAAGCCTTACATCAATCGCGGCATCAGCGGGCAGACCACGCCGCAGATGCTGCTGCGTTTTCGCCAGGACGTGATCGCGCTCAAGCCAAGAGCAGTGGTGATTCTGGGCGGCATCAACGACATCGCCGGCAACACCGGGCCTATGACGCTGGAAGAGACTGAGGACAATCTAGCTTCGATGGCGGATCTGGCCACGGCCAACCACATTCGCGTGGTGCTGTGCTCGGTGCTGCCGGCTTTGGATTTGCCCTGGAGGCCAGGGACGACGCCCGCGCCCAAAGTGATGGCTCTGAATGCATGGATCAAGGCTTACGCGGCTGAGAGGAGTTACGTCTATGTGGATTACTACACCGCAATGAGGGACGAGCACGACGGATTGCCGGCCAAGTTGAGCGGGGATGGAGTGCATCCGAACCCAGCCGGCTACGCGGTGATGACGCCGCTGGCCGAGGCGGGGATCGAGAAGGCGCTGAAGTAGTTGACAGCTGACAGCTCACAGCACACAGTTGACGATTCAATGCTGCGCCCTCTCGACTGGTAGCTGTCAGCTGTGTGCTGTTTGCTGACCTGAATTGCCATTCCGCGCAATTCCCCCTACAATAGAAGAATTGCAGGAAAGGTCCGTCTAGAGCGATGCCCAAGGAAAAGATTCATCCCAACTATGCCGCGGTGCAGGTCAAGTGCGCCTGCGGAAACAACTTCGAGACCCGTTCGACCCACAAGGGCGACATTCACGTGGAAATCTGCTCGGTTTGCCACCCGTTCTATACCGGCAAGCAACGCCTGGTAGACACTGCGGGCCGCGTCGAGCGCTTCCGCCGCAAGTTTGCCAAGTCCGACGGAGCAGTGGCGGCCGCAGCAGCCACCAAGTAACTGCCTTCCGGCAACCGGCTGGTACGATTGGGCCTCCGCCAAGGCGGGGGCCTTGTTGCGTGTTGTACGCACAAGTGTCACTGTAAGCGGTTCACCCGTAAACTGGGATGGAAACCAATATGCCACGCGCTAAACGCTCGATTCAATCCGAAACCAAGATCGACGGCTTCTCGCTCGTCTGGCGTCTGCACCGCGAGCAGCTCATGCCCTCTGAGGACGACTGGACGGGGATGGCCATTCATGTGAAGGTTGCCGAGGGCGTGCGCCGCGAGCTTTACCTGGAGTACCCGGTCTACTACAAGGAGCAGCACGGCGTTAAGTTTGTCTCGCCACCCCGGCCGACGATTCTGGCGGCCAAGGTGGAAGCTCATATTCGGCAGGCAATGGAGGCTGGCTGGGACCCGGAGTCGCGCGGCAAGGCGTTTGTCTATGAGCTGGACGAGTTGCCAAGCTGAGGGAGCTTTTCATTTGCACTTTATTTCCGGCATCCTGCTACCTTGAACTCTGGGCGGCCTCTTCAAACAGACCGTCTCGGAATCAGCCGGGGAAGGCCCCCCTATTTACTGTGAGACTGTGAAGCTGTGAAGTCTTTTCTTCCTTTCAGGAGTTTTTCCTGACGATCAGGTGGTTTCCATGGCGGGCAAGGGCTTTACCGTGAAGAAGGAATGGGACAATCCCACCGAGTACGCGATGCCCGCCGAGGTGCGGGTACCGGCCCAGATGCGCCTGGGGCCGGTGGTGGTGGCTCCGGCTACCGTGCTCGCGCCCATGGCTGGAGTCACCGACACGGTCTTCCGGCGGTTTATTCGGCACGCGAGTCTCTTCACGGCTTCCGAAAACTCTCCTGCAGGGGCTAAAGCCCCCATCGATTCGGTCGGGGAATTGTACGGGCTAAAGCCCGTACCCTTCACCGAAACTGGAATCGACGCATCTGTGACCAATGAAAAATCCGGCTGCGGCCTCTTGATGACTGAGTTCACCTCGGCTGACGGTCTGGCTCGAATGCGGGAGACGAAACGGGCGCGCTACCTGACCTTCTACGACGACGAGCATCCCATCGGAGCGCAACTCTTCGGGGCCAATCCCGAGACGCTGGCCGAGGCGGCGAGGATTGTCGAAGAGACTGGCTTCGATCTGGTGGACCTGAATCTGGGCTGCCCGGCCAAGCGCGTGGTCGGCTCCAACGGCGGCTCAGGCCTCTTGCGCGATCTGCCGCGCATCGGGGAAATTTTTCGCGCCGTGCGCAAGGCGGTAACAATTCCCTTCACTGTCAAATTCCGGCTAGGGTGGAATGACGCCGACATTGTTTGCCTGGAGCTGGCGCGGATGGCCGAGGCCGAAGGGCTGAACGGCCTGGCGTTGCACGCCCGGACGCGCGAACAAGGCTACAGCGGCCAGGCGCGCTGGGAGTGGATTGCTCGGGTCAAGCAGGCAGTGAGCATTCCGGTCATCGGCAACGGCGACATTCGAACGCCGGAGGCTGCGGCGGCGATGGTGGCCGAGACCGGATGCGACGGCGTAATGATCGGCCGCTCGGCTCCGGCCAATCCTTGGATTTTTAGGCAGATTGCCCAGTATACAGCCACCGGCAGCTACCAGCGGTCAACGGTCGAAGACCGCTACCGCATGATCCGCGCGTATTTTCAAATGCTGTTGGACGAGGCCGAGGCCACCAAAGATCTGCCCAAGGCTGCGCGACTGGGCGAGACGGCCGGCAAGATGAAGCAGTTCGCCACCTGGTTTACTCACGGAGTGGCCGGCGGAGCCAAGCTGAGGGGCGCAATCTACCAATCGCGGACGGGAGCTGAAGTTCTGGCCCAGGTGGACGCATTTTTTGCGGCCAGGCTTGCCGGCGATGCCGAGCTGGATGTTGCGCCCGAAGACGATGAGTTGGCAGAGTATCCGCAGAGTATGACGGTCTGCGATTAGAGCGGTTTCACAGTTCCAGCAGAGTTGATTTCGTGGTTCCCCAACCATTTCACAAAGAACGTGAAATGGATGGGGCACGGAAGTTCATTACGCCATCAGTGAAACCGCTATTGCTGCGGAGCAGGCGCTCAGGAGGCCCAAAAGGCGAGGTACGCCAGCACACACAAACCAATGACGGACAAGAGAAAAAAAGCCACAATCCATTTGGCGATTGGGTGGATGTGTTTCTCGTGCTGAGGGGCAACAATGCCGTGAGGCAGAATCAGCCTCGCCATCTCGATGCCGATGTTATCGTGGCCGCCGGTGGCCAGCGCCAGCTCGAGAAGATTGTGTGCGGCTGCCTGCAAAGTCCGATCAGGAACGTCCAACGCCGCCGCAATCTCATACTCCGGAACGAATCCCCAGAGGCCGTCGGAACAAAGCAGCAATGTATCGCCGACGCCCAGAGCGACCTGCTCGATGTCGATCTCCACCTTGGACTGATAGCCCAGGCTGCGGGCCAACATCGAGGCTTCGGGATGATGCTCCGCCTCTTCCGGGGTAATCAGTCTGCGATCGAGCAGATCCTGAACCACGGAGTGATCGATGGTGAGGCAGTGCAAACGCCCGGCTCGCGCCAGATAGGCGCGGCTGTCGCCGATATGGCCGATCCAGGCGTGGATTCCGTCGGTCTCCTGTTGCACCAGTGCCACCACCACCGTGGACCCCATGCGCTCATGCTCCGATTCGGTGGCTCTGGCTGCTTCAAGAATTTGCGTATTGGCGCGCTCTGCGGCCTCGCGGATGGCGTTGCCGGCTGGATAGTCATGCGGCAGCATCGACAAATGCGCGTAAAAACTCTCGACAACCATCCGCGATGCGGTGGCTCCCTCTGCGTTGCCGCCAACGCCGTCGGCGACGATCATCAGATCGCCCAGCGGAATGTGAACATGGAGGACTGTGTCCTGATTTTCTTCGCGAAGGCTGCCGCGATCACACTCCTCGGCGAAGAGGACGACTGGGTGCCCAACAACTGCTGTCTTGCTCATGTCTGAACCTCACATACAGGCCAGAACCTGCACCTTACGGATGGCGCGAACTGGCACAGAAACCACGCCGGCTTCCTACGGAATACCTTCCCGTCATTTCGGCGGAACGTTTGCCGTGGTTGACTGGCGCCTTTCATGCTCATCTCTGCTCTTGCCAGCCTTTGCGAGCCGATCTTCCGCTTGCGATGGTCTCCGCACAGCATCTTCGGTCCCGGCTAGCCGGTTTGACGAATCCAAGACAAACAACAATAATTTCCAAGAACAAAAATACTGGTACATGGAAACTTCTTCCCCTTGGGCATTGCAGCTTTCTCAAGGGCGGGAGAACTCAACGGGCTGGCGGATTCTTGATACAGGGGCCGGAATTCCGCACAATGACCGCAGCGCAAGGATAATACACCCGCGCCCAAAGCGACAGTCAATAAATCCGAAGGCGTGGTAGGCGAGTCGGGGATCGAACCCGAAACCCCCGGCTTAGAAGGCCGGTGCTCTATCCAATTGAGCTACTCGCCCACGTACTTTTTCATTCTAACTTCGATTGGCCCTGAAGCGCACCTGTCAAAGCCGCCAACGCTGCCTGAAGCCTCAACGCGGCCTCTGCTTGAGACTCGCCGCAAGAGATAAGGTAAGCGGTGATTCCCAGCTCCATCCACTCCGGGACGATGGAGGCGCGGCGAATCACCAGATCGACGCGACAGCAACGGAGCGGTACCGCGTGCAGAAGGCCGCACACGCACTTGCAAGCGGCGGAGGCCATCTCCGGTTGGGACCATTGTTGGGCGCTTTTGGGCAGCAGGTCAATGTAACAGCCCATAACGTGGACGGCGCAACCAGGCTGCGCATCCAACTCGTCGGGATCGAATTCATCCGTTTCAAGGTGCGGCCAAAAGTCGCATTTTGCAGTCCAGACCGGCGAGGCGGCATCATTCATCCTTGCCAGGGCTCCGGCCAATGCCGGAAGCTGTGCGCACTCAGGGAAATCCCAGGCACGATCCGGTTGGCCGCGCAAATCGACAAATCCAGCCCAGTAAGCCTCGATCACCGGCGCGCTGCCGCCCACCTCGAACTCCCAGTCAGCTTCCATGAGTATCCGCCGTCGTCACCGCCAGCAGGAAGCGCATCACGGTCGCCTCCGCCCAGTGAATCTCGTTGCCGGGGTCGCGGGAAAGATAGGCGCAATGCCCGCCATGGCGAGTCTCCACAAGATGGATCTGCGGGTTGGCAAGCAGCTTCGCGCGCGTCTCCGGCAGCAAACGGATGAAGGGGTCGTCCTGGGAGTGCAGAATCAGTGTGGGAACCGCGATCCGGTCCACCACGCGAGCGCTGGCGGAGCGGTCGTAGTAGTCGTCGGCGTCGCGAAAACCCCAGTAGCGGGCCACGATCTTGTCGTCAAATTCGCGAATCGAACGGACCGGCCCGATGGCCTTCCGGCTTGCATAAATCTCCGGAAACAGTTTCGCCTTGCGCCTGTAGCGCGCCAGTAGGCTGCACAGAAAGCGCCACTCGTAGGCACGGTTGAGCGGCTCGTGCAAAGCGTCGGCGCCTGGAGCCAGATCAATCGCCGGACAGACCGCGGCCACAGCCTTCAAGGGTGAACGGTTGTCACCCCATCCAGCAAAAATCGCCGGCTGGGGACCCCGACTGCCCCACTCTCCGGCCAGCTTCAGCACCAGATTGCCGCCCATTGAGTAGCCCACCAGCGCCATCCGCTCCAGGCCGAACTGCTCGGCATAATGGCACGCCACCACGCCCACATCACCCGAAAGGCCGGAGTGATAGAGCGTGGGCGTCAGTGGCTCCGTGCCGCCGCAGGTGCGCATATTCATTCGGACGATGTTGCAACCGGCCTCCCAGGCACGAGCAGTGATGCCCTGAATATAGCCGGAGTTCGACGAGCCTTCCAAGCCATGAACCAGCAACAGAGTCAGACGCCCTGCCCGCACATTCTCCGGCTGCCAATGGCAATGGCAGAGCACACGGCTGCCATCCGCCGGGTCCACTTCGACCGTCTCAGAGAGAGCCGCTAGACGGAAGGCCGGCCGGGGGAAAAAATTCCCGGCAATCGTCTGCAAATGTCCACCGATCAAGCCGCGGCGAGGCACAAACGCGGGCGACCACTCCGATGCTACGGAGTAGGAATCGTCAACCACTAGATTTTCAGGGATTCTTGGGGTCACGGCGACTCGGAAATCGTGGCTTGCGGCCTATGCAGTCCGTGAAAAAATTGGGGCGGCGGGCGGGGATCGAACCCGCGACATCCTGAGCCACAGTCAGGCGTTCTGCCACTGAACTACTGCCGCCATCTATCCCTTTGATTGTAGCATTAAATCAGTCCATCCAGACCACCCTGACACGAGGAAGCCGCCCATGCACCGCACCACTCCCAGACCGGCCAGTTCCGTCTCTCCAGCCGCGGACCGTTGGATTCTCGGCGCGTGGCTCTTCCGCGACCAGACCCTGCACACGCTGGAGATTCTGCTGGACGAATCCTTCGTCCTTCCCGGCACGGGCATACGCTGCGGCCTGAACGGAATCATCGGGCTGATCCCCGGCCTGGGCGATGTGTTGGCCGGAGTGCTCTCGCTGGTGATTCCGCTCGCCGCCTGGATTCGCGGCCTACCTTACGTGACGCTGGCGCGAATGGGTGCCAACCTCGGCATCGGCGTGCTAGTTGGCTCGATTCCCTTCTTCGGCGATCTCTTCGACATTGCCTGGAAGACCAATCGCCGCAACTATCGCCTGCTCACTCGCCACCTCGGAGAGCCTCGCCGCCACACTTGGCGCGACTGGGCGTTTCTGCTGCTGCTGTTCGCCGTTTTGGGGCTGGTCTTCGCCGTGCCCATTGCGCTGATCGTGTGGTTTCTCGCCTGGCTAATCGGCCGCTGAAAGCAGCAGCTACAACACCGTTGGAGAACCGATCCGCGATACAATCAAACCATAGTGTCGGGGCGTAGCGCAGCCTGGTAGCGCATCTGCTTTGGGAGCAGAGGGTCGGGGGTTCAAATCCCTCCGCCCCGACCATCGTAAACTATTGATAATGCAAACGAAATTTCCGCAGGCACTGGGGGATTGATGATGGGCTGTTATGAATCCAATGGAACCGGGTTGAGTGCTTACCCTGTACCCTGTACCTTCGCCCTTGGAGGTAACGGCGACGGCGGCGGCT
>JBEKDX010000031.1:0-18867 GCA_050014135.1 Occallatibacter sp.
CTAGTAGCTAGAGGCTAGAAGCTAGCAGCTGTTCTTGGAGGGACCGCTTGCGCAAGTGCTGGAGCGGCATCTTCAGCAACATTGGGATGAACCATCTGGCCCGGCTGCGGTTCGGCAAGGCCCAGCTCGCGAGCCATCCTGTCGATGCGCTCAGGCTGGGTAAGCTGCGCTTCGCTGAGGCGCAACTGGCGATTCTCCTCGCGCAATTGCTCGCGAACCTGCTTTTCCGACTCGACCCGGTAGCCGCCTTCGATGGCGCTGAAGTGTTGCAGCCCGTAGATCATGGTCAGCGAAAAGAGAATGGAGATGGCCGCGGAGAAGTGGCGAATCTGGCGGATGCGCGCCGGATCAGGCGCCTTGACCAAGCGGCTGTTGTCAAAGTGCTTGGCAAAGGGAAACTCCGGCGTGCGCATACACCGCCGCCGCTGGCTCTGCAAAGTCATCAGCTCGGCATTCCGCTCGTTAGCCCGCGCGCTCAGGCTTCTGCCTGCTTCAAAATAAGTTGTTGTGCATGCCGCCATGATTAGCTCCTAGCTGCTAGCTCAGTCCTGCTTGTTCTTGACTTCTTCATTCCGCGGAATATCATTTTTCTTGCTTGCGAATTCCATAGCCCACATTTCAAAGCTAGTAGCTAAAAGCTAGCAGCTGTTCTCTCCCCCGCTCTCAACTTTGCGCTGCGTGAACGCGGGTTGCGCTCGATCTCTTCTTCGCCGGCCGTGACCGGCTTCTTGGTGAGAATCTCCCAGATTCCCTGCCGCGCGCCTTCACGCAGACTGTCCTTGGCGATTCGATCTTCCAGCGAGTGGAAGCTGATGACAACCAGTCTTGCGGAGTGCTTAAGCAGCCTGGGCGCGGCCTCCATCAATGCCTGAATTTCATCTAACTCATGATTGATATGAATTCGAAGAGCTTGAAAAGTTCTGGTCGCCGGATGAATTCGCTCTTGTTTCATTGCCGGGGCGGCTTGGGCTACTATACGAGCTAACTGGCCCGTGGTTGCAATCGGCCGCCCGCGAACAATGGCTCTGGCAATTCTCCGCGACCTCCTTTCTTCTCCGAATTGATATACAAGGTCCGCAAGCTCTCGCTCGCTCGCCTCGTTTACCACCTGTGCGGCGGTCAGGCCGGAGCGCGTGTCCATGCGCATATCCAGCGGCCCATCCGCCATGAAACTGAAACCTCTTTCGGCCTCGTCCAGTTGCAGGCTGCTCACGCCAAAGTCGGCCAGCAAGCCATCCACTGAAGCCGGCTGCAAATGCCGGGTTACTGAACTGAAAGCCTCGCCGATCAAAGTAACCTGCGGCGCCTGGCTGCCTAACTCCCGGCTAACTCCGTCTAACTTCTCCTTGGCCAGCGCCAGCGCCTCGGGGTCCCGGTCAAAGCCAATCAAATGCCCCTGCGGCCCCAGCAATCGTGCGATTCCCGCGGAGTGCCCGGCCAGGCCGAGCGTGCAATCCACATATGTTCCACCGGCGCGCACGCGAAGAAAATCAATCGCTTCCTGAAAAAGAACCGGCGCATGTCTCTCGTTCGATCTCGTCATGCGCTCCCCCTGGGGGGTAAGTGTTCAGTTGCTGCGTTTGAAGATCGCGGCCATTGCCTTGCGATCCTCGGCCGTCAACTCGTTGGCCGGCAGGTTGCGCTCGAAGTTCTCGCGGTTATGCACTTCGAGATAGCTCATCTTGCCGAAGAGCGTGACCTCGGCGTCCAGCTTTGCCGTGCCCCGCAAAATCGAAGGCAGCAGCAGACGAGCCTGAGAATCCATCTCCACCTGCTGGCCGTAATAGCTCGTCAAATTCAGGTACTTCTGCACGGCGTCGTCCATGGTGCTGGATTCGGCCAACTGCGCTTCCCGCTTCTCCCACTCGGGCAAGGGCCAGATCTCCGCGCTCTTTCCGTCCACGCTGGTGATGTAGAACTGAGTGACATTGGCCGCATCCACCAACTGCTTGAAGGCAGAGGGCAGCTTCAGCCGTCCCTTCTCGTCTACCTTCGTCGGATGGTTGCCCCTGAACATCAATGCGCCTCACTGCCTCTGGCCGCCCATCTCCGGTTTCCCAGGCTGATTCCCTCAGCCGATTGCTTCGCCGGATTGTGAGCCGACCGAGGAAAAATGGAGTAATCTGTCCATGGAAGGCTGAAAACCTGATCAGCTTTTCCACTTTGCTCCCTTTTGCTCCACTTCTGGCATAATAGCGCAGAACGTAGTGAATGCCAATGATTTTTTATGTCCATTGAGCTGGGAGATAAGTACGCAAGCGGGAATGTCGCCTAATAGACTAAATAATTCCAGTAACCACAATATGTAGTGTTTACCCCTCTGGTTCAGATTCGCGGATTGACCCTATGCAGAATCAGGCGAAAGGTATATAGGGGAACAAAAGGCGAATTAGTCTTCGATGCCCTCTCCGCTCGACTCCACAATCAGCCCGTTTACTCCGTTGGCTCCGCCGGTCTGCGTTTGGCGCGCTCCGCCACGACCTTCAAAAGATAGATAAATACCAGAGTGTTGACTATCAGCAGGGCGACGCGGATCAGCGTGATTCGCCGGGAGACCTCGAAGAGTTCCAGGGGCAGGAAAGACGCCGTGATCAGCAGGGTCAGATACTCGGCCCAGCCTTTTTCCAGATAGAGGCCGATGCCCTCGATCAGATCGAGTCCGGCGTAGATAAAGACCACCGCACCGATCCGCCGCAGCAGCCGGTCATTGACCAGCGGCGCATATTTCAGAATGAAGTTGATCAGATGTGATTCTGGACTGAAGTGCAGATGGTAGGCCGCCCTCTCCAGCGCATCGCCAAAGTCCTTGTGCAGCAGCTTCAGCGCACCCACGCCGATGGCGACAAAGAACAAAGCCTGGGCCAGCTTGAATGCCGCAATGAGCATAAGCCATTGATTGCGGGGCTTCGGCTTGCTGAGCGACTGCGATCGAGAATCGGTCATGGTCTTGGAGGAATCCGCAACACTCCTGCCTGTCCTTACGTTAACCGATACGCAAGGGTTCTGCTCACCGCCCGGCTGAAATGAAGAGTTACAAATTAGTGTCTCCCATTCAGCAGCGCGTTGCGGTCGATCACGTTGCCGTCCATGATGAGGCCTGATATGCGGCGGGCATTCCAGATGTTCTGGGTGGGGTCGCCATCGACAACCAAAATATCGGCGCGTCGGCCGGGAGCGATCTCTCCCAGTTCGTTCCAGCCAAACTGGAGGCTGTAATTATTGGTGGCCGCGGCCAGTGCCTCGCGCGGGCTAAGCCCCAGGCGTACCAGCAACTCCAGCTCAGTGTGTATCGAGATGCCGGGCAGGGCGCTGCGGACCGGCGCTCCGGAGGCGGCCAGATAATGCGGATAGGCGGAAAAGAGAGCCTCGTTAATGTTCCAAAGCCGTAAGACCGACAGGTCGTCCTTTTTGCGCTGGCTCTCGGTCATCCAGCGCTGCGTAAAAGCGGGCAGGTGGCGGCTCACGAACGACAGTGGATAATCCATCTCGCCGCTGGTCCGGTTGACTGGCTCGAAGACGCGGCTGGGGTCGAGCAGCTTGGCGGCCGGCTCATTCCACAGGTTGCGATGCTCCGGCAATTGCGCAAAGAAGATGCTGAAGGTGGGCATCAGCGCGGCATGATGGGTAGCCAGGAAGCGGGCATAGCTATGCACCTGCGGGCTGGTGGGGGGCAAGCGCTCGGCGTAGTCGTAGGCGGTGGTGGCGGCCGTTCCCTCCGAGTCCTCCACCAGCGGCCGTTGCAGTTCTTCTGGAATCAGGCCCAGCTCGTAGTGGCCCATATGCACAAGCGCATCCACGCCTGCCTCGACGCCCACGTCGTAGGGTGTCGCCACAAACTCGCCATATGTGACCAGGCCCATCTGGTGGGCGCGGGCGATAATCCACTGGGAATTGGCGGCGGTCAGGTTATGGCCTAGCCACACAACTCGCGTTCTCTGCCGCGCCGTGTCGGTGAGCTGGCGGGCGGTGTCTTCTGGACTCAGTTCAATGGGCCGGCCCGTCTCCCGCAGCTTGAGGGCCCACTCAGGGCGCTTGGCCAGCAAACTCCAGTTGTCGGTCGAGCCGATCGAATCCACCGGGTAGAGGCGAGGTCCAGGCGAAGCAGTGAAATCGATGGCGCCTCGACGGGCGTCGCTGGCCACGACCACAGTGGTGACGCCCATATATAGGTATGCGTTGGCCTGTCCCTGAGAATTCATGCCGGCAAAGCCGTCGATCAGGCCCGGAATCAAGAACTTGCCGGTGCAGTCGATTACTCGCGCGCCCTTGGGAATGGTGACCGCCATGCGTGAGCCGACATCGGTGACGCGGCCATCCCGCGTGATCACGACAGCGTCTTCGATGTCTTCCGCCGAGCGGCCCCAATCGCTCACATCCACGACCGTACCACCGGCCAGCACCAGCGGAACCGAGGGCGACAGCTTGGGCGATAAGGTGGACGGCGCTTGCGGCCAGGCCAGCCCGGCAGCCAGTACCGATCCGACGGCGCCCAGTAAAAGGCGGCGAAAAAGTCTCATAGAAAAATCGGTCTTTCGAGGATTGTCGCACATAGAGTCGCAACCCGTCCCGAAATATGCCGGGAAACGCAATCTCGCCGCCCTCACTCGGCGCTGGGCGCGCTTGCGCTCTTGCGTCGGGTGAGTATGAAGGACTTGCGGCGATCCTTGCTGGCGTGGTCGATCTGCTTCCAGAAGCCCACAAAATAGTCGACAGCCGAGATAGAGGAGACCACCACCGTAAAGTAGATAGCGGCGACGGCGATCCATTTGACCGGCACGATCAGCCAGCCAAATTGCCACTGGTACCAGCCATGAGCCAAGATCGCCGAAACCACCGAAATGATCTGCACCACGGTCTTGAGCTTTCCCAGGTCGCTGGCCTGAATGGTAAAGCCCTCGGAAGATGCGATCGAGCGGAGCCCGCTGATGAGGAACTCGCGGCTGATAATCACCACCACGATCCAGACCCTGACCACCGCGGGGTTGTATGCCACCAGCGCAATCAGGGCGCCGGTGACCATGATCTTGTCGGCGATGGGGTCCAGCAGCATACCCACGGTGGTGATCTGTTTTCGTTTGCGAGCCAGGTAACCGTCCAGGCCGTCGGTAATCGAAGCCAGCACGAACAGCACCGAAGCCGTGATCTCCTGCGCGCCATGCGCGTGCCAGGGAAAGTGCGGCGTGAGTATCCATAGCAGCAGAGGGATCATGGCGATCCGGCTCATCGTGATGGAGTTGGGCAAATTCACGAAATTTCCCTAATAGTTCGAGTTTTTACGTCTTGCTCGGTTCGCGGAACGGCATTTTGCTGAAAAAATGCGAAGCCACATTATGCCTCATGCCGGCCAGGATAAGTCCCACTACCTCTACTATAGTCGTCTTCGCGGGGCAGATTCCCATTTGCTCCAATGATGAAGACTCAGTGGTTCGTCTTGCGAGGCGGCTGAAGCCGCTCCCTGGCGAAGCCGGAAGCGTAAACCGGTTGTACACTAAGCCTATGATGCGTCGATTGCTTGCTCTCCCCATGCTTGCACTTATCGTGATGGCCGGCTGCCACTCCGGCCAGAAGCCACCCGCGCAATCAGGTTCCAGCCTGAACTACAAAGTGTATAAGCTGCGCGGCAAAGTTGTTTCGACCGATGCCGCCAAAGGCGAAGTTACGCTGAACCATGAGGCCATTGCGGGCTTGATGGAGGCGATGACCATGCCTTACAAGCTGAAGGATGCCAGCATCCTCAGCGAGCTGCATCCGGGCGACGTGATTACCGCCGACGTGCTGGTCTCTCCCGACCCCGATGCGGATTATCTACTGGATCATGTTGTCGTCATTGCACAAGCCAAGCCTGATTACAAGCCCACAGTCTCTTACCATGTGCCTGCGCGAGGCGATGCCGTGCCCGACTTTCAGTTGCGCAATCAGGACGGACGACCGATTCATCTCGGCCAATTCCAGGGCAAAGCGTTGCTCGTGACCTTCATTTATACACGCTGTCCGTCGCCCGACTTCTGCCCGCGAGTTACGCGCAATTTTGCTCAACTGGAGAAGCAGTTAGCAAGCTCTCCCGCGCTTTTTGCCAAAACGCATTTGATTTGCATAAGTTTTGACCCAGAGCACGACACGCCGGAACGGCTCAGGGCCTATGGCGCCACTTACATTGGCAGCGACGCCGAGAACACATTTGCTCACTTGGAATTTGCCGTGCCGACAAAGCCAGTGCTCGCCACGATGGCCAAGTTTTTTGATTTAGGAATGACCAACGAGGCGGACTCGACGATCACACACACTCTCTCGACTACGCTGATTGATCCAAGCGGCAAAGTCGCGCGTTTTTATCCGGGAAACGAGTGGACCGTGGATCAGCTGCTTGCCGATGTGAAGCAACTGATCCCAATCTCAGGGTGACGCGTGGAAGCTATCCATATGGTTTTCATTTCACTTCGATTACTGCGCCTTTGCCGTCATCCGCGATGAGAAACCCTATACTCTGCTCTTGCCGGTCTATCGGTGAGGAGATCGCCTTTGCATTGTCAAGGACAATTCCTTGCTTGGATGCAAAACCGTAAACCTGAACGTGAATCTCCTTCCACCAGGCAGGATAAGTGCCCTCATGCGGAGTTATCACCAGGCGAATGCCATCGGCGATCTTCTCACAACTGAAGTTCATTCTAAGATAGATTCCACGCTGGTAGTCGTATGACTTGCCGTCGTCCTGGTATAACTCGCCTGCGCATGGATCACCCATATAGACGCGAAGCGTGAGCGGCCCTTGCGGAGTTTCGTTGGTGCTTTGGACAAGGGGTGCAATTGGCAAGATGGAGCCGGCGCGAAGATAGACCGGTAGCTGGAAAAGTCCAGGAGTGACGCGGACGGTGCGCAGCGATGTCTGCGTTGCACCGGACGGAGCGACTATCGGGACAATCTTCGCACCCGTCCAATAATCGTACCAGTCCGGGGATGGGAATTCGACCGAGTAAGCGTCGGATTTGTCTGGATGAGGCGAGGGAGCAATTAGCATATCTGGACCGAGAAGAAACTCGCTGGCCGCGTCGCGGTCCGTGTCGATGGGGTGATGATCGGGTGTAGCATCCGGGAATTCGAGAAACAGTGGGCGCAAAATGGGAAGCCCGGTGCGCGAGGTTTCTTCGGCGAGGGTATAAAGATAAGGCATGAGTTGATAGCGAGTTTCGATAAAGTGGCGGCGGATTGCTTCCTGCTGAGAACTGCCTGTCCATGGTTCCTGATCGGCGGATCCTTTCTCGGTGTGGTCGCGATCAATGGGTTGGAAAGCGGCTACTTCAATCCATTTTGTCAATAACTCAGGCGACGGAGTTCCGGCGTAGCCACCGACATCGGCGCCGCTGAGAGCGAAGCCGCTGAGACCCAGATTTTCCAACATGGGAGTCGTAAGAGCGAGATGCTTCCAACTGCTGCTGTTATCTCCGGTCCATGTGGCGGCGTATCGCTGTCCACCCGCGAATGAGGCTCTGGTGAGTACAAAGGGACGCTTGCCGGGATCGAGTGTCAGCAGGCCCTCAAAGGTAGCCCGTGAGTTTTCCATGCCATATACGTTGTGAATTTCCGAATGCGTCGCAGTGCGCGCTTGGAAGCCGGGTTCATCGATGCGATGCACAACATTGTCAGGCATGGTTTTGGCCGGCGTATCGAAGACGGATGGCTCATTCATGTCGTTCCAGAAGCCATCGATGCCGCTCTGCCGCAAGTCGCGATAGAGAGAACCCCACCACGCACGGGTTTGCTGGCGAGTGAAGTCTGGAAAGACGCAAGGGCCAGGCCAGACGCGGCCTGTAAAGACCGAGCCGTCCGGATTCTTTACAAAGTTGTTGCCTGCCATCCCGCTGTCATAGGGAAGATAGTTTTGTCCGGGAAGGTTGGGAATATGCAGGTCGGTAATAGCCACGACATGAAAGTTTTCCGCCTTGAGTTGCGCAACCATTCCAGGAAGATCAGGAAACGCGGCGCGGTTAACCGTGAAGGGGCGATTCTTATCTTGGTAATCTATGTCGAGATAAATTGCATCGGCGGGAATGTGGTCGTCCCGGAAGCGTTTGGCAACCTCCAACACTCGCGCCTGAGACATATAGCTATAACGCGATTGCTGAAATCCCAGAGACCAGAGAGGCGGCAGCGGAGGAGTTCCGGTAAGCCACGCGTAAGTTTCGACAACCTGCTTCGGTGTGGGACCGTAGAAGAGGTAATAATCCAGCGGCCCGGCGACAGCGCCAAAGGAGTAAGTGTTTGCGGAGTTCTTGCCGAAATCGAAAGTTGCGCGCCAGGTGTTATCCAGCAAAACTCCCATGGCCCGCCCGGCTTGATAAGTCATAAAGTATGGGATGCTTTTATAAAGAGGGTCGGTGAATTCCTGGAAGCCGTATACGTCGGTATTCCACAGCGTGAATGCTTCTCCGCGCCGGTCAAGAGGGCCGGTCTTGTCGCCGAGTCCGAAAAAGTGCTCGTCCAGCGGCATTGACTTGAAGACACGAAAGGCATCGCCGTCAAAGTGAACCGGGCGGGCATCCTGCTGCAAGATGTTACCTGCCAGATCGCGAACTGTAAGCTCGAGCGTCTGCTTATCGAGTTCCACGATCAGAGCCTTGGTGCGAAAACCAAAGTGACCCGCGCTGGTCTCTGGAGTGACCGGCACCGAGCTATGGCGCGCGCTGGAAAAAACAGCCCAGGATGCATCTTCGGGTAGTGCGCCATGCGCAATTCGGATGCGCAATACATCGTCGCGCAGAGCAGCAATGGTCTCGTGTAAATCTCCAGAACGCACTTCGATTCCGTTAGGCAGAATCGATATTGCCGCAACGGGCATGGGAGGCTGCGAGCCGACCGGCTTCAGAGTCGATTGCGCGCGAAGCATTGCCGATGATTGGCCCAGTAGAATGAGGGCGAGAGAAATCGTCAAAAGATGCGAGCGAAGCGATTGCATGATAACTCCAGAATGAATGGTACATATATTGTCTTGACGCGAGAATTCGTGAGTGATTCGACCCCATGCAGAGATGAAATACTCGCTGCACTTTGTCTCATCAATGCTTCGCTCATGGATACGGATGTTGAATTCAAACTCCGCCCTGTGATGATCGCACACAGACTCATTCCGGTTTAATTCCCGGCTGAGCCACGGAGACGAGCACGTTGGAGAGATGCAAGGGCCGTAGCGGAGTTACCGCCGCCGCGGCCCTTGATCGAGTTAGAAGTTAAACTTCGCGGAGACCTCCATCAAGCGCCTGCCTAGCTTCAGCGGCGCGGAGCCAAAGCCGTCGGCTGGATTGTATGCGGCGGTGGTCGGCGACGTGCCGTTCAATCGCAGAATGGTCTGCGAGGCATAGTTTGTGCCGAAGCTATTCACGGGATGATTAAGGAAGTTGAAGCCCGCGATGCGCAGCCGCAGGTTACGGCTGCCACCGAGGCCGATGGCTTTTTCCAAACTGAGATCGGAATTGATGAACGCCGGGCCATGAGCATAAGGCTCGATGTACTGGCCATTCGTTCCAATCCACGCGCCACCCGATCCCTGTGTCGGTCCCGGCAGCGCGAAGCAGTTGGGATTGAGGTACTGATGCGCCGCGAGATGCGAGCGCGGGTTGCAGGTGAGCACGGGCTGCAGATTGACATCAGGCGTGCCCAGGACGGACTGCGACTCGACCGCATACGACGGACCGGTGGCCGGAGTGATGTTGCCCTGCAGATAGTAGCCGGGTGAAGGGCTGATGCCGGTCTGCATATTCGCTCCGCTCTGGACATTGGTGATGCCGGAGATGAGCCAGTGATTGATGAAACCGCCCAGCAAACGTTCACCCGTGAGCTTGCCCGTTTGGTACGAGTAACTCAGATTGAGCACCTGGGTACGGTCGAAGTTCAGCGGGCCATAGTTGTTTCTCAGGTTGAATGGGTCAATGCCGGCCGTCCAGTTGAAATCCGCCGAGGAGCCGAGAATGCCGAGCGCCTTGGAGAAGGAGTAGTTGACGTTGAAGTTCAGCGGACCAGCGTGTTTGATTGCCTCGAGCTGGAAGCCGTTGTAGTTGGCGTATGTGTTGTGCTCCGGAACGAGTATCTGGCTGTACTTGGGATAGGGCCGTGCGTTCTGGACGGCCTTGTCGCCGGGGTAGTTATAGATGTTGTCAAGGCTTGCTGCCTCTGATGGCGAACATCCCGTCACATCGCAGGCGCCGGGAGCAAGCGCATTGATCGCCGCCGCTGCAGTAGGCGTAAACAGGGTTCCCACGGGAATTGCGTTGACGTTGTCCAGCACCACCGATTGGGTGGTTCCATTGTCCATCATCGAGTTGGTGTTGTTGCCAACATACGAAGCCTGAAGGATCCAGTTCTGAGGCATCTGCCGCGAGATGCTGATGCTGTAGTTGTTGGTCACCGGCTCCTTGTTGTCTTTGGGATCGAGTCCATAGATGGTTGCCGGTGAAATGAAGGTCTCAGTGCCCCCTGCATTGCCATAAGTGTTGGGATTGAGATGGAGGGTATTGACGCCTTCCAGCGTGTTGTCGCCAAAACCTTGCAGATCGGTATAGCGCACGTGTTCGGCCTCGGCGAATTGGTTGGCTACATCGGTGACCGAGTCGTGGAAGCGATAAACGCCGAAGCCGCCGCGCACCACTGTCTTGCCGTCCTTCAAGACATTCCATGCGAAGCCAACGCGCGGCTCAAAGTAAAGCGGAGGCGCGGACGAACCGGAGTTAGGAATGGATTTGGTGTACTGGTGCCAGGTGATTCCGGGTAACGGATTGGTTGTGGCATTATACGGAGTTGTATACAAGTCAGCGTTCCAGATTGCCGCGCCGATGCCGTGAGCATCCTGCCATGCGCCGAGCTTGGAGACACGGAAGCCAGCCGTGATCACCAGATTCGAGGTGGCGCGCCAAGTGTCCTGGGCATAGAAGTCCGTATTCCAGAAGTACAGGTTCGTATAGGGGTTGAAGTTCTGCTGATGCCAATCCTGAATCTGCCCTTCAAAGAAGTTTGCCAGGGCATTGCCGCTGTTCCAGTGCGGGTTGCCGTAGGCGGGCGACCCGTCGGGATAGGTCCCGTTGTAATCGGCGAAGTAACTGCCGGCCCCTCCGTAGTAGTAATCCTGGATGACACCATTGGTCTGCGGATTGGTCGCGGTCTGATTGTTGGTGGTGCGCTGGCTGAAGATGCCAATCTTGATTGTGTTCTTGCCCCACACCTTGGTGAGATTGTCGCCGACGTTGGGCTGAAGCTTCTTCAACTCGAGTGGGTTGAGGGACACGTCAGGCCACAGACCGAGCGGCAAGCCGCCATAGGCTGAGTAAGTCCCCAATTGAGGATACTGCGTATCTCCATTGTTGAATGCGCCGTTGTATGGATAGTCGATCGCAGTGCTCTGCAGCGCTGAGGTCTTGCGCGGAACAAAGTTCTCCAGGAAGGAGGTGATAGTTGCGTAGAGTTCGTTGGTCAGGGTGGCCGAGAATACCGTGACGTAGTTCGCCGCCGCACTGTTGGTATGCGTGTCGTTATTGACGCCGTAGCCGGGCGTGTTTACAGCGCCCATGATGCTTGAGGCCGTGGGCGAGTAGTAGGGCACCTGCGGCTGGCCCTGTTTGCCCTGTTCGTAGCTGTAGCGCGCAAAGAACAGGTTACGCGGAGTGATGGCGTAGTCCACGCGGCCAGTATATTGGGTGACGTTGTTATTGACCAGGTTGAGGTTGTCATAGTTGAAGCCGTCGGCGCCTGTCTGTGTCCTGGTGGGAAGCGGCAGCGTGCCGTTGACCAAGGCCATAGCGCCGGGATTCAGAAAGGCGGAGATGTTTCCGTCGGCAAGCGTTGCGTTGTTGTCGCCAATGGTTGGCGGCGTGTTGAATGTTGCATAGCTGCCATTGGTGAGCACCGGCCCAAGGAAGTTGGAAAGCGCCCCCGCGCTGAAGTCGCCTGTGCGCATTGCCTGGGTCGGCACCAGCGCATGGATGATCGCACTGCCAGCGCTGCCGTATGCATAGACATTCTTCTGTACGTCAAACTCGGCGCCCGCGAAGAAGGTGAGCTTCTTGGTGTGGGGAACCGGGCCGCTGATGGTGATGCCGGGATAGATAAAACGGTCGTCAGGCCGTGCAAAATTGTTGTAGTTCGACAGCCAGTCGTTGGAGTTGAGCTGGCTGGTGCGCGCATAGGTGTAAACAGATCCGTGATAGCTCTTGGTGCCTGACTTGGTGACCGCTTGGATCACTACTGGGCCGTTCGATTGGTCAGAGCCGAAGTTGGAGGTCTGCACCTGAACTTCGCTTACAAACGAGTCATTGATATTCATTAGGGCAGCGCCGAAGTTGCCGGCGTCGGTCAGGTTTGCGCCGTCGAGCTTCAGGGTGATGCCTGCCACCGGTGAGCCGTTGGAGGCGTAGGGCGTCGGCATTCCAACCTCTACCTGCTCAAAGCTTTCCACGGAGTTCTGGGATCCCAGATTGCGAATGGCAAATCCGGGCAGAATCTTCTGCAATTCGGTGGCGTCGCGGCCGACCACGGAAAGCTGGTCGAGATCGCCGGAGGTGATGGTGGCGCTCAACTGGCCGCTGTCGAGCGGCAGAGCAGCCGCCTCCGCGCCAACCGTGATCGACTCATTCGTCGCGCCGACCATGAGACGGAGATCGGGAAGCGTGAGGCTATCTCCCGGATTCAGGTGGATATCGGCGCGAACCAGTTGCTTGAAGCCAGCCTGCTGCACAATCAACTTGTAGTCGCCGCTGAGGATGGCCTCAAAGGTGAAGGCGCCTGAAGCGTTGCTGTGCGTGGTGCGTTCTGCTCCGTTGGTCACGTTCTGGAGGATCACTGTCGAGCCCGAAACGACCGCGCTGGTGGGATCCTGCACAACGCCACTCAATGAAGCGCCACCCACCTGTGCCTGCAAGGTTGCGCTCGAAATGAGCAGTAGAAACAACGTGAAGAATGAGGATATGCGCATCCATGAATGCGGATGCGATTGATTTGATAAGCGTCTTTTTGTTGCGATACTCACGAAAGCCTCCGGTTCAATCCCGTTTCCGTCGTCCAATCAGGTCCTGCGCCGAGCGTCCAGATCAGGGAAATTAAAAATTTATGCTGCATGGTCCTTATAGAGAGCTTAGAATTGCCATGCCAAGGTCCTTACGGATAATCAGAGACGGGGGCTTACCTGTAAACTTCATGGTAACTCCTTTGTTTTGTTTATTTGCTCCAGGGCGGCGGGCAACCATTCTTTACCTGTAAAGTCTGTATAATGCTTGTGAACGAAGGGAGTGACCCATGGCGGATGAAATTATTGAAGACCGTGCAGGGTCGATCACCAACCATGCAGGCGCGATCCATGCCCAATTGGAGCGGCTTCTGGAGAACCCTCATTTCAGCCACAGCCAGAGATTTCCATCGTTTTTGCGTTTTGTGGTGGAGCATACTCTGGCAGGGAATACCGATCCTCTCAAAGAGCGGACGATAGGGAGCGAGGTCTTCGGAAAGAGCCCCGACTATGATACCGCCTCCGACCCCATCGTACGCGTCACAGCGGCCGAGATTCGCAAACGCATCGCCATGTACTATCAGGAGCCCGGCCACCAGAACGAACTGCAGATTTCGCTTCCCTCCGGCTCCTATGTGCCGCAGTTCCAGTGGCCTAAAGGCTCCAATGGTTCGCTGCCGAAGGAGTTGGCTGTCAGAGATACCGCCAAGACCGAAGCGCATTCGGGTTCGCACTCGCGTCATCTTTCTCCACTCGTGCTGGTCTTCGCCTGCACCGTCGTCGGGGTTCTCTCGGTGGGCTCGGTGCTGCTGTGGCAGGCAATGCATCGTTCTGCGCTGGATTCTTTTTGGCGGCCGGTCTTGACGCAAAGAGATCCAGTGCTGCTCTGCGTGGCGGATCAGACAGAGTCATCCGGACAATTTCTGCGTGACGCAGCAGATCCTACCCGCCAGGTTCACCTCGAACCCATGGAAAAGCCAAAGGACAACCTCACCACAGTCGCCATCGACGACCTGAGCGCCATCGTCAAAATTGCCGGTCTGTTGCAGTCCAACGGCAAACTATACAACCTTCGCGGCGAAGCTGTTACCAGCCTGGCCGATCTTCGTTCCGGTCCAGCGGTCTTCATCGGCGCCTTTGACAACGCATGGACGCTCAGGCTGACCAACCCCTTGCGCTATCACTTCTCGAACAATGCTGACATGACCGAAGTTCGGATTGTCGATAGCACGGCCGCATCGAAATCTCGCTGGGTGGTTCAGCGATCGGACCAGCTTACTACCAATAACTATCGCGACTATGCCATCGTGGCTCGATTCACCGACACCAATACCGGCAAATTAGCGGTGATTGTCGCGGGCTTGGCTCGCGGAGGGACGATTGCCGCTGGTGAGTTTCTGACCGACTCCGACGATCTAGCCCAATTGCAGCGCGCCGCACTGACTGCTGGAGGCAAAACGAATATGGAAATCGTGTTGAGCACGCAGATTATTGATGGCGAGCCCGGCTCACCCAAGATGGAAGCTGTTTACTTCTGGTAGTTTGTTGTGTCCAAGGAGGGTCGCCCGACTATTAACTAATTAATTAACTGCTAGGTTTTGAGGATCTTTAGGAGGTGGGGTATGACGTTTGTTTCAGTGATGTTGATCATTTGGGCGGTGCTGGTTGCGGTCGCTGCGGCTATCTATCTCTACCGCTCCAGGCTGGAACGCGACGAAGAAGACCAGATTTTTCTGGACGACTCCTTCGATCACGAACGAGCCGCGCAAGAAGCCATTGTCATCAAGGTGAAAAAGATCGAGCCCGCGCTGCGGATCGCCCTCTGGGTAGCCGCCGGCGCAACGCTCTTTGTGATCTTGTACTTCCTGTGGGACGTCGTCACGCAGTTCAAATGAACTGCGGCAGATGCGAGGCTGACGGCGGCGCGTGAGCAACTGTCAGACGGCCAGTCTCTCAGTATCCGCTGGCCACCAGCCAAGCCTCGGTCAACTCCAGCGCTGGCTTCTTGTCCGCCATCAGTTGCGCGTGGGCCAGCTTTACCAGCACATCGGCCTCCACGTTCACCGGAGCGCCCGCAGCCAGCGTGTGCAGATTCGTTCGCCAATAGGTCAGCGGCAAAATGGCAATCGTAATCGCCTCGCCGTCGAAGCCGGCAATCGTCAGGCTGATGCCCTCAACAGCCACCGAGCCTTTGTGCACCATCCACTGGCGCACCTTCTCCGGAACCAGAACCTTAAGAGTCCAGTCAGTGGTCTCCCGGTCAAATTCCGGGCTGGCCGGCGAGATGATCGGCTCCAGAGAAACGAGTGTGCCGCATCCGTCCACGTGGCCCTGCACAATGTGGCCGCCCAGCGGAGAGCCGGCGGCGGTGGGCAGTTCCAGGTTCACCTTGGCGCCCGGAGTGAGAGCGCCGAGCGAGGTGCAGTCCAGCGTCTCCTGCGCCAGATCGGCGTGAAAGAGCCTCGGGTTCACATCGAGCGCTGTCAGGCAGACCCCCGAAACGCCCAATGAATCGCCCTCGCGCAGCCGCCCAGCCAGCCCTGGAGCCTCGACCGTGATGCGTCGCACCCCGCCCCTGCTCTCCAGCCCAACCAGCGTGCCCGTCTGTTCGATGATGCCGGTAAACATTCTTCTATTTTAAGACGTTCCGGCCATCGCCTTCTCTCCGTCGCGCCCAAAGCCGCTCTGCTCCCTTTCTGATACCTTTGTCGGTGTTACCTTGATAAGCGCGATGCGAAGGAGATGGTTGACAATGAAGCAGCTTGCCAAACTCTTGGGTTCTGCGGTTCTTTCACTCTTGACGCTGGCAGCAGCGCAGGCGCAGGCGATCAACACGATTGATCCGGCCCTCAGAGACAAAGTGGATCGTATCGCCCGCCAGGTGCTCGAGCAAACCGGCGTACCTTCGGCCTCGATAGCCGTCGTCCAGCGCGGCAAGCTGGTTTATACCCACGCCTACGGCCAGTCGCGGTTGGCCACCAAAACCGCGCCCGCCATTGCCGCCACGCCGTCCATGCGCTACTCGATCGGCTCGATCTCGAAGCAGTTCACCGCCGCGGCCATTCTCATGCTCCAAGAAGACGGCAAGCTCTCGTTCGACGACGCGGTGGGCAAGTACATCCCCGGCCTCACCCGTGGCAATGAAGTCACCATCCGCCAGATTCTCTCCCACACCTCCGGCTACCAGGATTACTGGCCCGAAGATTACGTGATGACTCCGATGCTCGCGCCGGAGACTGCGCAGCAGATCATCGACACGTGGGCGAAAAAGCCATTGGACTTTGAGCCGGGTACGCAATGGCAGTACTCGAACACCAACTACATCATCGCCGGCCGCATCGTCGAGACCGTCGCTGGCGAACCGCTGATGGCTCTGCTCACCCGCCGCGTCTTTCGCCCGTTGGGGATGCAATCCGTGTGGAACTCCGACGAGATCAAGCTGACGCAAGCCGACGCCACCGCCTACTATCGCCACGCTCTCGGCCCGTTGCGTCTGGCTCCCAAGGAGGGCCGCGGATGGATGTTCGCCGCCGGCGAACTGGCCATGACCGCGCACGACCTGGCGCTCTGGGACGATAGCCTGATCGCCGAGACCATCCTCAAGCCCGAGAGCTACAAGCAAATGTTTACTGAGGTCAAGCTGAAGGACGGCAAGGGAACACACTACGGCCTGGGCGTCGATGTGATCGACCGCGATAACCACCGCTCCATCGAACACAGCGGCGAGGTCTCCGGCTTCGTCTCCGACAATGTCGTGCTGGTGGATGATGGCGCGGCCGTAGCCGTGCTCACCAATCAGGATGCCGTCGGCGCGGCCTCGACCATCGCGCACCTGGCCGCTCCGATCGTGGCCGGCTACCCGCCCTCGGACGCCGAGAAGCAGGCCATCGCGATCTACCACGATCTCGCGCAGGGCCGCATCGATCGCACTCTTCTGGCCCCCAACCTCAGCGACTACTTCACCGCCGAGGCTCTGGCCGACTTCCAATCGAGCCTGGCGCCACTGGGCGAGCCGCTCACCTTCCGCCAATCCGGCGAAGAACTGCGCGGCGGCATGACCTTCCGCGTCTTCCAGATCGTCTGCCCCGCCAAACGCCTGCGCCTCACCACCTACACCTATCCCGACGGCAAGCTCGAGCAATACCTAATCGCTCCGGCGGAGTAAGCACTTCGTGCCGTGAAATCGCACCAACGCGCCGTGCCCCATCCTTTTCGCAATCTCCGGAAAGAATGGGAAACCACGAAACTCCTGCGAGCGGATAGCGAGCGTCTGCCGCACCGCAGGTGGTTTGGCCGCACCGCAGGTGGTTTGGCCGCACCGCAGGTGCCAGGGGCCGCGATACACTGGTAGAGATTATGTTTGAAAACCTCACAGACAAACTGCAACGAGCCTTCAAGAGCCTTCGCGGCCAGGGCACGCTCACCGAAGAGAACATCAGTGACGCCCTGCGCGAGATTCGCGTAGCCCTGCTCGAAGCAGATGTCAACCTCAATGTCGTCCGCGACCTGATCGAGCAGATCCGCGTCAAGGCCATCGGCGCCGAAGTCCTCACCGCGCTCTCGCCCTCCGAGCAGGTCATCAAAATCGTTCGCGACGAACTGATCACGCTGCTGGGCAAAGACACGGCACGCTTCAAATTCGCCTCGCAACCGCCGAGCGTGATTCTGATGGCCGGATTGCAAGGCTCCGGCAAAACCACCACGGCAGGCAAACTGGCCGCATGGCTCAAGAAGGGCGGCCATCGCCCCATGCTTGTCTCCGTCGATGTCTACCGTCCCGCCGCGCGCGAGCAGCTCAAGGTCGTCGCCAAATCCATCGAAGCCAAGCTCTACGAAGGCGATCAGAAAGGCGAAGCCGCTGGCTCTGCGCTCGTCGAGCGTCTGGCCGCCGAGGCTCGCCGCGAGGCGCGCAACATGGGCTGCGACGTACTGATTGTGGATACCGCTGGACGTCTGCACATCGACGAAGAGCTGATGGGCGAGATGGAGCGGCTCAAAAAGCTGCTCAACCCCAGCGAGATTTTGTTTATCGCCGACGCGATGACGGGGCAGGACGCCGTCAACTCGGCGCAGGAATTTCACACGCGGTTAGGCCTTACCGGCGTGGTGCTCACCAAGATGGATGGCGATGCCCGCGGCGGCGCTGCGCTCTCGATTCGCCACGTCACCGGCCAGCCGATCAAGTTTATCGGCACCGGCGAAAAGCCGGACGCCTTCGAGCCGTTTCATCCCGATCGCATTGTGGGCCGCATCCTGGGCATGGGCGACATGCTCTCGCTCATCGAGAAGGCCGAATCCACACTCGATCGCAAGAAATCCGAGGAACTGGCCAAGAAGGCCTTGCTCGGCGACGGCTTCTCGCTCGAAGATTTCCGCGATCAGTTGCGCCAGATCAAAAAACTCGGGTCGATGGAAAGCATTTTGAAGATGCTGCCCTCGGTCGGCCCCTTCGCCGGCATGCAGCAGGCCGCCGGCCAAATCGACGAGAAACAATTCGTGCGCCTCGAAGCCATCATCAACTCCATGACTCCCAAGGAGCGCCGCAATCACGACATTATCTCGGGCACGCGGCGCAAGCGCATTGCAGCCGGCAGCGGCACCAGCGTGCAGGAGGTCAATCAACTCCTCCGCCAATATGCCCAGATGGCCAAGATGTTCAAGCAGGTGGGCCGCGGTGGCCTGGCCAAGAGCATGATGCGCGGCGGCCTCGGCGGCATGGGCGCCAAGCAGCGCTTCGGGCGATAGGGCCGCGCGACTTAAATCAAGCGCAGAAGTTTGAGCCTGCGCTAACGTGAGAATTCAATGAGCGCCCTCCAGGACCAGCTCGACGAGATCACCCAGAACACGCGGAACCTCGTTCAGCCGGAGCGCATGGCCGTCAGCGA
>JBEKDX010000032.1:0-18815 GCA_050014135.1 Occallatibacter sp.
CTCCTTCGAGGTAAACTACCTGTTGTCAACCATTTCCGCTGATTCCAGACCAGTTAGAACTTTCGGTAGGAGGCCCTGAAAAGGCCGGCGTCGGCGGTTCAATCCCGTCTCTGGCCACCACTGTTAGAAGATCCCAAGACAACTTCAGGCCGCGCGATTACGGTAGCGCGTTAGCCCGCGGCCCTGAAAAGGCCTGCCGCCGGCGGTTCAATTCCGTCTCTGGCCACCACTGCTTGAAGATCCCAAGGCAACTCAGGCCGCGCGATTACGGTAGCGCGTTAGCCCGCGGCCCTGAAAAGGCCTGCCGCCGGCGGTTCAATTCCGTCTCTGGCCACCTCTGCTCGAAGACGATTGCCTATCTAAATGGAGCGCTCTGCTCTCAATTGCTTTCAATGAACCGTATGTCAGATCCTGCGGTTCTGAGCGCATCGACACACGGTTATACGCCTGCTGCCGCCGGCAGAATCTCATCCACATCAACCCACTGAGTGGGGTAGTTGCCGGTGTAGCAAGCGGTGCAGTAGCCAACAGAATCTTTGCCGTGGCAGGCTTCGAGCAGTCCGTCGAGCGAGAGGTAGGAGAGCGAATCGGCTTCGATGAAGCGGCGAATCTCTTCGATGGATTTGTTGGCGGCGATCAGGTCGCGCTTGCTGGGCGTGTCTACCCCATAAAAGCAGGGTGAGACGGTGGGCGGGCAACTGATGCGCAGATGGACTTCCTTGGCGCCCGCGCCGCGCACCATGCGGACAATCTTTCGCGATGTGGTGCCGCGAATGATCGAATCATCGATCAGCACGACCCGCTTGCCTTCAAGCAGGTTGCGCACCGGGTTGAGCTTGAGGCGGACGCCGAAGTCGCGCACCCGCTGCTCTGGCTCGATGAAGGTCCGGCCAACATAGTGGTTGCGGATGAGGCCAAGACGGAAGGGAATGCCTGCCTCTTCCGCGTAGCCGAGCGCCGCGGTCACTCCGGAGTCGGGAACGGGAACGACGACATCGGCAGGCACGCCGGATTCGCGGGCCAACTGGCGGCCCATGCGGTCGCGGCTCTCCTGCACCCAGTGGCCGAAGACACGCGAGTCGGGGCGGGCAAAGTAGACGTGCTCGAAGATGCAACTGGATTGCGGGATGCCGGTCGCATACTGGCGGCTGGTGACGCCGTCTTCGGTGACCATGACCAGCTCGCCGGGAAGCACGTCGCGCTCGTAGGTGGCGCGCAGCAGGTCAAGCGCGCAAGTCTCCGAGGCAAAGACGATGGTGTCAGGACCCGCATTTGGGCCGTCGGGATTCTTGATCCGGCCCATCGAGAGCGGGCGGAAGCCGCGTGGATCGCGGGCGGCGAAGATGCGGTCGCGCGTCATCATCACGATGGAGAATGCGCCCTCGATCTGGCGGAGCGAGTCGGCGATGGCATCCACCAGCGAATTGGCGCGGGAGTGGGCGATGAGCTGGACGATAATTTCAGAATCCGAGGTGGTCTGGAAGTAGGCGCCATCGCGCTCCAAGCGCGAACGCACATTGCCCAGGTTGACCAGGTTGCCGTTGTGGGCGATGGCAATCAGGCCTTTGGTCGAGTCGACGCGGATGGGCTGGGCGTTGAGCAACGCCGAGTCGCCGGTGGTCGAGTAGCGGGTGTGGCCGATGGCCATCGGGCCGGGCAGCTTGGCCAGAACATCGTCGGTAAAGATCTCCGAAACCAGTCCCATGCCTTTGATATTAGCCAGGTGCTGGCCGTCGGCGGTGGCAATACCGGCTGACTCCTGGCCGCGATGCTGCAGCGCGTAGAGGCCAAGATAGGCCTGACGCGCGGCGTCGGGATGGCCATAGATGGCGACTACGCCGCACTCTTCGCGGAGCTTGTCGGTGCTGCGCGCACGGCAGGGCGCGGCTTCGCCGCAAAACCCAGGTTCTTCGACTCCGTTTGGCGATAATGCCGCCAAACTCCGCTCAGGATGACAAGATTTTGAGGAGACGCACAGCGACCTCGAAGCGTCGATTTCGCCTTCCACTCCCTGAAAAAGCACCCCGCTCATGCCGTTACCTCGCCATGGAGGGTAGCTTGCAGGGCCGAAGCCCAGGGCTTGCGCAGTTCGTCAAGCGGTGCGGAGATGAAGGTCTCGCCGTCAACCTTGATATCGAGTCGAACGCCGCCAGTGGTGCCGATGCGGGCGGCGAGGAAGTTATATTCGCCGGCCAGCTTCTCAATCGCGGAGAGGTTGCTGGGGTGGGTGCTGGCCAGCACCGTCGAGGCCGGCTCGGCAAAGAGGCCGAAGAGCGGATGAACCATCAGCGACGGCTCCTGCTCGACGGTCGCTCCGATTCCCATAGCGAATGCGGCCTGTGCCACGGCCACCGCGATGCCGCCGTCGGAGATGTCGCGCGCGGAGCGAAGCAGTCCTTCTTCGGCAAGCTCTTGCAGCAGCTTATGCAAGCTGGCTTCGGCATCGAGATCAAGCGGAGGCGGTGTGCCCCAGAGACCGCCGAGGACTACCTTGGCGAATTCCGAAGAGCCGAAGGCGGCCAGATATGCCGCAGCCGTAGCTTCTGGTTCCTCGGGATCCTCATCCGCAACTGGAATTTGCGGAATGGCATCCACCGGGTAGTACTTCATCGGTTCGGGTTTGAAGGGGACTTTAAGCTCTGGATTAGGCTCTTCGCCGCGCAGCACCGGCCAGAGCAGCAGGATCGCGTCGCCGGTTTTCTGAAACTCCGCCGGAACGGCTTTGTTCACGTCGTCGAGAATGCCAACGATGCCGAGGACCGGCGTGGGATAGATGCCTTCGCCCTTGGTCTCGTTGTAAAGCGAAACATTGCCGCCGGTGACGGGCGTGCCGAGGGCTATACAGGCTTCGCTGATGCCATCGATGGCTGCGGAAAGCTGCGCCATGATCTCCGGCTTCTCGGGGTTGCCAAAGTTGAGGCAGTTGGTGGCGGCTGCCGGCTTCGCGCCGGTCATCGCCACCTTTCGGGCTGCTTCGGCGACGGCGTGCATCGCGCCCAGCTTGGGATCGAGATAAGCCCAGCGGCTATTGCCATCCAGAGCCATCGCCAGGCCGATCTCCCCGATGGGTCCATCTGCTGCGTCCGGCTTGGCCGTGCCTTTGATGCGCATCAGGCCAGCTTCAAAGCCGGGGCCGATCACGGTGTTGGTTTGCACCATGCTGTCGTACTGCTCGTAAACCCAGCGCTTGCTGCAAACGTTCTCGCTGGCCAGCAGCTTCTTCAGATCGGCTTTATAATCGCGATCTTTGGCGAGTTGGGAAAGTATTTCTTTAGAAGGTTCGAGCGAGACGGGAGCTTTCCAGCTTCCAACAGGGCGATGATAGAGCGGCGCGTCGTCGGTGAGCGAAGTGTTGGGAATATCGGCCACCAGCACGCCGTGATGGCGAATCCGCAGCCGCGGCTCAGGCTGCACGGTGCCGATGATGACTCCGTCGAGTCCCCACTTGGTGAAGACCTTCAGAACCTCGTCCTCGCGGCCCTTGATGGCCACCAGCAGCATTCGCTCCTGGCTCTCGGAGAGCATGATCTCGTAGGCGCTCATGCCGGTCTCGCGCTGCGGAACCAGATCGAGCTCGACATCCAGGCCCACGCCGCCGCGTGCCCCCATCTCGCAGGTCGAACAAGTTAATCCAGCCGCGCCCATATCCTGAATGCCGACGATCACGCCCGTCTGCATCGCCTCCAGGCAGGCCTCCATCAGCAGCTTTTCCATGAAGGGGTCGCCGACCTGGACGTTGGGACGCTTGGCCTCGGTGCCCTCGTGAAACTCCTCGCTGGCCATGGTCGCGCCATGAATGCCGTCACGACCGGTTTTGGCGCCGACGTAGATTACCGGGTTGCCCGCGCCCGAGGCCTTGCCATAAAAGATTTCGTCTTTGCGTACCAGGCCCAGGGCGAAGGCGTTCACCAGCGGGTTGCCGCTGTAACAGGCCTCGAACTTGGTTTCGCCGCCCAGGTTGGGAACACCAAAGCAGTTGCCGTAGCCGGCGATGCCGCTCACCACGCCCTCGACAATGGAGTGATTTTTCGCGATGAGCTTCCGCTCTTCCGCGTCTTGGCCGGCTTCTTCGCTGATCGAGCCGAAGCGCAGCGAATCCATCACCGCCAGCGGGCGCGCGCCCATCGTGAAGATGTCGCGCAGAATGCCGCCCACGCCGGTAGCCGCGCCCTGAAATGGCTCGATGTAGCTAGGGTGATTGTGGCTTTCGATCTTGAAGGCGCAAGCCCAGCCTTCGCCCACGTCGATGATGCCGGCGTTCTCGCCCGGCCCTTGCACCACCAGGGCGCTCTTGGTGGGCAGCCGCTTGAGGTGCACCCGGCTCGATTTGTAGGAGCAGTGTTCGCTCCACATCACGCTGTAGATGCCCAGCTCGGTGAGGGAGGGGACGCGTCCCAGCGCGCCTTGGATGCGGCTATACTCATCCGCAGTGATGCTGTGCTGGGCGAGCAGTTCCGGGGTTACCGAAACCGGCTCGGGAAGAATTGGCGAGGAGGCGGGATTCATCACGGTTGCCTCCATTGTCGCACGCCACCTGCGGTGGGGCCAGCCGCCTTCGGCCGTGCCGCGCAGAAACAAGGCGCGGCGGATAGTTGATGGAAAGACGGCTTAAATCGGGAATGGCGGATTGGAGTTGGATTTCCAGTGCAACGGTGCTGTGTACGGGCGGGAACTGCCTCTAGCGCCAAAGACAAGGGCTGTGCGATACTTTGAGAGCGGAATCCCACCCCGAGCCGGGATGGCGGAACTGGCAGACGCAGCAGACTCAAAATCTGCCGATCCTTGTGGTCATGGGGGTTCGACCCCCCCTCCCGGCACCAGATATATCTAATTCAATCCATTACGTTTAGCTATGTTAGTAATATGTCCGCGTGTGGATTACGTGTGCGACATTCTCATAGTGAATAGAAAACAAAATACTTATAACAGTTGTTCGAAAAATTCATCTGCGGTTTTTCCATTTGCAAGATGGTCGATGAAGCGGTGCCAATAGATTAGCCATTCACTCGACTCGATTGTCTCATCTATCCATGCACCAACATAATTTTTTTAGGAAACTCATAGAAAATTGGTACATCAGTTTGCCATGACAGCGCTTTGCCGAGCGATTGCCAGAAGGAGGGGTCAAGGAAAATTCTATTAATATTCATTGCGACGACCGCCAACTTTCCGTCCATTGTGAACCGCAAGGATTTTGAATCATACCCTCCCTTTATTGCCTTTTGAATTGCCTCCTCGATTTTCATGCTTTAAGCAAAGCACACCGGTGTAAGATTGCAAGCAAAGTTATCCACAGGAAGTAATCATGAAAGATCTTTTTGGCTGGTTGTTTTCAGGCATAAACCCGGGTCTGACGCTCGCAGCAATCGCAGCACTTTTTCCGATCTTCCAGTTTTTTCTAGTCCGCCGTCGCGAATCACAAGACAGGGAATTCACAATATTTCATTCGCTCATTGAACGATTAGTTTCTCCAGAAAAAGATAAGCCTATGATGATCGATAGGCAAATTGCTGTGATCTTTGAGTTGCGTCATTTCAAGAGGTACTTCGAATGCACTCAGCGAATCCTCTCGGACTTGAAAGCACAATGGTATGGTCAAGAAAAAAGCGGACGCATAATTGCTGAGATTGATTTCACGCTTGCCTATATCAGTAAAAGGCGGAAATGGAGGCACGAATAACTCCAAGCGTTCTTCCCATGCGTGTAATACGTGTGTGGAAACCGCGATTTAGCCGTTTTCCGCGTTTTGAGAGTTGTTTAGAATCAGTAACTTATTTGTTCTCAATACCGGGCAGCGATTCGACCCCCCCTCCCGGCACCATCAAATGATTTTCCATAAAACCATTATTGCAATAACCATGCGCCACTCTATGGTCAGGTGGCACTCTGATTGTCTACCTGCCTCTGTAGCGCAAATCGCTATTATGAGAACCTCCTTCTCATTTTGGATGGGATGATAGAGCGGCATGGATTCTCTGGCCACAGGACAGGCCGTCCGGGCGGCCGGCGCTTGCGCGTCATCGCGTCATAAGGTTCAACAGGGACACTCAATCTGTTCTCTGATCCCTGTTCTCTGTCACTTCACCCACTCATCCACCCAATCATTCACCGTCTTCCACCACAGCCGCGCGTTCTGCGGCTTCAAGACCCAGTGGCCTTCATCGGGGAAGTACAGCATCTTCGACGGCACCTTCAACCGCTGCAAAGTATCGAAGAGCTGGAAGCCCTCGCTGACATCGAGCCGGTAATCGAGCTGTCCGTGGACCACCAGCGTCGGTGTCTTGAAGTTCTTCGCCGACATCATCGGAGACCACTTGCGGAAGGGGTTTTCCGCATCGGGCTTGCCGTAGTAATCCCACGGCTTGCCCTTGAACTCCCACTCGTTGAACCACAACTCCTCGGTGGTCCCGTAGGCCGACTCGGGATCAAACATTCCGTCGTGCGAGACGATGCACTTGAAGCGGTCCGTGTGCCCCAGCACCCAATTGGCCATGAAGCCGCCGTAGCTGGCGCCGAGCGCGCACTCGCGCGACTTGTCGATAAACAGGTAATGCTGCTCGGCGTAGTCCAGCCCCTCCATCAGGTCGGTAAACGGCTTGCCGCCCCAATCGCCGTTCACGCCATCCACAATCGCCTGCCCATAGCCCGTCGAGCCGCGCGGATTGATCATCACCACCACGTAGCCGTTGGCGGCAAAGAGTTCCGGATTCCAGCGGTAGCTCCAGTCGTCGCCCCAGTTGCCCTGCGGCCCACCATGAATCAGAAACTTTACCGGATATTTTTTCTTGGAATCAAAGCCCGGCGGCCGGATTTCAAAGCCTTGCAGTTTGGCGCCGTCTTTGGCGACGAACCAGAAGGAATCGAGCCGGGGTAGGTCGAGTTGGGAAAGCAGCGCATCGTTAAGATGTGTGATTGCTTTCTTCATCAACGGAGTGCGTTGTGCGTTAATTGCATACGGAAATGTAGGTGAGAATGTAATCTGTACAACTTCACTTGGATGACTTACACGCATATGCGTTGCCAGAAATATAGATCCATCGACTATGATATGCAGGTCACTATATACGCCCGAAGGAGGACGTTCCTCGATGTATCGTCCCTCGAGTTCTGCTCTGTATATATCAGACGCGCCCTCTTTTTCCGAGATGAAGATTAGTTGTTTCGAGTCAGGCATCCACGCAAACTCATCCACCCAGTTTTCAAACTGCGGAAGCAAGTCCTTGATCGTCTTCGCCGCCCGGTCATAAATCATCAGCCGGAACTTATCGCTCTCATACCCAGCCCGCTCTTGCGACCGCCACGCCAGATACTTCCCATCCGGCGAGTACGCGGGATTGAAGTTGCCGCCGGCCGACGTGCTGACGGCAACCGGCTTCGCCGCCGGATTGGTCAAATCGAGCATGAAAATCTTCGCGCTCACGCTGATCGCCGGCTCCGGGTCGAGGTTCTCGGTGAAGGCCAACTCCTTCCCATCCGGCGCAAAGGCGCAGCCGCACCCTCCGCCCTCCAGCGAAAACGGCGGAACGTCATGCGGATCGTTGGGCGTCAAGTCGCGCACCGCGCCGGTCTCCACCGTCGCCAGAAAGAGATGGCTGCGTTTATCGCCGGTGAAGTGGTCCCAGTGGCGATAGAGCAGGTGCGTAAAAATCTGCGCCTTGACTTTGCTGTCGGCGAGGGCCTTGTCGCGATCGGCGTTGCATTTGTCTCCAGTCGCAAAGCCGGCAGGAGTCATTGCCGGGCAATCCGGATAGACCGTCGAAGTAAACAGAACGAAATGCCCCTCCGGCGACCAGATCGCGTCGCCGGCCTCGGTCGAAATGCTGGTCAGCTTCTTCGCATTGCTAGTTGCGCCGGTCGCGGGGTCAAAGTCAGCCAGCCAAACCTGTTGCGAACCACTGCGAGCCGAGAGAAAGAGCACCGAGCGCCCGTCGGGCGCAAACTGCACGCCCGAATCACCCGGCTGCGCGACGGCCAGCTTGAACGGCGGCTGAGCTTCGGAATTTGGACCCGCAATCGCCTGCACCCACAGCTCCGCAGTTTTGGTGTTCTTATTCATGTCCACGGTGGTCACTGAATAGGCCAGCCACTTGCCATCCGGTGAAACGGCGGTCTCGCCGAGGCGCTTCATCGCCATCATGTCGTCAAATGTCATAGGCCGCTTGGCTGGCGCTGCGGTCTGCGGGTTTTGGGCGATGCCAAAGGGAACTAGAAGCGAGGCGAGGGCGAGAACGACTACGATTTTGCGCATGGCGTTTTCCTGTTTGCGCGGTGAAATGACAGCTACCACGCGAAGGAGAAGTTTACACCTCGGATGGATGGTGTTGTCAGCGATTGGGGTTCGTGGTTTCCCATATCTGCCGCAAAGTGCGCGGCAGATATGGGGCACCCAATCTCTTCGGAGTACCCAATCTTTCTGGAGCGATAGATTGCCGCCTGTTACTCTGTCCGCATGGCCAAGCGGGTGTGGGCGGAGGAAAAAATCGCGCGTATGCGCCAGCGGCTGCTGGAGTGGTACGACCGCTGCCGCCGCGATCTGCCCTGGCGGCGCAGCAGCAATCCCTACGCAATTTGGGTCTCTGAAGTGATGCTGCAGCAGACCCGCGTGGCCGTGGTCGTCGAGCGCTACCAGACCTTTCTGGCCCGCTTTCCCACACTGCTTTCGCTGGCCCTGGCGACGGAGCAGGAGGTGCTGGCCGCGTGGAGCGGCATGGGCTACTATCGCCGCGCGCGCATGATGCATAAGGCCGCGCAGTTTGTCGCCGATCACCATCAGGGCAACCTGCCGCGGACCGCCGCGGAGCTGCGCCTGCTGCCCGGAATCGGCGCGTATACGGCCGCGGCCATCGCCAGCATCGCGCACGGCGAGCCGGTGGCCGTAGTGGATGGCAACGTCGAGCGCGTACTCTGCCGCATTGAAGGCTGGAAGGCCGGTAGCCGCTCGGGCGGAGGCAACCAAGTCCGGCGCAAGGCCGAAGCGCTGGCCACGGAACTGCTTTCTCCTGAGCGCCCAGGCGATTTCAATCAGGCGATGATGGAGCTGGGCGCAATTGTTTGCCTGCCGCGCAATCCGCAATGCGTAGTCTGCCCGCTGGCCGCCGATTGCAAGACGCAAGGCGAGCACGATACCGCACCGCGCCCGCCGATGCAGTGCCGCGAGGTGGCTTACGCGCTCTCGGTGCGCAGCGGGCGCGTGGCCGGCCAGTTGCACCGCGAAGTTCTGCTCGAACAGCGCCCGCCCACGCAGACCGTGATGCCCGGCCTCTGGGAGCTGCCCGCGTTGATCGACTCTCGCGTTCCCGATAAAGAGCTGCGACTCACCGTTCGCCACGCCATCATGCAGGTGAACTACTATGTGCGCATCCGCACTGTCTTTGAAGACGACGTGGAGGCGATGACCGTCGCGAGCGGTGAGCGGCGCTGGGTTCCGCTGGGCGAGGCGGCGGGGATGGCGCTCACCGGCCTGGCCCGCAAGGTGCTCGCGCGCCTGCATCTGCTCACCGCTGCTCCGCTCGACGCGATTGCCCCGCAGGACGAGGACGACACATTTTGAATGTGCCGTACAATGGCAGTATGCGAAGTGTAACCAAAGCCGAAGCCGAACAGGATATCGCGGCCGTGCTCGACTCAGCTGCGCAGGAACCTGTCCGCATCCGGCAGGCGGGACGGGATGTGATTATAGTCTCCGCAGCCGAGTTCGAGGAGGCGCAACTGCTGCTCCACAAAAAGCGGATGCGCGCCTTGCAGCGTGCCCGCCTTCGTGCCACTGCGGAAGCCAAGGCCAACGGCTTCACGGAAGAGATGCTCACCGACCCGCGCGACGATAAGTTTCTAGAAGTGGCCGTACATGGAAAGGCAGACGCGATTCTCACTGGCGATGCAGACTTGTTGACGCTCGATCCCTTTCAGCGTGTGCGGATTGTGACGCCGCAGGAGTTTCTTGCTCTCCCGGGTTGGTTCTCCAGCGAAGCCGAAGGCGAATAGAAGCGAAAGGCCGCCGTCCCGCGCATCCTGGCAATCACTTGCCGCATCAAACCCTTGCAGGCATTGGGCCGAGGCGAGGCGAGTGGTGTATTCCCTGCCGCGGCGCACAGGCAGCCTAATTCACATTCCCTAAGGAGGCAGAATGGCAAGCAAGGCAAGCGCGGTATGGACAGGTTCACTGAAGGAAGGCAAAGGAACGATCTCGACGGCGACGGGCGTGCTGACGAATGCAAACTACTCATTCGCTACGCGCTTTGAGGGCGCAGCCTCGGGCACCACTCCTGAAGAGCTGATCGCCGCTGCCCACGCCAGTTGCTTCTCGATGGCGCTGGGTGCGCAGTTGGGCGGTGCAGGACTCACTCCTGCCAAGATCGAAACTCACGCAGCCGTCTCGCTGGGTAAGGTTGGGGAGGGCTTCGCCATCACGCGAATCGCGCTTACCACCACGGCCAGCGTGCCCGGCGCGACGCAAGAGGTCTTCGCCAAGGCCGCCGCCGACGCCAAGGCCGGCTGCCCAATCTCGAAGCTCTTCGCCAACAACACCGAAATTACTCTCGATGCCAAGCTGGTCTAAGCGGCGAGCCGTGAATTGCCCGCAAGAAACCAAAGTGCGGTATGCTGGAGATGCGCGCCCGTAGCTCAGCTGGATAGAGCGAACGCCTCCGGAGCGTTAGGTCGGGAGTTCGAATCTCTCCGGGCGCACCATCAACCCTTATCGTTTCATCCGTCCGTCCGGCTCGCTTTCATGCTGACAACTCCGGCGAAATAAGGGAGAATGGCAGACTGAAATGGGGCCGGCGCAGTTTTCCACGCGCGGCCCGGACAAGGCGCAAATGCACTTCGATCACTTCAACTTCGATTTTTCCGCAGCCCAAATTCTTTGGACGCTGACCTTTGCCGCACAACTGATCTTGCTGGTGGTTCTGCTCGGGCGGGATCGCGCGCGGCGCTATCCGTGGTTTACCGCGGTCCTTGTGATGTTCACGCTGCAACAGATGGCCGAGCGTCTGCTGACCGGCCGGTTGGCGACACTTCCCTTGCAGGCAACGTTGATCACGATGGCTGATCTGGCGTTGATTCTGAGCCTACTGGTGTTGGTGGAGGTGGCGCGGCGAGGCTTTGCCGGAGCCTCGCGGCTGATCTGGATCAACGGTACGCTGGCGCTGGTGGTGGTGGCTGGGGGCGCGGTAGCGGCGTGGGGACCATGGGTGGCGTGGGCGCGGCTGACCGCAAACCACTCCGTAATGGCATTGAATCTGATGTTGCTGGCGGCAGCGCCCAAGAATACCTTGCTGGTGGCGCTGGGCCTGGCAAAAGGCGACCTGCTGGCGGGTCTGCTCACTGTGGAAGTGGGTCTGCTGATGGTGTTGTTTGGCCGCCGCTTCAAGGCCGGCTGGCGCAGCCACACGCAGATGATCGCAATCGGACTCTGGACGGCAGCCACCTCCTGGCTGGCGATGCAGGGTGTGTGGGAGTACATCGCCCGGACGGCGCACTTCCACAACCGCGCGGAGTACGACCAGGTGGTGAGCTTGGAAGGCAAGCTGATAAACGCCAACAGTGTGGTATTCTTGGCCGTGCTGCTGTGGTGGATTGTGTGGCTGTGGCTGGAGGAGCCGGGGACGGCCAAGCTGGAGCTGGTCGAATCGCCGGTTGAGGAAGAACCGCTGCAAACCGCCGAATAAGTCTTCGCAGGCGGATGAAAGAGAGACTCAGTGGTTCAGGCAAGGGATATTTGTTTGTCGAAGGTGCTTCTGTACGTGTCCGCCGCGGTTGCGCTTGGCTTGAATGGCTGCGGCTCCTCCAGTTCCGCATCCATGCCACCGCCGCAGACGCCGACATTTACGGTTGCGGAAACCCCCGGCTACGCCATCAGCGTCGCACAGGGCGGCAGCGTGAGTTTCCCGCTGACGACGACGATCTTTTACGGCTTTGACGCCGGGATTGCATTGAGCGCCAGCGTTCTGCCGACGGGCATCACCGCGGCTTTCAGCCCAGCCTCGATCGCTGCTCCGGGTTCAGGCAGCTCGAAGGTGACGCTCACGGCGGATGCAACCGCCGCCACCGGCACCTATATGCTCCAGTTCACCGGCACCGGTGGAGGCTTGTCTGAGAAGGGCCAGGTTTCGCTCACCGTCACCGTTCCGGGCGCAAAGATGCTGGTTGGCTATCTGCCCGATTACGACGGCAGCTACGCGGATTTCGCCGCCAGTCTGAACTTCAACAAGATGACCCACCTGGACCTGGCATTCGGCGACCCGCCCGTGTGCGGCGGCGCCTGCACGGCTTCAAGCGATATGACCTTCTCGCTGGTGGACAATAAGCAGAGCGACGCCGAGATCACCGCACTGGTGACTGCCGCGCACACGGCTGGCGTCAAGGTCATTCTGTCGATTGGCGGCGGCGGCACAGATCAGCAGATCATTCAGTTCTATAACGCGGGACTGTCGTCGCAGCTTGTCGCCTCGCTCAACACTTACGTGACGAAGTTCAATCTCGACGGCGTGGATTTGGACATTGAAGACCCGAGCAACATGGGCACGCCCTACGCCACCTTCGCGGCGGATCTGATCTCGACCTTCCATCCGCAAAACAAGATTGTCACCGCGGCGGTGGCCGAATATCTGATGGCCAATTCGTCGCAACCCAAAGGCATGCTCACCTCGACGTTGCCGCTCTTCGACTTTCTGAACGTGATGAATTACTCGAATCTGAGCGACGCGCAGACGGCTATGACCTATTTCTCGTCGCTGGGAGAGCCCGCCAGCCAAATGACGCTGGGCGTGCCGTTCTTCGGGCAGAGCGCCGACGGCAACACCGAGGAGACCTACGCGACGATTCTGGCGGCTTATCCGAGCGCCGGGAGCGAGAATGAGGTCAGCGGCGGATCGTTGGACGGAGGACTCGCGCTCTACTACGTAGGCGACGCGGAGATGGCCCAGGAGACGCAGTTGGGCGCGCAGTACGGCGGAGTGATGATCTGGGAGCTTTCGCAGGATGCGGCCCCGCCCAATTCGCTGCTGACGATCATTCAGAACAATCTGTAGCACCTGCGGTGCTAGCAGATACACAACTGCAAAACAAGATCGAGAAAAGCTCGGCCTTTCTGGAGCATCGCAAAGCCCACGAGGACTTGGATACGAATATGTACTGAGGCGGCGCCCTGACGCAAAGATGGATTTGTTCAGAGGTTCCTTACTCCCAGGTCTCGGGCAACTGTAAGCTGTCTGCTGTTAGCTGTCAGCTAAATATGGCAGCTTGCCTGGCCGCGTTTTTCCAGATACTTCTGGTGATACTCCTCGGCGCGCCAGAAGGTTTGCGCTGGCTCGATTTTTGTCACGATGGATTTGGGTTTGAAACGACCCTCTGCGGTGAGCTGATCAATCTTGGCGCTGGCTTGCTGCTGCTGCGCGGGCGAGTGATAGAAGATCGCCGAGCGGTACTGCGTGCCATGGTCCGGCCCTTGGCGGTTGAGGGTGGTCGGATCGTGGAAGGCAAAAAAAGCATTGAGCAGCTGCTCGAAGCTGAGCTGCGCGGGATCGAACTCCACCTCGACGACCTCGGCATGGCCGGTCTTATCGGTGCAAACGTCCTTATAGCTGGGCCGCTCGAGCGAACCGCCCTCATAGCCAACGGCCGTGGCTGTCACACCGGGGATGGCCGCAAAGGCTGCTTCGACTCCCCAGAAACAGCCCGCGCCGAAGGTTGCTTTTTCTGTGCTCATGGTAGGTCAGATGCGGCGGAGGCGCTTGGGGTGCAAAGAGTGTGGGCTCCCTCCATCACGGCTGCGCGGAACTGCTAATTCCGATTTGGTCGGGCTCAGGTGGGGCTTGCCTCCCGCTGGAGGTCGGTTTATCGGAGGCAGATAAAATACACAGACAGTAAAGCATGGGAGCGAGTGCGAGACGCCCCTCTGACTCATGGGCAGCGCAACGCAACCGCACACGTAAGCGCCACATTTCGCGGGTAAGTTGACTGATGCTCTGGCCGTTGCTAGTCTACACGTTAGAGCGGTTCTCCAATACACATATCCTTGCCAGCTCTGTCTGAGGCGCCTTTCTCTTTTGGATAAAGCCACTCGGCGGCATGGTGTTGGAGTACAGCAATTGGAGAATCGATGCGGCTGCTCGACTCTGCTGAGAAAGCAGTACAGCACGAATGCCGATTTTTTCATCATGCGAGCGATCCGGCTTTGGCGCGTCCGCTGGTCTCAGGCGGGAGCGGTCTATGGAAAACCGCCTTACCCCGGTGAGGATAGCGGAGCTTTGCCCTGAATAAGAGGGCTGTGGTATTTCCCCGGAGTTTGTGGTGCATCCGCCGTAATCGCGCTGGCGGAATTGGCCACCGTTCCCTCAAGCGTTCGCTGAAGACCGGAGAAAAGAAATTTACATGACCGAAGAGAATGAAACTCCAGCCGGCCCCCTCGGTGACCGGTTCACTGAAACCAATCGCTTCTTCGATCCCGAGGACCAGGTGTCTCTCAGGGAAATCGCACTGGTTCCGTGGAAGCGGAAGTTCGTTGTCATCGGTTGCATTCTTGTTTGTGTGTCGTTCGCGATTTTCGTTAGCGTAATGATGCATCCGAGATACAAATCCACAGCCACCATCGAGCTGAACGAAGAGAAAAACAGTGGAGCTGATGCGCTGTCCAGCATCGCCGCCATGGTGGGCGGAGACCAGGATGATTTGAAGGTCAAGATCGAGACGGAAACCGCGGTAATCAAGAACGACACCATCGCTTTGGCGGTGATGGATAAGATGGGAATGCTCCGCCTGGAGAATCCTAACCGATCCAGCAAGGAAGAAGGGCCGCTGGTCAAGAGTCCGGATGAACTGCCGCCGGAGCAGCGGGACGGTCTAATCGGCAACTTCGAGGCGCACTTGCAGGTCAATGAAGTGGGCAGTTCCCGGCTGATAGCCATTACTTACACAAGCGAGGATCAGAAACAGGCCGCGGATGTTGCCAATGAGGTTGTTCACCAATACAAGCTCTACCTTCTTAACTCGAACTTCAATTCATCCAAGGAAGTCTCGCAGTGGCTCACTTCCCAGTTAGGTAATCTCTCCGACCAGGTTGCCAGGTCTCAAAAGGCGGTGGCGGATTTCGAGCGAAGTCATAATCTTTCTTCATCGATGCCCGGTCTGACGACACTGGGCGGCGGCGGGTCTGCGTCGGCATCCGGAGTGGGCGGCGGCGGTGGCGGCGGTTCTGTTCGCATACCGGAGCTGGACCGTCTAACCACGCTAAACGATGAGGTCACCCAGGCGGAGGCTGTGCGCCTGGAGCGCGAGGCGATCTACCGCCTGACGGCATCCGAGAATCCCGATCTGATCTCCTCGCTCGGTTCCAGCACTCTGCCCGGCCTTTCCAATTCGACAGTGATCTCTCAGGGCAATGGACTTGAGGTGCTGAATGCGCTGCGTGAGCAGGATGCGACGGCGCGGGTGGCGTATGCCAGCGCTGAGACGAAATATGGAGCCAAAAATCCCCGCCTCGCCGACATCGCCAATCAATTGAAGTCGCTGCGTGAGCAGATGCAAAGCGAGATGGAGAAGATCAAGCAGCGGGCGAAGAATGATCTTGTCCTGGCGCAGGAGAATGAAAAGTCGCTGCGTGCCGCCTATGAAGCGCAAAAGCTGGTTACCAGCAAGATGAATGACGACGTCGTGCAATTGGGCGTGCTGATGGCCCAGGCGCGCTCCAGCCGGGAGTTATCCGACATACTCTACGCAAGGCTGCAGGAGGCTAACATCGATGCAGGCAACAGCGCGACAAATGTAACTCTCGCCGATCCCGCCCGTCCACCCGGATCGCCTTCGATGCCGCAACCGTTTCTGTTTGTCTTTCTCGGGTTTTTTGGCGGCCTGTTCTCTGGCGTCGGACTGGCTTACCTGCTGGAAAGCCAGGATGACACGCTCACCGACAGCTTCCAGGTGGAGACAGTGTCGAAACTGCCGGTTCTGGGCATGATTCCCTTCCATCGCATTGAAGCCAGAGTGCGCGAGGGCGCCCTGGCCGCCGAATCCAGTGCTTTTCTGGTGGCTCCGGAAAGCGCCACGGCGGAATCCTTTCGCAGCTTGCGATCGGGGCTGACGCTCTCCGGTGTTGGCCGTAAACTGAAGGTCTTATCCATCACTAGCGCCCTGCCCGGAGAAGGCAAATCTTATACCGTTTATAACCTGGGACTTGCCTTTGCGGCCACTGGCCTGAAAGTGCTCATCATTGATGCCGATCTTCGCCGGCCCCGGCAGCACGCACTCTTCCGCCAAGCGCGGGAAGATGGGTTGGCCGATGTGCTCTCCGGATTGAAATCGTTTGACGAGGCTCTGGCCGCCCATCCTATCGAACCCAATTTGCTCCTGCTATCCGCTGGCCGTCAATCTCCACTTGCCTCCGAACTGCTGGGATCGGGCGAGATCGAAAAGTTGATTGCGACCGCGCGGCAGCGGTTTGACCTTGTGCTGATCGATAACCCGCCCGTCTTGCCGGTAGCCGACGCCATCATCGTTGGAACGTATTGCGATGGAACCATCGGCGTGCTGCGTGCGGGACGAACTTCGCGAAAGGCTTTGCGCCGCTTTGTCTTGAACCTTGCCCGGAACCGCATTCATATTCTTGGCATGGTGATTGAAGCTGTGGATATGTCAGCTACTGAGTATCGGAGCGTATATGGCTACAATGTGCAGAGTTATTATGGCGAAAAGTAGGATCGTATGCAGCTGCGGCCTTCTGCTTCTGCTCGGTGTCGCCTTGCTGTTGGCGATGATGCCTGCGTCCGTTCATGCGCAATCAACGCCGGGTGTCTCAACTGCGTTGACCGGCGGAGCAACCCCGGGCGCCTCGGTTGGCAAGGCTAATGCCACGGCGGCTCAAAGTCAGGGTCCAACCATCGTTCCCAAGGACTTCTCCGAGCTGCGCATCGAGCCGGGAGACCTGCTGAGCGTCAATGTCTACGACACTCCCGAGTTGTCAAACTCGTACCGCGTGAGTCCCGCAGGTGATCTGACGCTTCCTCTTTGTGGCAAGGTGAATGTTCATGGGTTGACTTTGCCGGAGGCGGCAAAGCGGCTCGAAACCGCTCTCAAAGATGGGCAGATTCTGCTTCAGCCGCAGGTGAATATAGACGTGATGCAGTATGCCGTCCAGTACGTGACGGTACTCGGCGAAGTGGGAAGTCCGGGACGAGTGACTCTTATCGCACCCACAAGACTCGGTGAAATTCTAGCCGAAGCCGGCGGCATGACTTCCCTGGCGGGCTGGCGCATCAAAATTCGCCGCGGAACGGATCAGTCCGCGCCCGAGGAGGAGGTGCCTTATCCTCGCAGTCAGAGCAATCCCGAGTCAGCTTCCATCCTGATACGCCCCGGTGACTCGATTATCGTCCCCCGGGCGGGCATCGTCTATGTCCTCGGCGCGGTCAATAAGCCCGGCGGCTATGTCATGCAGGAAGATGGAAAGCTGAATGTTGCACAGGCTCTGGCGCTCAGTGGTGGAACGGTGTTGCAGGCCAACACCGGCGGCTTGCGCGTGATTCGCCGCAATCCAGATGGCACCGTGCTGGATTTCCCTCTCTCCTATGACGGAATTGCCAAGGGAACCCAGACACCGCTTATCCTTCAGGCGCAAGACATAGTCTATGTGCCCATGAGCAAAGTCAAGACTACATTGTCTTCGATTACCGGAATTCTGACCGCGGCTGCCTCGGCAGCCATTATTACTCGTTAGCCTGAGCGCAGTTATGGCGAAACCACGATTGCTGTACCCAACGCCAAAGTTTTCAAGTGTTGGTTTCATTAAGAAATCAACATCTTATTTCAACTTCATCTGGGCATGGAAATCGTGGTTTTGCTTTCGCGGGTAATTAGCGCAATCCGGCGCTGAGGGAGCGGCATGAGCGCGTACACCACTCTCTGGGTGCGAATTCGCAAGCCCTTGTCTGGGCAATTCCAGAAGCGGGAGATATGGGCGCTGACCGACCAGTCTGTCGTCAGCGGTACGAACTTCCTGACTAATATCATGCTCGCCCGCTTCATGGGTCTTCGCGAGTTCGGAGTCTTCGCGCTGGCATGGATGTCCGTGATGTTTGTCAACAGCCTGCAGAGCGCGCTGATTATCGCGCCGATGACGAGTGTTGGCCCCAAACAGGAAGAGAAAGACAGGCCGAGTTACTTCGGCGCCGTCTTCTTTCAAGAACTTGTTCTTGTTTCTTTCTCTTTCATTCTTGTCTTTGTGGCTCTGCGAATCTCCAGCGGCTTCTTTCCCAGCGCGGATTTGCAGCGGCTCGCGCTGCCCCTGGCCGTCTCTGCATTCGCCTATCAGATGCAGGACTTTGTCCGCCGCTATTTCTTTGTAACTCATCAGAGCCGCCGCGCCTTCGCCGATGACATTCTCAGTTATCTGACGCAACTGCCAATACTGTTTCTACTTCATCGGGAGGGGCATCTGACAAGTGCTACCGCGCTGTGGGTGATGGCCGGAACGTCGCTTCTCGGCCTCGTCCCCGGATGGCTCTGGATGGAGCCACTCGAGTTCCATCGCAGGCAGATCGGCGTTGTAGCGCGGCGGCATTGGAGAATCTCCCGCTGGCTGGGCGGATCGTCGCTGCTGCAGTGGTCCTCCAGCAATCTCTTTGTAATTGCCGCTCCCGTCTATTACGGCGTTGCCGCGGCTGGTGTTCTTAGAGCATCACAGAACCTGATGGGCGTAACCCACATCTGGTTTCAAGGGCTGGACAACGTCGTTCCTGTCCAAACCGCCCGCCGGCTGCGCGAAGGCGGTGTACATTCCATGCTCGCCTACACGCGCTCGATCCTGGTCAAGTGGGGTGGCCTCA
>JBEKDX010000033.1:0-18534 GCA_050014135.1 Occallatibacter sp.
CTCCACGTCGGTAATGTTGATCTTCGACTCGATCTCCTTGTTCAGCAGCTTGGTTCTGGTCAACTGGCGACGCAAGTCGCGCCTGTAATCGTCGATGGTAATGCCGTGAGACTGGAGTTGCTTGTCCCACTCCTCCTGCGTGAAAGGCGCCTTGTACTCGGTCAGCTTGGCGTTGACGTCCTCGTCGCTGGCCACCAGGTGCAGATTGGTTGCGCGCTGCCAGAGAATCTCTTCATCGATCAGCCCTTTCAGGATTTCAAGGCGCACAATATCGGCTTGCTCGGCCGAGGGCTTCTGCTGGTTCTCTCCAACTTTGGACTGATAATACTTCTCGAGCTCCGAGCGCAGAATCTCCTTGCCGTTCACGGTCGCCATCACGTCCGGGGAGGGGGAGCGGTGGCACCCGTTCACGGTCGCCAACAGGGTTGTCCCACAAAGAATGAGAACGGTCAAACGGAAGGTCGTAAGGCAAAAAGGCTTCATTTGCAACCTAGTATCTCCTGTGGGGCGCAATTCCCCGGCAATCAAGGATAAATCCCCAAGCCGGTCTGGCGATAGGCAATTATTACCGGCGCATCGCAAATTGTCGCTTCCACGGTATTTCGAGCGGCAGAAGCGTGATGCAGAAGCGTGATGTAGGTGCCATCCGGCTACTTGTTTGTACCCGCGGGTTGGGCCGGTGCGGCAGCCAGAACCGGCGCGGCAGGCGGCTCGACTCCGGCGGCGCGCAGCGCCCGGTCGATCACCATCCACACCTGTTCCTGAGGCTGTGCGCCATTGATCCGCTCGCCCTCCACAAAGAGCGCCGGCGTTCCGTCCACGCCCAGCGACCGAGCCTCATTGATCGAGGCGCGCATCTGGCTCTCATCCTGCAGGGCCAGGCAGGCGTCCAGCTTGACCGTGTCGAGTTTGCCCACCGCAGCCTCCTGCCGGGCGATGCGATTCAGAGCGTCAAAGCTCTTGGCCATGTTCCGGTCCTCGCCGTTGATCTCTTCGCCGTGGGAGTGCAGATAATCGACATAATTCCAGTAGACATCGCCGCTCTGCGCGGCCAGGCAGTTAGCGTCCACGGCCGCGTGCATCGCCCAGGGATGAATCTCCACCAGCGGGAGGTCCTTGTAAATAATGCGCACGCTGTCCTTGTAGTGATCCAGGGTCGCCGGAAAGAGCGTCTGGTGCATACGGGCGCAGTAGCCGCACTCGAGATCGTCAAAGCTGATGACCGTGACCTTGGCTGCGGGATTGCCACGGATGGGTCGTCCAGCCACGTTGATCGCCAGAGCCGGGTCGTTGACCAGATCGAACTTCTCCAGGCGCGCCAGCGTCTTGCCGTCGGTCGAGATCAGGAAGTCGATGACTGACTGCTTACCGCCGTGCGCCAGCGTGACCGGCAGCGTGTCATAACCCGGAACCGGGCTGGGCTTGCGCGCGCCGATGGTCACGTCGAAGTTCTGTGGCACGTTGAACTGCGAGCGTACCATAACCTCGATATGCCGATTCAGCGCCAGATCAGGTGTTCCTTGCGGGGTAGATTGGGCTTTGCAGCCCACAGCCATGCCGAAGGCGAGCAGGCCGGCAATCAAGTGAATGCGTAACAATGTCAAATCCTCTCTGGAAAGAATACTCCAGCCAGCCCGGTTGCGGGATAGCATATGCGGTGTGATTGCGCCTGCCCAGTGGACGCAGCAGGACAGGAAAGGCAAGCAACAAGCGGTAAGAAACCAACCCATGAACCCTGATCTCAGTAGGCCGGCGGCAGAGCCGGATCGCGGAAGACGGACTTGGTGCGGCTGATGCCAGGAACGGAACCAAAGTTGGCCAGCGTAAAGCTATAAAGCCACTGGCTATCGTCGCCGCGAATTGCGCCCAGATCCAAGCGCCGGTAGCCGAGAGTAAGGCCGCAGCAGTCCCAGTTATAAACGGCTTGAACGCCCCAGTATTGAAACTCTCCGAGGACAAAGTCATATCCGCCATTGGCGGCCATATTAAAGCCCTTGCCGTTTTGCTTGCCGTAGGTGAAAAAGGGCTGCACCTGCTGGCTTTTGATGGTGGAGGCAGCGGCGCCATTCTCGTCGACGGCGTTGAGCATGGCATGGCCCACGCCGACAGTGGCGCGGCCCCAGCCGTAGCCGGCGTAAAGATTGTCTGTGTCCATCCGGCCGGCTTTAGGGTCGTAGTCGAGATCCCACTCGATGCGCAGATTGTCAATGGCCTCGAAGCGCAGCCTCGAGGTCAGGGGCGCCAGGTTGCGCGGCGAGTCGAGAAAGGCCACGGCGCTCAGATCCAGCGTGGAGTCGAAGACGTTGCGCCGCCCCGCGATCAATGCACCGCCAAAGTTGGGGTCGATGAAAAACTTCTGTGCAACCTGCCAACTGGCCCACTCGCGCGGCGCCTGCAGTGGGCAGATCTTTGAGGCGTCAACGCCGGATTGGATCGCGCAGGGCCTCTGCTCCGTCGAGCGCAGATAAAATCGCTGCGTGAGCGAGTAGCCCACTTCGTTGGTGTTGGTGGCGATGTCGGTGGTATCGACCAGCAGCACATTTCGCGCCTGCGCGCCGATGCCGTCAACGTACCGGTAGGTGAACTCCGGTTCGATCACGTGGCGCAGCTCGCGGTTCCAATGGGTGAGCGCAAAATCCCTTTCCAGGGCGGGAGGCCGCAGATCCACCGAGGCTTCAAAATCCGTCCGGTTGATGGGGTCGTGGCTGATGGCGGGAATGCCGCCGTTGACGCCGGCCAAATCGGGGTTCTGGCTGATGGTGTAGGTGGTGTCGCGCAGCGCAGCCTCGGCGAGCAAGCTCCAGCCGCCGGCGGAGATCGGCAACGCCAGATGCGGGTAGAAGTCCATGCGTCCCACGTTGCGCGCGTGGAAGCTGGGTCCGGTCTGGAAGCCGGGCTCGGAGCGGCTGAGATAGGCAAGCGACGATCCCAGTCCCCAGTAAAGCGAGGACGCCCCCAGCGGCCGGTCCAGCACGTCATAGCGCACGCTGGGCAGGTGCAGAATTCTCACCTGGTTGGCGTTGAGGGTCGCCTCTTCGTCGTAAGTGGTGCTCCCGCCGATGCTGGCAGTACCGGCAAAGGCTTGAAATCGCTCCAGCGAGCCGGAGGGAATGAAGCCATTGTGCCCGTAAGTCAGCGAGAGGCTGCTCTGCACCTCGGAGTTGGTGGCCTGCGCGTAGTTGTCGTTGAAGACCAGTCGGTAGACATAGTTGGAGAGGTACTCGACATTGGCGGCGACGCGGGTGTTGGCGCCCAGGTCCTTGCGGCCCAGCGCGTGGATGTCGGCGCCGCCCTCATTGACCAGCTGGGTAGTCGTCGAACCGGTGGTGACGGGCAGCTCGACGCCGCGGTCAAGCAGCGCATCCCAGCGTATCGTCAGATGGTCCTGTCCCGGTCCTTTATAGCGAAAGTCGCCATTGGGCGACCAGCCTCGCTTGCTCCAGTACTCGAGTCCAACCGTCATGTCCATGTTGCGGCTGATCGCCCAGTAAACCTCCTCGCCCACGTACAATCCCTTGACGGAAGAGTTGCCTCCGACTGGAATGAGGATGCCACTTTCCCGGCCCGTGCCGTCGACCGGATGGCGAAGATAGGGCATATAAAAAAGCGGCACGCCGAGAAACTTGAACAAGGCATTGGCCGACGAGGCAGTGCCGTCTTCCAATTTGATCGCTCGGGAGAAGATCTGCCAGTCCGGCTTGGGCAATCGGCAGTTGGTGATTGTGCCATTGACAATCTCATAGCGGCCTTCGCCGGTTTGCAGCAGAACCCTGCCGGTGAAGTAGAACGGAGAGGTTGTGGAATAGACGGTCGTGCGGCCAAATTTGCGCACACCCTGCGAGCCGTACACGTTGAAATAGCGCGCGGTATGCATATTCAGCCGCATATCTCCCCAGTCGGCGAAGATCAGCACATCGTTGGCGCCGCCAGCCACTTGCAGGTGGCCCTCCGCCTCCAAATCCGTGGTGGACTGATGATAGACAACCTTGTCGGCGCGCAGAATGTAGTCGCGGTAGTGGACCACCACATCGCCCGAAAGGGTCCAAGTGTCTCCCACGCGGCTTTGTTTCTGGGCCTCCCACTCGACCGGCACACCGGTCGTGGCCTCGGGCTCAGGCTGGGCCACGGGCAGAATCTCATGGCCGGGGTCGTCCGGCAGGGATGGAAGCTTGTCTTCAGCTCCGTGTAGGCTGACGCTATCGGCGGCTAAAGAGGCGGGCGAAGCCGCTTGGCCGGCCTCTTTGGCAGCGGGAGGTGCCCCATTGGTCAATGCCTGCCCTGGCATTTGCAGGTGACAGAGAGCCAGCATCGTGATAAACAATAGATTGCGAGGATACATTCCTGGGACCTAGGTCAGCATAGCAAAAATGGCTGCCTTGGCACCCGGTTTGCACCACGCAGCTCTGGCAGCAGGCAAAATACGAATCTTCTTCGCCGCGCTCGGATCAACCGATCCGAGTCATGCCTGTGTTTTTTCGCGCAACCTCCCTTCTCTTTTTGTAAGTAATCTCCTCATGGCCGGTCAGATCCGGCTTCGAGGAGAGGCCAAGCCGCGCAGGGGGACATATTTCCGCTCCTGAGCGCGCAGAAGGGAACTGGAGCCTTGAGCACATTCGCCGTTCAGCCAATGCCAGACTCCTGCTGGAAGCAGGAAGTGAGCCGGCGCCTTGCCGCGCACAAGAGCCGCAGAGGATTGTCGACGCCCATACCGGCCGTCTCTGCCCAAACCTGGGCTACCGCCAGCAGCCGCGCCGCCCAGGCCGCAGCACGCGTCGCCGCTCGCTATGCCCAGGCGCCGAGCTACAGCCAAATGCTGGCCGCTGAAGCCTGTCCTGTGCCTCGTGTTGTCGAGATTGCTCCGCAACCGCCCGCTCCGCGCTCTGTCGAGGTTGCCCCCCAGCCGGAAACTCAGGCTCGCGCCGCCCTCCAGCGTGTGCCTGATCCTGATACAGAAGCACTGCGGTCCGAAGCTCCGCGCGTCAAGGCCTCCGCTTGGCCCTCGGTATGGGATTGGGAGCCAACTCTCGCCCCGGTTCGCCCCGCCGCCCCCGTCTCGCTCGATGACTGGGAGAGCAAAAGCTTCCACGCGCTCGCAGAGCCGGATTTTGGCTTGCGGGCCTTCGAGCCGGTCCCCACCGCTGCTCAGCGCGCCGAGCAGGTCTTTACCTCTCCGCCACAAATTCTGCGTGAGCTGCCCGACCTACGCGACGAGAGATGGGAGGAAGAAACCATCCTGCCTGTCGAGCCGGATCTTCCCATCTCCGCCAACCTCATCGAGTTTCCTCGCGAACTGGTCGCTCCCCGCAAGATGCGCCCGCGCCGCATCGAGGGACCACTTGCAACCGATGGCTCTGAGAGGCAGTTGAGCATCTTCGAGGTGGACCCTGGCCTCCTCGACCTCGAACCCCAGTCGGCCATCGTCTCGCCCGTTTGGCCGCGGAGTAACTGGTTGGAGATCAAGCTCGAGGCGCAGCCGATCAACGAGCCTGACTTCCAGACCGTTCCCGCCCCGCTCTCTGATCTGTATTTGGCGCCCATCAGCCGCCGCATCACAGCGACCCTGGTCGATAGCGCGCTGATCGCCTGCGCCTTCCTGGCATCTGCACTTGTGGCCGCGGCCAGCATCGGCCATCGCCCGCCGACAAGAATCATCGAACTCAGCGCGCTGGCGGCGCTGCTGCTCGTCGGCCTGCTCTACCACGCCTTCTTCCTCGCCCTCGACGAGGCTACCCCCGGTATGCGGCTCGCGCGCCTCTCCCTGTGTACCTTCGACGGCCAAATCCCCACCCGCCCCCGCTTGCGCCGCCGCATGAGCGCCCTGCTTCTCTCCGTGCTGCCGATGGGCCTGGGCGTAGCTTGGGTCCTCTTCGACGACGAACACCTCAGTTGGCACGACCGCCTCTCGCAGACTTATCTGCGCGCCTATTGAGAACCAAAAGAATCAATCGACCCGCGCAATAAAAACGCGCTGCCGGAATCAATCCCGGCAGCGCTAGTGAAATCAGGGCGGCAGCCTTGGGAGACCAGTGATAAACCGCGGTCGCTGGTTTCCGCAGAGTCTGGGTGTGGCTGCCGCCGTCCTTTACAAACTTATGAGTGCGCGGCCCTGAATGCGGCCTGTACAACCTGCTTGCTCTTGCCAACAAATTTTCCGCCAGCCTGTTTATCGTTGCTTTCGAGTCGGAATTGCCGGATCATGCCGTCCAAGTCGCTGCCCAGCGAGGCCAGATTCTTCAGCGCTTCCACCGCCTCTTCGGCGCCTTGCGCATTTTCCACCGACAACTGCGAAATCTGCCCGGCAGATTCTGAGATTTCGCCCGACGCCGCGGTTTGCTCGGTAGCGGCCGTCGCGATCAGGTGGATCTGGTGCTCCACCTGTTTGGATGACTCGATGATGTCCACCAGGCTCTTGCGCGCATGGGAGGTCTCTCCCATGCCGGTTTCCACCGCCGTGCGGCTTTCTTTCATCACCTGAAGAGTCTCGCGCGTCTCTTCCTGGATGCTGCGAATCGTGCCTGAAATCTCTTCCGTTGCACCTTTGGTGCGCTCGGCCAGGCGGCGAACCTCGCCAGCCACCACCGCGAAACCGCGTCCATGCTCTCCGGCGCGGGCTGCTTCGATGGCCGCATTCAGCGCCAGCAAATTGGTCTGTTCGCTGATCTCCTGAATCACGTTCACCACCTTGCCGATCTCCTCCGAGCGGCGCGCCAGAGAAGTCATCTTCTCGGCCACCGTGCTGGTCGCCGCGGCAATCTTCTCCATCGTCACGGCGGCGGCCTGCATCACGGTTCCGCCCTGATCGGCAGTCTCGGCGGAGACACGGCTGGCGCTGGCGGCGCTTTCGGCGTTGTGGCTGATCTCTCCGATCGTCGCGGTCATCTCCTGTGCCGCCGCGGCAATCTGATTGGTCTTGCTCGACTGGGTATTCGCATTGCCCGCGGTCTGCACCGAGCGGGCGCTCATTTCGGTGGTGGCCGCCGAGAGGGTCTCCGCCCCCTGGGCCACCGAAACCAGAACGTTGCGGATAGAGGCAACACTGGCATTGAAGGCTTCGGCAACCCGGCCAATCTCGTCCGTTCCGGTCGCTTGAACGAATGCCGTCATATCCTTCGCCGCTAGACTTTCTATGGCAGCCAGCACCTCGACCAGCCGAGGCGCAATCTCTTGCGTGAGCACACCGCCAATCACCGCGCAGAACAGAACAATCAGCAGCGTGACGCCTGAGCCAACCCAGATGGCGCGTGTGCTGGAGCGTGTGGCGTCCGAAGCATTTTCCACTCCCATTTTGGCGTGGTTTTGAAATCCGATGTTCGCCATCCCCAGTGCCTGATTCAGCGAGGCAACCACAGCATCCGACGATAAAAGATCCAAGGCGTCGCCGACCTTGGTAGCGGCCAGCAAGCTAATGCCCCGATCGCTGAAATCCTGGTATTGCTTGATGGCTGCCGAAAACTTTTGGAAAGAATCGCGGTCTTCTGGCAGAAGGAGGGGCACAATCGCTTTCAAGGCTTCTTGATAATCGGCGATGGCCTTTTGCCGCTTGGCGCTGTGGTCGGCCGTACAAGCCGCCGCCTGACACAGCAACAGCTCGAGGTCTTCACGTCGTTCTATGTTGATTCTGTCGCGAATGTCCCCGATTAAGATCAAGGATGGAAAGCTGTTGTCGCTAACTACCGCATTTTTCCCGGCGATGCTTCCGAAAGTCATATAGGTGTACACGCCGAGAATGATGCACATTCCGCATACGATGCCGAAGGCGACGATGAACTTGCGAGAGGTGGGAAGATTACGCAACCATTGCATGCCGGTAACCCTTTCTAAAGCTGCCTGGGGTTTTCATCGGCGCAAATGGGCGTGACTTGAATCATTTCGTTTCTGGATAATCAGATACTTGTGCCAGAGTTGCGCGGCAGGGCCTCACCGGGGAGCCGCATAATCCGCCTCGAATCCATTTTTTCTAGGCGAGATTAGAGCATACTCACGGATCGAATAAGGTACTCGTGCCTCTATAGCCTTTTGCACATGACGATGCAATGGCACTCAACCCCGGGTTTGAGTGGCCGGGATGAGTGGAACTCCTCCGTGCCGCTCTCGGAATATCCGTATCTGCGGTAGATGGGAGGCAGCTCCGGCCGCATACTCAAAACCGTGATATCAACCGCCTCGCATCCCTGTTGCCGCAGACGCTCTTCGCCCGCGGCCATCAGAGGGCGGGCCAGGCCCCTGCCTTGATACAAGGGGTCGATTGCCAGCATTCCCAGATAGCCCCGCTGGCCACGATTCTCGATATATACGCAGCCAGGCAACTGGCAGGCGTCATTCTCGTATACCAGTATCTCGCCCTTCCGCATCGTCTCGGTTAGCCGCTCGACATCGGTGCGCGGACCCTCAAAAAAACTCTCCATGGCGAAAGCCGAGTTGATCAGCGCAATCAGCGGCACCAGGTCGGCTTCCGTGGCCAGACGGATAACGAGGGGAGTGGCGGGAATTGTTGGGTTGGTCACAATGCCATAATCATATCAACTCTTGTGTTTCCTTTGCGATTTGTGGCAAAGTCTCAATATGGACAGGGGTTCAGTGCTTCAGACGTTGCGACTGCATGAGCCGGAACTGCGGGCTGCCGGCATACTGCATCTGCGTTTGTTTGGCTCAGTTGCGCGCGGCGACTCCTCAGATCACTCCGACGTTGACCTCATGGCCGATTTCGACCGGTCGAAGCGGCTCACCTTGTTTGACATGGCTCGGCTGGAAGGCCGGCGCAGCGATTTACTGGGAGGGAAGGTGGATCTTTCTCCCGCCGGATCGATGAAAGAGCGAGTCAGGGTGCGTGCTTTGCGGGAGGCTGTTCATGCCTTTTGAGGATGCGAGTTCTCACCTCCATGACATTCTCGACAGCATTCATTCCATTCAGCAATTCGTCCGCGGCATGGAGACCGGGAGGCCTATTGCCGGGACGAAAAGACCCAGGCCGCCGTGGAGCGAAAGTTGCTCATCCTCAGCGAGGCGGCTATCAGGCTGAAGGACAGCGCGGAGGTTCTCTGCCCTGAGATTCCCTGGCGCGATATTCGCGGGAGCGGCAATTGGCTCCGTCATCAGTACGACAGCGTGGATGTGGAAACTATTTGGAACACCGTCCAGGATGGTTTGCCGCCTCTCAAGGCAGCGGTGGAGAAGGCGCTTGCGCAGCCTGAGCCTTCTTCGCTGCATTGATGGATGCCTATCGCGTTTGACTGCCCCACGCTTACGCCTTAGGCTCAAACTATGGAATTCAAAGTAAGCGAACTGGAACGCGAGCCGATCCATTTCGACCTCGAACTGGCTCCGGGTGCGGTCGATCTGGGCGACGAGGCCGAGCAGCAGGGTCCATTGGCCGCATCCGGCCGGGCCGAGGTGCTGCACGAGCATCGCGGCCCCAAGGACATTGTGGCCGACATCCGGCTGGTGGGCAGCTTTCACGGCAACTTCCAGCTTCCCTGCGCCCGCTGCGTCGAGCCGGTCGAGATGCCGCTCGATGCCGATTTTGACCTCATCTTCCGCCCCGTCGAGGCCGACTCCGAGGCTACCGAACGTTCCATTACTGCGCCCGAGACCGAAATCGGTTATTATCAAGGTGACGGTCTTTTGCTTGAGGATGTGCTCCGCGAGCAGGTGCTTTTGTCCCTGCCGGTCAAGACGCTCTGCAAGCCGGACTGCAAGGGACTTTGCCCGCGCTGCGGTGAAAATCGCAATCGCCAGGCTTGCTCCTGCGATGTGGGTCCCAGCGACCCCCGCTGGGAAGCGCTGGCCGATCTTCGCAGCCGGATCGAGTCCACAGACAACAGCCCCCAAAGAAATTGAGGGTGCTCCGCCCGCGCCGGAAGGCAGCCGGAATGTGCATGGCTGATGCCGGTTTAAGGTTGACGCGAGGCGAGAATTGAAAGGAATTTTGAAATGCCCAATCCGAAAAGGCGCCACTCGACGCGCCGTACCGCTCTACGCCGCTCTCACGACTTTCTCACCGCCGTCGGCGTCTCTGAGTGCCCCGCCTGCCATGAGAAGAAGCTGCCCCATCGCGCCTGCCCCAAATGCGGCGAGTACAAGGGCCGCGCCGTCGTCGAAGTCAAGGAAGCCGCAAAGTAGCTCCCGCGCCCATGCTCATTGACATTGCGCTTGACGCTGTAGGCACCGACAAAGCTCCCGAGGCGGAGATACGTGGAGCTATCCTCGCCTGCAAGGCTCTGCCCGTTCGCGTCCACCTGGTGGGGCCGGAGGCGGAGTTGCGGGATCTGCTCGACGAGCATCTGGGAAACGACGATCTGCCCATCGTCATCCATCATGCCTCGGAACGCATCGGCATGGAGGAGAAGGCTGCACACGCGGTCCGCACCAAAAAAGACAGCTCGATCCGGGTCGGCCTCAAGCTGGTGCGCGATGGCAAGGCGGCCGGCTTTGTCACAGCCGGCAACACCGGAGCGGCGATGGCTACGGCCAAGATGGTGCTGGGCGCGCTGCCTGGAGTGGACCGTCCTGCATTGGCCAACCCCATGCCCAGCTCCAAGGGCAATCCCTGCGTCTTGCTTGATGTAGGCGCAAATGTAGATTGCAAAGCCAACAATCTGGCGCAGTTTGCCGTGATGGGAGAGATCTATGCCCGCACCGTGCTCAAGATCGAGTCACCGCGCGTCGGCCTGCTCAGTATCGGCGAAGAAGAAAGCAAGGGCAACGACCTGACCCACGAGGCCTTTCCCCTGCTCAAGGCGCTGCCCATCCGCTTCATCGGCAACGTCGAGGGGCGCGACATCTTCTCCGGACTGGCGGATGTGATTGTCTGCGATGGCTTTGTGGGCAATGTGGCGCTGAAGACCTCAGAAGGAGTTGGCCGCTTTGTGCGCGATGTGCTGCGCGAGTCGCTCACCCGCACCGTCACCGCCAAAGTGGGCGCGTTGCTCTCCCGCCAGGCCTTCAACGAATTTCGCCGCCGCTTGGACTATCGCGAGTACGGCGGTGCGCCGCTGCTCGGGGTGCGCGGAGTGTGCATTATCGGCCACGGCTCCTCCAACGACCGCGCCATCTTCAACGGCGTCCGCGTCGCTTACGAGTCCGCAAAGGCGGGCACCATCCAGAGCATCGAAGCCGAGTTTGCCACTCGTCCCGCCCATCCCCCCAGCCCTGAGCTTGCATCCAACCCCGACGCAACCATCCAGTAGCACTTTATGCCTGCCGACGCAAAGCCTCTTGCCGCCTTCGATCCCTCAGTGGTGAATCAACTGGCCTGCCCGGCCTGCCTCGGTGAGCTTCGTCTTGAGACGAGTCAACTGCTCTGCGCAAAATGCTGCCGCAGCTACCCGATTGTGGATGGCATTCCAGTTCTGGTCGCCGGACAGGCGGATGAAAACCAGCGGTAGCTGCCTCCGTCAAGCCAACTGGTTTGCTTGAGTGGTTGGGTTTAGAGCGGTTCTCCAATAGATGTGTCCTTACCAGCTCTGTCGCAGGTGGCTTTTCTTTGGGAAAAAGCCACTTGGCGGTATGGTTTCGGTATATAGCGATTTGAGAACCGCTATAACGCCGGAGAATCTGACGCCATTTTGCCCGAATTTGTGCAGAGGCTCATTTTCACCGAGTTGCCGGAGAGATTGTCGTCATCTTGCTGCAATTCAAAACATATATAAGTTCCAGGATTCATTCCCTGCGATTTACGAATCTCTACCGGAATGGTGATCACTCCCCTGCGGTTGATTCTGGCTTTGAGAAGTCGTTTCGGTTCCTGCTCGTGTGTGATTGACATATTTGGTGGCGCATCATCTTTCTGCTAGAAAAATCATCGGCATTAACGCGAATTGTGTTAGCTCAAAGGATAGAATCTGACGTATGTTCGGCTTTGGGCCTAAGTTGTCTGTAACGGAAGAAGAACGTTTGTGGGTGGACGAAGGATTTCGCCGCCTGAGCAGGTTGCTCGGTTCGAGTCGGATGCAGAACGCCACAGTCATTCTGCCCACAGACGAGTTTTTTCCCGATCCCTGGGACGCAACCGAATCTTCGCTTAAGGCACTCTTCTTCCGTGTCTGTGGTTACATGGGAGTGAACCCGAATAAGGTTGAACTAGCGATCATTCCCGATGCCAGCGAATTGCTTGAGGTGTTGCCTACTTACAGCTTCAGCGGCGAGAATCACCCGGCGGGCCTGCACTTTGGTGGTAGTGACGAAGAACGCCCGCTCGTAGCCGTCCGAAACTCGTTGCTGAAAGATCCGCTTAGTGTTGTGGCCACGCTGGCGCACGAGTTGGGCCATGTGATTCTTCTGGACGGCGGACATCTAAAGCGCGATGCCGAAGATATGGAGCCGTTGACAGACTTGGTCACGGTCTATCTCGGCTTGGGTGTCTTTACCGCCAACGCCTCCCGGAATTTTCGCAAATATCAAGACGATCGTCGCGAGGGATGGTCAATGAGCAGACTCGGCTACCTGCCCGAGACCGTCTTTGGCTATGCGCTCGCCTGCTTCGCCAAAGAACGCGCAGAATTCCAACCAACATGGGCCATGCATCTTTCCACGAATCTCAAAGCTTGGTTTCGTCAATCAGCCGATTGGCTCAGGCAAGAATCTCTGCCAATCGGGTAGCTCTGTTTCGGGCCGCTATCGCCGCTGATAGAAGGGCAGCACGATTAGCACGGCGAAGCCGATGGCAGCGGCCAATGCCAGAGCCAGCAGCCCAAAGAGCAGCTTGAGGCTCGGCCCCTGGGCGGAATTCTCCTCGGGGGAAGTTTGCGGCGATTGCTCGTTAGGGTTCTCAGGCTCACTCATATTTCAACGACTCCACCGGGTCCATCTGCGCGGCGCGGGTGGCGGGAACGGTGCCGAAGATGATGCCCACCAGCGTGGCCACGGCCAGCGCAATGACAATCGACCAGGGGTTTATTGGCACCACGAAGTCGGTGAACAGGCGGACGGCCAGTGGCGGAGCCAGGCCCACAAAAATCCCGACGATCCCGCCTACCAGCGAGATGATGATCGCCTCGGCCAGGAACTGGTACTGAATCTCGCGGTAAGTCGCTCCCAGAGCCTTGCGGATGCCAATCTCGCGGGTGCGGGCGCGAACGGTGGCCAGCATGATGTTCATAATGCCCACTCCACCCACTGCTAGCGTGACGGCGGAGACGGCCAGCAGAACACAGGTCAAATAGCTGATGATATGTTCGGCCATGGTGAGAATCTCGGTCATGATTTGCGTATTGTAGGTGGAGTTAGGCCGGTGGCGCGCCTGGACGATGCGTTTGATCTCCTTGGCGGCGTCGGGCACCTCCTCCGGCGTGCGCATGGAAAAGTAAATCTGCTTAACGTTTTCCGTGCCGGTGAAGTAGCGGGCCACCGAATAGGGAATGAGGATGGTCTGGTCCTCAATTTCCGACATTCCCATGTCGGTAAAGCTCTCCTTGAAGACGCCGACAATCGTAAAGGGAATGCCGCTGATCTCGAAGTTCTGGCCGACGGCCGCATCCGAGCTGCCGAAGCGCTGCCGCGCAAAGAGTTCCGTGACCACCGCGCATTTGATGTGGGCCGCGTCGTCCTCGTCGTCCAGGAATCGGCCTTGGGGCACTAAAAGGTTGCGAATCTGCTGATACTGCGGAGTGATGCCCAGCACCAGCGTGTCGCGGACGATTCCTCCGCCAAAGTTGATGCGGGTATGCATCTCCATGATTGGCGAGGAGTACATCACGCCGGGCATCTGCGCCAGCACCGCCTTTTCGTCATCGCGGGTGAGCGAGTCGTTGAAGACCGTGCGCTCGCTGCCCACCGCGCCTCCGCCGGAGTACTCCAGCTCGACCGAGTTGGTCGAGATTTTTTGCAGCTCCTTGAGGATGTAGTGCCTGCCGGTCAGCCCGATGGTCGCCACCAGGATCACCGAAGCCGTGCCGATGACCATGCCCAGCGCAGTTAGCGCAAAACGCACCTTGCTGGAGCGGAAGCTGTCCGCGGCCAGCTTCAGAATCTCGCTGAGCACCATGGTGCGGCGTGCGCTCAAAAGCGTCTGCTGAAAGGCATGATTGCGGGCTCGATCGGTAGTATTCATAACTATAGATTACAGCTAACAGCAGACAGCTTATAGTCAACAGTCCATGCCGTGAGCTGCCAATTTGCAGCTTCCGGCCGCAAACCGCCAACAGTCTGCTGTTAGAGCGGTTGATATGTCCTGACCTGCTTTGTCGCGGTGGCTATTTCTTGAGGAAAAAGCCACTCAACTATGTGGTTTCGGTGTATAGCAATTGGAGAACCGCTATAGCTGTCTGCTCACAAAAACGACCCCGGCCAGAGCCGGGGTCGTCGCAGAACGAGAAACGGAATGGGCTAGGCCTTGGCCACGACGCGGTCCACTTCCTTCAGGCGGGCAGCCTTGCCGCGCAGCCCGCGAAGGTAGAACAGCTTGGCGCGGCGCACCTTGTAGCTGCGGATCTTCTCGATCTTGTCGATGACTTTGGAGTTAAACGGGAAGATGCGCTCGACGCCCTGGCCAAAGCTCATCTTGCGCACCGTAAACGTGCCTTGAGGGCCTTTGTTGATGGCGATGACCAGGCCTTCAAAGGCCTGCAAGCGTTCCTTGTCGCCTTCTTTGATCTTGACTTGGACGCGAACCTGATCGCCAGGAACGAACTCAGGGAGGTCGGTGCGCTTGAGCTTGTCAGCCAAGCGTTGCATTACGGGATGAATGGACATTGTCTTTTCCTGCGTTTGGACTCAGAATATTTAGTTTACTACAGATGGGAGGGTTTGCGCTGGGATCCAGGGCAAACGTAATTTGGGATCGATGCATTTGCCGCTGTTTACCTGGCTCAGAAACAAAAAAACCCGCCTGAGGCCTTTTGCAGTCAGACGGGGAGTAGATGATGGTTACAGCCTAGCTTTTGTACGATCCTGAATCGTGGCTGTCGACAGAGTCGTGTTTTTCGGGTAGATTGCTTGCCTTCACAAGTCGCATTTGGGAGTATCCGTGGCTCGATTGCATAGCTCCGCCATTGGAACGCCTGTCCTCGCAACGCGCCGCCCCGGCAATCCCAGCCAACGAGGTGTGCGGCTCGCATACAACAAGTATTCAACCCCCAGCCTATTGCGCAGAAACTCCTCTTCCGGCAACACAAATTGGAAATGCAGCCACACGGCAAATGCTGCCGCCGCCCACAGGTTCCATGGCACACCTGTGAACATAGCGCAACTTGCGCTTAAGAGCGCCATTCCGAGGTACATCGGATTACGCGTAAACCGGTACGGTCCTTCGCTCACCACGCACGGTGCCGGACTGAACGGGCAAACGCCCACCCCGCGCTTGCCAAAGAGACGTTCCGCCGAAAGATTCAGCACAACGCCCGCGGCGAACATACCGACTCCGGTCAGAATATGCACTTCCGCCGGCCTCAGTGGCCACGACCACCAAACGAGCGGGATTTGTACCAGCAGACTCAGCAACAACATTTTCGGGGGCAGTAGTTTGCGCCGCGCCTTCGAGCCATGTCCTTGTTCAATCACGTTCATCGGCGATCTCCTTTTCTGGCGAAACCCTGTGGCGAATTTGTCTTAACAACTCCGTGGCGGCCACGACGCGCTCCTCGGATAGATTTTTGGCGAGCCGGTTCAGGAATTCCCTATCGACAACGCGAATTTTCTTCCAATATGCTCGTCCTTTTCGGCTCAGGCATACCCGGATGGCCCTGCGATCGGTTAAATCGGGAAGTTCCTCTACCCATTCAGGATGCGGGAGGCGCCGTAGCGTCTGCTGAATATGTTGGCGGCTCATCGAATACTTTCTCGCGAGTTCTGAGAGCGAGACTGGTTCCGGTTCTCTGGCTAGAAACTCCAGAAACGCACGATCTCCGGCCTGAAGTTCCAGTTCCTGAAGCTCCCGGTCGGCGGCCGCCGCCAAGTCGCGAAACGCCCGCCTGATCTCCCATATCAAAACTTCCATGGATTCCGTTCGAGCCTTCATATTGTCAACGATATTGACAATCATCGAGAATGTCAAGCGAATTGACAAATTCCCGAATCGTTCCGGCCAATCCAGAAATCCGTGATCGAATGCCAGACCGCGCACTTCGAAAGCAATATTTGTATATCGCACAAAATGCGCTATAGTTTTTCCTATGGATGAGAAACGCGAACTGCTTCGCCACACCTTGGCCACCGTCGCCTACCGGGCCTCTCGGGCTCTCGAAGGCGCTCCCGACCACTTTGCCGGCTTCGACGGCGCCGGACGGCTGCCGGTGCAAATTCTGGCTCACATGGGCGACCTTTTTGACTGGGCGCTGAGCAAGGCCATTGGCCAGGAGCGCTGGCAGCCTGCCCAGCCGCGTGCCTGGGCCGAGGAGCAGCAGCGCTTCTTCCAGTCGCTCCAGACCTTCGACGCCTTTTTGGCCTCGGACACGCCGCTGCACGCCCCCATCGAGCAGCTATTCCAGGGTCCCGTGGCCGATGCGCTCACCCACATCGGACAGTTGGCCATGCTGCGCCGCCTCTCTGGCAGCCCCACCCACGGAGAAAATTTTTCCGTAGCCGAGATCAAGGCCGGCCAGGTCGGAGCGGTGCAACCCGATCCGGCGAGGCCCTTCAAAGCGCGATAGCGCCCTGAGTTAGTGGTAAATCGCATTCATGTCGAAGAACAACCGCAGGTCCTTCGACTACGTTTGGCGCAAAGAACGCGCCAGACTTCGCTCAGGATGACGGTGTATTTGTTGTGCGAACATCTACTGAAACGCCAGCGGCTTCCAGGCGCCATTGTCTTTCAGCGCCAGTTGGAGCGGACGCGGCGGACCCTTGGGCGGAACGGTCACTTCAATCCAAAGCTCCTGACCTTTGGTGAGCCGGCTCGGGTCTTTTGCGTGCTCGGCGATGTAGAAATCCACCGGCTCGCTGAGGCGCAGCGCATCGCAGCTCGTTCCCGGCATCGCGATGACTTGCACACCCTTCGAGGTCAGGTCGGCTTCCGGGATGCGAATCGCCAACAGTTTGCTGCCTTCCACCTTGAGCTTGGCATTGAAGTAGACGATTCCCTGCCAGTCGACTTGGTAGCCGGTCGGCTTGGTGGTGCCGTCGCTGTTGCGCGGAAAAGTGGCGCGCAGAGCCGAGGGCAGTGTGCTCTGGCATCCGTCCACGGTCAATTGCAGGCTCAGGTAACGGCCGCGCATCACCATCTCCGGATCGTAGGCCGCGGTCCGCGTCCAGACGCGCGGGCAGCTTTGGCGCTGGTATAGGTACTTGGCCGCAATCGATGTGACCAGAGCCAACTGAATGACCAGCAAGACGAGCGACGCTCCAGAGATTGAAAACTTTCCCAGTTTCATAGCGCCTCCTGAGAATTCAGATCGGGAACGCCGGCTTTGCCCATCCCGGCAACCAGTTTGCGGCGGGTCTTCTCGAGCGCCCATCCGCCAGCCAGGAAGAGAATCCCAAGGCCGATCAGGAAGAGTGAGCGGCCAACCTTGTCGTAGACGTTACTGAAGTAAAACCAGCCGACGGCGATGGCGAAGCCGACGATGCCCAGATTGACCAGCGGCTTCGAGGCCAGCCGCACACCCCACCAGATAATAAAGATACAGAAGGCCGCAACCAGCGCGTGAGCGGCGAGATTGGGTTCGTTACGCACGTAAGAGTTGTGAACGTCTCCGTAGTTGTAATACTCCGTCCAGATGCGCTGGCACCAGGGCAGCGCAATCGCAAAGCAGATCGCGACAGCCACGGGAATCACGCTCTTCTTGAACTTGAAGATCGCGAAGAGCAGCGGGATCACGGCAATATCAATCCAGCCCCAGGTGCGAAGGCCGAGCGGTAGATAAGTATGGTCGCCCCAGGAACGCCAGCCGTCGAGCAAAACGACGACTCCCACTACAGAGGCAATCGCCGCAACCGCGAAGAGAATGCCCTGGAGAATTTTGCGCTTCGAGCCGAGGAAGAACGTCAAATAGAGTACCGCCCAGACGATCAGAAAGCGGCCGATATAGACGCTTTCTCCGATGTGCCCGTCGGCGGAGTAGGAAAACTCGGAGAGAATCCACGCCGGGAAGAGCAGCAGCGTCAGCACCTGTTGCGCCTCGTCGCGAAGGAGAAGCCAGCCAGCCGCGGCGGCCAGCGCCCACATCAGCACCGCCGCGGGCCAATGCTCCACGATGTTGAATATCTGGCCAACCAGCGCGATGGCCGCCCCGGTCGAAAGGGTTCCCACGGCGTGCAGGGCGGTTGAGAGGCTACGGAAGCGCTCTCGCGCCCAGCCGCCGCCGAGGTGGAAGATGGAGACCATCGCCAGCACCACGGCTACCCGCGCGCCGGGGCCGATCTCATCCCAGTGAGCGGAGACAAAGAGCGCCACGCCACAGGCCAGCAGGATCGCTCCCAGAATCAGCGCGACCAGCCCCTGCCAGCGCAACCCCGCTGGTTTTTGCCGTTCAGTTTCGAATGCGCGGATGCGGCTTGCGGCCTCCGCATTCAGGACGCCGGCCGTTTGCCAGCGGTTTAGATGGGATTCAAAGTCAGCCATAACAGTTGGCAACAGTAAAACACAGCCGAGCCGACCTGGAC
>JBEKDX010000034.1:0-18280 GCA_050014135.1 Occallatibacter sp.
GTTCTTTTCGAGCATCTTATCGACCTTCTCGGGGTCGAGCAGGTCGTAGAGGGCATCGTAGAGCGGGCGCAGGTAAGGATCGACCTTTTCCTGGAGGGTTCCGGGAAGGAAGCCGAGGCGCTCGCCGGCCTCGACCGCGGGGCGGACGAGCACGATGCGGCTGACCTTCTTGGCGTTGATCGCTGCCACGGCCATGGCGACGGCGAGATAGGTTTTGCCGGTGCCCGCCGGGCCGACGCCGAAGACCATATCGTATTGCTCGATGGCCTCGACGTATTTGCGCTGGTTGATGGAGCGGGGCTGGACGGTGCGCTTGACGCCCGCCGAGCGCTGCTTGCCGCTATCGACGAGCGACTTCAGCGTCGTCGCTGGGTCGGCGACCACCAGACGCAGTAGGCCGTTGAGTTCGCCATTATGCGTATTCACGCCTTGCTTGCGCAGCGCCTCGAAGTCGGCGAAGATCTGCTGGACGCGGGCGACGGCGGCATCCGGTCCCTCGAGATGCACGGCGTCGGAGCGCAGATCGATGCGCACGCCCAGCGAGTCTTCAATAAGCCTGAGGTTTTCATCGCGAGTCCCAAAGAGGGGCTCCAGGTTGGGTGTGATCTCCAAAGCGATTTTCAAAGGGTTCGATGGCCTCCAAGGGACGTGGTGAGCTGGGCGCAAGGTTGACCGGCAGCGCGGCCTAAGGGCTGCGAAGGAGCGGCAGATTGAGCGGGAATGCGGCGCAGGACCGAGCCAAGGCTCTGGGCTGAGGAGTGCAACCGCGGGTTGGAGTAGGCTACCAAATCTGGTGTGAGTATTCGGTATCTGGGCTTGAGAGTAGCGCCAAAACCGTCGGGAGTCAATGCGCAGAGCAAGGTTTTCTCGTAAATAGTGTGCCTTGGCGGGCGCCTTTGGCTGACGCAACGGCTGCCTCGCCGTAAGTGATCATTTGTTCGTCGCTAAAGCTCCGGTTCCGAAGGAGACTCGGCGTAGCTCTCGGCAAAGGATTCGTCTGGGGATGTTGCCGGCCAGCCGGCCATGACCAAAAACACGTCAAGGACGAAGAGCGCGATGGCAATGTCGTTAAAGAGGATCGCCTCGCGGAGATCCGGCCAGAGTTGGTTGGCGGCCCAGAAGAGAAATGCAGTTGCCAGCAAGACCGCTTTGACTGCTTCCGATCGCGCTGGCCTACGCACCGACTGGTATGCAAGGTAGGCTAGAGCGATCATGGCCAGTGGAAATGCGGCGAGAAAGTCATGAGCCCGGGCAGGGAAGAGCCAGGGGAAGGCATCCCACGCGAACAGGACACCGACGCTGGCCAGTGTGACCACGCCAAGAATCAAAGGGAAAATCCGGTGTGCCCGGTTCAGCCGACTGAACATAGACCATTATCGCCAACCTGTCAAAAAGAACGTATAAAGATGCGTGGCTGGCTGGAGCGTTGACCTGTGAACTGATTTCCCGTAGACTAAGAAATTGCGAGGGATGCGGCTCCGGTTGCGTTCTGACACCGCATCATTTCGTGTAATTTAAGGAAAAATAATGGCAAACCATGTATCGTCGTTGAAGCGCGCCCGCCAGACCGAAACCCGCACCGCGGTGAACCGCGCCAACCGCAGCCGAGTGCGCACCAGCCTGCGTGATCTTCGCGAGGCTCTGACCAAGGGCGATGTGCCGGCTGCCCAGGCGCAGTATCGCGCGACCGTCTCGACCCTCGACAAGAGCGTGCAGAAGGGCATTTTGCACGACAACACCGTCTCGCGCTACAAGAGCCGCTTGAATGCGCGGTTGAAGGCTTTGGTCACCGCAAAGGCATAGCTGGAGCGGGACCGATAAGACAAGAAAACCACGAACGGCCAGGTATGCCTTGGCCGTTCGTGGTTTTTTGTGTTCTGGGTTTCTTAAAACTCGAAGCGCAGGCTGGCGACGGGGTAGCGGCCCATCTGGTCGACTTTAGCGATCGGCAGGCCGCTGCTGTTGACGCAGTTCCATGAGACATTGCAGTCGTCAAGCCAAACGTAGCCCAGCAGATTGCCGCGGTTGAAGATATTTTCTGCGCCGCCGTGAACCACAAAGACGCCTTTTGGAAGCCGGAAGCGGCGCTCCAACTCGATATCCAATCGGTTGTAGAGCGGGCCGCGCTGGGCATTGATGCGAGTCAGGTCGTAGATGCCCCGGCTCTGCGCGGTCGAATCAATGAGGTCAAACGGAGTGTAGGGGCGGCCGCTTGCAATCGACTCGCGCAGGTCCAGTTGAATTCCCAGCGGCAGACGAAGATTGCACATCGCGTTGGCTGTTATCGGCGTGTCGTAGCTGTCCGCGCGGCGAATGCCGTCGAGGGCGCGATAGGTGGCTTGCGAGCGGGCGGCGGAAAGTAGCAACTCCGCGCGATTGCGCCAGTGAGCGCGCAGCGCCAGCTCGATGCCGCGAGCCTGTGCGGTTCCGGAACTGATCAGCGGCAGCCAGACAAATCCCTGCCCCAGAGTATCGACCATATTGGATAACATCAGGGCTGGATATTCTGTGGAGACAGCTTCGCGACGGTAATTCTTTTGGTATGCCTCAATATCCAGTGTGCCCCAGTTCGCCTGCATGACTCGCATACCCACGGCTTCCTGTCTAACTTGAGTAGGTTGCAGCTTGCGATTGCCGGAGTAACTGATCATATCCATGATCGGGGGCAACTGCGAAGAGATATTTACAGAGCCATGAAGGTTCTGGCGGCTATTGAGTTTGTAAGCGAGTGATAGGCGCGGGTCGAGCGCATAGCCGCCGGTTAGCGCGAAGCTTTCGGCGCGCAGGCCGGTCAGCAGCTTCCAGCGCGCGCCCAGGCTGCCCTCGGCCGCAACAAAGCCGGCGGACTGGCCGGTGGAGAAGTTACGATGAAAAGTAACTGCGTCGGAGCGGGAGTTATCGGCGCTGAAGGGCGATAACTGGCCGGCGGGCTGAGAGACCGAATCATCCGGCGTAGTGAGTTTGCCGCTGAGTCCGGCAGATAACAGCCATCCGTGCAGGCCAACGCGCAGTTCGTAGTTTAACGCTGACAGCCCATTCCGCGAGTTTTCGTTGTAAGTGGGCAGAAGGGTTGCCGGATGGCATTTACCGCTGCTGTCAATGACTATGCCAATTTGCTGCTGCTGGCCGATCTGCTGGCTAGTGAGCGAGGTACTGGCGATAAGATTAGTGGTAACTTGCGGGGAGTAGTTATGCCGCCAACTCAGCGCTTCCGTAGTTCGCCAGCCGGAGTACTGAGTCTGATAGATGCTGGTCGCATCCGGCGACTGGCAGGGCGTCATGTTGATGGAATCCGCGCCGGTCAAGCTGAACAGAGAGACAGTATCGCGGTCGCTGGGGTTTAGCTCCAGGCGCGCCATGCCATTGGTATAAGTGGGAACGCCATTGATGCCGATGTCGTTGGTGACCAGATTCATGATGCTACGGTGCGCCGTAAGCAGAAAACTTCCCTTGTGGGCCAAGGCGCGCTGATAAAGCCCGCCCGCGCCGGCAATGCCTACGGTGAGGTTACCGGCCTGTCGCGCGTCTCCCAGTTCGCGGGTGTGAATCTCGATCAGGGAAGAGAGGCGGCTGGAGTAACCGGCATCATAGACATCGTCTCTCATATCCATGCTGTCAATGGCCGTCGAATCGAGCATCGAAGTGAATCCGCCGTTCGAGCCGGAGAGGGAAAAGTGGTTGATGTTAGGAATTTCAATGCCATCGACGACAAAAAGATTTTCCGTAGGATGACCGCCGCGCACCAGTATGTCGTTACTGAGATCAGAACTCCAGACCACGCCCGGCAAAACTTGCAGATAGCGGGTAAAGTCTCCATAAGTTCCCGCCGAAGAGAGGACTTCTTCCTGGGAGATATTCGAGACCGGCGTCAGGGCTTCCATCGCGCCAGGGTCGTCGGCCACCACTTGCAGAGTGGTGGTTAGATTGGGAATCGTGAATACGCGGGGAATAGAGCCTTCGGCGCTGGCATCGGTAGCTGCCACGGGTGAGTCGGCGCGCGCAACTTCCTGGCGGACCTGCGCGAGACAGAGTGCGGGGTACACTGCGAGAACAAACAACAGAGGCCAGTTCGCGATCTTTCGGCTCATGATTACTCCGCGTAAGAGATAGAGACCGATGACTCACGACAAGAAGGGTGAAATCCTGCAATGGCCTGTACAGCGCGTGAGTAACTCGAGAAGGCGGTTCTTCGCGCTTTACAGAGTTAGCAATCTCTAACTAAGTGTCTGTTGTATTGAATAAATTGGGAATATCTCATCTGTGCGTGAATTAGTAATGAGTGTTCTATTCTGAGACAGTTTTTGGAAGGTAACTTATACATAGTTGCGCGGCGGTACTCGTACCGATAGTTAGTCGTAACTTAGCTTAGAGTTACCGGGAAGGTAAGATATGAATTGGTCGCGGAGTTACTCCAGCCGCTCGAAGATGGCAGCGGCGCCCATGCCTCCGCCGACGCACATGGTCACGATGCCGTAGCGAAGCTGGCGGCGGCGCATCTCGTGCAGCAGCGTCGCAGTTAGTTTAGCGCCGGTGCAGCCTAGCGGATGGCCGAGGGCGATGGCGCCGCCGTTGACGTTGATGCGCTCGGGATCGAGTTTGAGTTCGCGGATCACGGCCAGGGCCTGCGCGGCAAAGGCCTCGTTGAGTTCGATGAGTCCTATCTCGGAGAGGACTAGTCCGGCTCGGCGCAGAACTTTGGGAACCGCGAAGACAGGACCGATGCCCATCTCCTCTGGCAGGCAGCCGGTAACGGCGTAGGCCAACAGACGCCCGAGGGGACGGATGCCCAGTTCGTGCGCGCGGCCCGCATCCATCAGAACGGCGGCGGCTGCGCCGTCGGAGGTCTGCGAGGAGTTGCCGGCGGTGACGGTTCCCTGCGCGTGAAAGGCAGGCTTGAGATTGGCGAGGGCTTGGAGAGAAGTGTCGGCGCGCGGGCCTTCGTCGGCGGCAAAGAGCGTCTCCGAGACCTCCGGCTTGCCGGACTTAGTTCCCGGCACAGAGTGAGTGACCGCGACCGGGACCAGCTCATCCGCAAAGCGTCCGGCGGCCTGCGCGGCCAGGGCTTTCTGATGGCTCGAGTGGGCGAAGGCATCCTGATCCCCGCGGGAGATTTGGTAGTGGTGGGCGACGCGCTCGGCGGTGAGGCCCATGGTCAAGAGCGCCGCGGGATAGTGTTCGGCGAGCCATGGGTTGGGGCTGGGCTTGAGTCCGCCAAAGGGCAGCAGGCTCATCGACTCGACGCCGCCCGCCACAACCACGCGGTCGCCGCCAGCACGGATGCGCAGATCGGCCTGCACGATGGCTTCGAGGCCAGAGGCGCAGAGGCGGTTGACGGTGACGCCGGGAACCTCGACCGGCAAGCCGGCGCGCAGAGCGGCAAAACGGGCGACGTTCCAGCCCTGCTCACCCTCCGGCTGAGCGCAGCCGAGAATTATGTCGTCGATCTCCCCTCGGTCGAGGCCGGGAATCTGCTGCAAAGCTCCGATCAGGGCAGCAGCGGCGAGGTCGTCGGGACGAGTGGTCGAGAGCGCGCCTTTGGGGGCGCGGCCTACCGGGGTGCGGACGGCGCTGACGATAACGGCTTCGGGCATGGGGTTGCTCCTTGACGATCGTTTTCGAACCTATCGAACTCTATTTGTAGAGCAATTCTCCTTCATCATTTTTGAAAATAATCACTTTACCGCAACTCTTTCGGTAAGTTGTCGAGCAGGCGGAACACTCGGATTGCTTGGATACGATTTTCCATCGAAGTGCAGCGCCACTGGGTCTAGCCTGAGGTGAATGCGGTTGTTGTCCAACACAATTGGCTGCTGACAGAAATACACAAACCAGGCAATTCGCGGAAAAGAAGCTAATTCGTGCAATGAAGCCATGTATATTCATACTCACTCCTCGATGTTGCCCAGGAAAACTCCGGTGAAGTCTCAGTAGTTAAGTAATAATTCCCTCCGGGTCTAACAGCTACAGGCTGATTCGATAGCGGCAAAGGTCAGATCCTGCGAGTCCGAGTGGCGCTCAGCGCGCCAGAGGTCGAAGAGGCGTCCGTAGCTGAGGGTGATGTACTGCGCCGGAGCGATGCCCAGACAGACGGCAGCGCGGTCAATCCACTCCGCGGAGCCCTCCAGTTCAGCGTAATTGCCGATAGGAGTCTCATCGACGACGCAATGGCCTTGGCCGTCGGACCACTCGGCGCGCCATTTTTCGTAGCGGAAGGCGGGCGTGAGGCCGAGGGAGAGGAAGATTTGCTCGATGGCGGCACCGTCGGCGACCACGGTTTCGGTCTCGATGCGATGCTTGTGGCGATCCTCGCCGGGACCGACGTTGGGGAGGCGTTTGTGGGTGACGGTCGAGCGTCCGGCATAGCTGCGAATGCGCAGAATTTCGGTGCGTGCGCGCATCTGTCGGTCGGGGGTGTCGTAGAGGACGTTGGACTCGAAGGCGCGCGGTGTTTGTAGCGTGAAGCCAGCGGACTCGAGGCGCTGGGTGAGGGCGGCCACGTCTTCCACACGGAATTTGATCTCGGTCTCGATGGGCATCGTAAAAGCAGCTTACAGCTTACAGCTTACAGCTAGAAGCCAACAGTCGACGTTGAGGCCAGTACAGGTATTGCTGCAATGCTGCGAGAACGATAATATTTTCCTCGCGCAACAGAGCATTTTCGCTTCACTTGTGGACATCATAAGCGCGAAGAATGTGGCTTTTTCTTGGGGAAAAAACCATTCGGATGCATGGATTCTGTATACAGCCGAATCGAAAATGCTGCAGCCCTGAGCGACAATAGATAGTGATGAAGACATTGCGATTGGTGGTTGACCCAGCAAATCTGAAGAGTACCGAGTCCGAAAAGGCGCTGGAGCAGGCGGCGGAGATTTTGCGCGCCGGGGGATTGGTGGCGCTGCCTACCGAAACGGTGTATGGATTGGGCGCGAATGCGCAGGATGCGACGGCGGTGGGGCGGATTTTTGCGGCCAAGCAGAGGCCGGCGTGGGACCCGGTGATTGTGCACGTGGCCGATGAAGCGATGCTGGATGGGCTGGTGGAGCGGGTTCCCGAGGCGGCGCGCCGGCTGATGAAAGCCTTCTGGCCGGGACCGCTGACGCTGCTGCTGCCGCGGACGAAAGCCGTGCCTGATGTGGTGACGTCGGGACGGCCGCTGGTGGGGGTTCGAATGCCGGCGCATCCGGTGGCGTTGGAGTTGATCCGGCGAACTGGGGTTCCGGTGGCTGCGCCGAGCGCGAATCTCTTTGGCCACACAAGTCCGACGACTGCGGCGCATGTGCTGGCTGATCTGGATGGGCGGATTGACGCGGTGGTGGATGCAGGGCCGACCGAGCACGGCGTTGAATCTACGGTGCTGGGCCCCTGCCAGACGCCGATGGTGATTTACCGACCAGGTGCAGTGACGATTGACCAGATTCGCGAGAGTGCCGGGGAGGTGGAGCTTTACCAGGCGCGCGGAGCACTGGAAGCAGAGCCACGGGAGGCGCTGCCTTCACCGGGGGTGGGGCTGAGGCATTATGCGCCCAGGGCGCGGCTGATGCTGATCGAAGGCGTTGGGAAGGGTGAGTTAGCCGAGTTGGCCGCGCGGATGGCGGAGTCGATGTTGGCGCTCGACGGGGAACGGGTGGGCGTGATGCTGCCGGCCGAGTTGGCAACGCCGGCTGGGGTTGCGGCGGTCTTCGGCTGGGGGCGCTGGGCGGCGCCGCAGGAGATGGCGCGAGAGCTTTATGCGGGGTTGCGGGTGCTGGACGGCGAGGGTTGTACAGTAATTCTGTGCCCACTGCCGCCGGCCGAGGGGATTGGCGCGGCGATCCGCGACCGGCTTAAAAAAGCAGGGAGTAGGGATTAGACGGAAACATTGCACTTGAACTGAGTTTGTAGACAAAGGCGGCAAGTTCACGGGTTTGCTGAAAATTCGGACGGCATTTTGCTAATCCCACATCCATAATCCCTAACCCCTAATACTTTTTCCCTACTCCCAGTTCCATTACTGTCCGTTGTCGCCCAGCTTGTACATATACTTGACGGCGGATTTGTAGACCAGCGTCTTGGTGTGGCCGCGGAGTTTGAGGACGTTGCGGTCGTACCATTCGATGCAGCCTTGGATCGTCTCTCCGTCTTCGAGCACGAGGACCATGGGGGTTTGCGCCTGAATCTGCTTTTGCAGGTAAAATAGCTCGGCATGGCGCAGGGGGGTCTCCTGCTCCTGGCCCGGCAAGCGGAAGGGCGAAACGGCGGTCCGGTTGCGGGTGTGCGTCTGGCTGCGGGCATGGGGGATGGCAGCTTGTTGGACGGCGGCGGGCAGAGTCGATTCAATGCTCATGAAACAGAAGTCCTCCTTGGGGGAAGTGAGGCTCAGATGCAGAGCGCCAAAGCGGAAACGGCAGCGCGGGCGCATCGCGCCTTTGAAGTGATCGTTTCCGTCCGTTGACTGAAATTGATTGTACCGAATAAATGTGGAGGAATGATACGGGGTCGCATATAGTTTAGGCAGATTCTTTTCGGACTTGGCGGTGCGGTTACGGAATGCGAAAGTTCTTCACATTACAGGAGCAATGAATGGCCGCATTCACATACTCCAATCCATGATAGGGATCAGCGGTGATAGTGAGATAAGGAAGGCGTAAGTTTATTTGTACAAAGAGCTATGATTCGCGTATTGTATTTACGGAGCAAGTGGGTGACTCTGCGGCACCGTTATAACTCAGTGTCAAGCAGCGGATAGACCATTTGCCTGAATCAATCAGGGAGAAGACATGGCAATTTCAGAGATTCTGGCAAGTATCGATCGCGAGATTGTCCAGTTACAGCATGCACGTGCGCTGCTGGGCGGAGGCGCTGTGACTGCGCCGAAGAAAAAAGTAGGCAGGCCGAGGAAAATTGTGGCTGCAACCAGGAAGGCAGCGGCTGTGGCGTCTGTCAAAGCGAAACCGGCCAAGAAAAAGAAGAGAAATATTTCCCCAGAAGGACGGAAACGGATTGCGGAAGCAGTAAAAAAGCGCTGGGCGGCATTGAAGGCTGCTGACACAAAGTAACGGGCAGTTCGGTAGTACGGAATTGAGTTGGCGCGGGCACTCGCTTGCGCCAGCTCAATGTTTTTCTTGGGTCTCTTCTTCCGGCCAGAGCGGCGGTTGAACGGCACGAATTCTTTCGTGCTTGAGGTCCGCGACGATCCGGGACCAATAGAGGATGCCGCGCTCAGCGCGCGCGAGTCTGCGTTTCGCTTCGTTTAACTTGCGTTCTGCGTAGCGCATTCGACGGCGCTGGGCTAGTTCGAGTGGTGGAACGGCTTGCATGCGGAACCTCATTGTCCAGCATCCGGAATGATTGATCAATATCCAGAATAGTACGAGCAGGCGGCTCTGCTGCCCCGAGGGCCGCTCTAACCTTGGTCCAGGCTGACGGCCATGGCGTCCAACGAGAGAGAGCGGAGCAGGTTGCGGCGCATACCCTGCTCGACCTGGACGAGAGCCTGGGCGGCGGAGTCGATCCAATCCACACTGAGGCCCTGGCCCAAGCGGGTAAGCTCCGCTTCGATGTCGAGATTGCGGATAAGTTGCGGCGATCCGGCCACAATCAGCAGCAGGTCTTCGATGAGACTGCCCAGGGCGCGCAGCAGGTTGATGGTCTTCTCCTGCCCGTCGGCGCCGGCGCGATAACTCTCAGTCGCGTGAAAGAGGGCGGAGTAATCTGGTTCACGCAACGCGGTGCGCAGCAGGATGAGCGCGTCCTGGCGGCTGGCGAGATATACGTCGAGGTCGAGGGTGAGCGCGCGGCCCACGGCGCCCTCGGCCAGGCGCGCGGTGAGAGCGCGATCGGTGGACTTGAGCTGCGGGCGGCGCTGGGCGAGCAGGGCTTCCAGATCGGAAGAGGGAATTGCGCCCAGCCGATGTACAACGGAGCGGGAGCGGATGGTGGGCAATAACTCCTGCGGATTTTCCGTGAGTAAAATCAGCGAAGTGTGCGTGGGCGGCTCTTCGAGAACTTTGAGCAGCGAGTTAGCCGCCTCCTTCATAAAAGCCGAAGAAGTAAAGATGGTAAAGGTGCGCTTGGATTCGACCGGCGGACGGTAGTAGGCTACGTGAATCGCCTGACGCACCTGGCCCAGCTTGATAAGCAATTGCGGCGGGTCGGGAGGAATGACCAGTAGGTCGGGGTGCGTCTGAATGAGAATGCGCGTCTCGCGCTTGTCGGTGTCACGCAACTGCTCACGGGCTTCAACGGCCTCGGCGACGAGAGCCTCGAGGTTGGCCGAGAGACTGATGCGGGCGCAGTTCGAGCAGTGTCCGCAGTAGTCGGGCAAGCCGTCTGATTCCGTGGGTTCGAGGCAGTTAACGGCCTGGGCCAGCATCAGCGCCAGCGTGTATTTTCCCGCGCCGCTTGGGCCCGCCAGGATCAGCGATTGCGGAAAGCGGTCCGCGCCGATGCTCTCGCGCAGGCGAGTGACGGTGGCCGGGTTGCCGAGAAAATCTTGAAAGCCCACGATTTGAGTTTAGTGCATTGGTGGTGAATTTCGGGAAGTTCAAGCAAAAGCGGTCCCTACACACTGACCGTGTGAATCCGCACTAGGAGTTCAACGTATCCCAGGTCTGATAATCGGGAGCCGGGGCACCGGGCCAACCCTGGAAAGAGCAGAATCGAAAAATGCTGTAGCCTCATCCAAACAAACAGGAGAATCAATGAGCAGTATTCCGGGCGAGGCCGTCACAGCAAACAAGAAGTACAGTGCGTTGTTTGAGGGGGATTCCAATCTTGCGCTACCTCGCGCCCGGCCTTACGCCGTGCTTACCTGCATGGACGCGCGGCTCGATCCGATCAAAAACGCCGGACTTGCCGATGGCGAGGCGCATATCATCCGCAATGCCGGCGGACGCGCCAGCGATGACGCGATCCGCACGCTGATCATCTGCTACAAACTGCTCGGCGCGCGCGAGTTTATTGTCATGCATCACACCTGCTGCGCCATGGAATACTTTACCAACGAAGAGATGCGCGGCCTGCTCGCGAACAGCCTGGAGCCGGCGCAGTTGACTGCGGACGGCTTTCGCGATTCCGGCATCGGAGATGGGTCGCTAGTACCGGGCTCGCGGGCCGGCGAATTCATTGAGTGGCTGCCCATCGCTGACCGGGAGCAAGCGGTCATCGATGATGTACTTCGCATCCGCAGCCACCCGCTGATTCCCCCTTCGATTGCCATCCACGGATGCATCTATGACCTGACGGTCGGCAAGCTGATCGAGGTGGAAGCGGCTACCAAGGCTGGCGCCATAAGCTAATGCGGTCAAGTTTGTGAGTCACGAGCAGGGTCGATGCCGCCTTTTCCAGTGTGAAGGCGGTATCGACGGGAACTGAGGCTTGAGCCATACCGCTTCTCCCGCAGAATGCTGGGTCACTCGACAAAAAATTGTCAATAACACTTGACATACCTTGATTCATAATGTAAAGTTTAGTTGTCTTAAGGTAAAGGAGACTAATCATGCTATGCAAATCCAATAGTCCTGCGGTCCGTCGTTACATCGTTCGCTTTGTTGTATCGATGGTGCTGTACGCTGTGTTTCTTGCTCTAGCGGTCGTAATATTTGTCCACTTCCGCCCAACCGGCCCTGTGGCCTGGCTGCTGGCCGTCCTTCCGGCGCTCGCCATCATCGGGCAAATTGCGGCCTTTGGTATGTACCTGGCCGAAGAGAGGGACGAATTCCAGCGGCATTCCGGAGAACTGGCGCTGCTCTGGGGGATCGGGGCGACGCTTTCGGTGACGATCGTGTGGGGTTCGCTGGAGAACTTCGTTCACTTGCGGCACTTGGACCCGACGTGGATCTATCCGATCTTTTGCATCTTCTTCGGCATCGCACACGGGCTGAATCAAGCGAGGTACAAATGAAAAACCGATTGCGTGTGATGCGTGCGGAACGGGAGTGGTCGCAGGCCGATCTGGCTGAGCGGCTGGAGGTCTCGCGCCAGTCAGTCAACGCCATCGAGACGGGCAAGTTCGACCCGAGCTTGCCGCTGGCCTTCAAAGTGGCGCGTTTGTTCGAGACGACGATCGAGGCGATCTTTACGGATGAAAACTGATGAAAAGTCCCACCCAAGTGTCCTGAGTCTGAAGTTTATTGCAACCATTGCGAAGAACAACCGCAGGTCCTTCGACTACGTTTGGCGCAAAGAACGCACCAAACTTCGCTCAGGATGACAGTGTATTTGTTGTGCGAACTTTAGACTCAGGACACTAGCCGCAAAAACAATTACGCGGCGCGGGTGGGGCACCCACGATGAAGACTTAAACAGGAAATTCAATCGATGATCTCCGTAGCGGACTTATACTGGCGCTATGCGATTTCTACCTGATTCCTCTCGACTGTTTCTTGCTGGTGTGGCCGCCGCCGGGCTGGTTTGCGTTTTGGCTCAGCCGCCCGCGGCTCACGCCTGGGGCAATAGCGGTCATCGGCTGGTGAACCGGCTGGCGGCCAGCTCTCTGCCCGCCGATGTTCCGGCCTTTCTGCGCTCGCCCGAGGCGATTGCCGAGATCGAGTACCTGGGTCCCGAGCCGGATCGCTGGCGCTCGCCGGCCGAGCCGGAGTTGGCGGCTGCACAGGCTCCCGAGCACTTCATCGACATGGAATTGGCCGATGCGCTGGGTCCATTGCCGCATCGGCGCTTCGAGTTTGAGGCAAGCGCCTACGCGGCACACCAGGACCCGAAGACTATTGGCCTGCAACCGTGGGAGACCGATGAGGTCTGGGAGCGGCTGAAGGCTGCCATGCGCGAGTATCGCAACCTGACCGCGGCCAAGCAGGAAACCCGCCCCGTCGAGGAGGCAATCCTGTTTTACGCTGGCTGGCTGGGCCATTATGTGGGCGACGGATCGCAGCCGCTGCACACCACTATCCAATACAACGGCTGGACCGGGCCGAATCCCAACGGCTATACGACGGGCCACAAGATTCATTGGCAGTTTGAAGGGCCGTTCGTGGATGCCAACCTGCGCGAGCCCGAGGTGCGTGCCAAGATGACGCCGGCGAAGGCTATCGACGGCGATCTTTTCGACGCGTACGTGGCCTATCTACGCAACACCAAGACTTACGTGGAAAGGGTCTACCAACTCGATAAGGCGGGAGGATTTATTGGCGCGGGAACGGCAGAGTCGCGGGAGTTTACCGCTGAGCGGCTGGCCGCGGGAGCCAGTATGTTGCGCGATATGATTTACACAGCATGGCTGGAGAGCGCCAAGCCGGTGGTTGATCCTTACGCGGGGAAGTAAGGCGGGGGCCGGAAAAACCCTGGGCGGCTAAAGCCGGAGATCAAAATCGATTCTCAATGTACGGGGGGAAGCCCGTACCATTCAAGGGATTGTATTTAGACAGATTCCAAGTCAGCCGCCGATGCGCAAAATTTTCATCGTTTGACAGTAATAGACAATCAAAGGAAAGGATCGGGGCGCCGTTCGAAAAAGGTCCCGGCCTATTGATTGGAAGTGAGGGGCGAGGCTGTTTGCCTCTGCCCCTCCAATTATCAGCCGAGAAGGCCAAGAGGTGAGATGATGTTCAACGCCAAAGCATACTCTGCTGCCAGCGCAACTGCGCGGCTTGCTTCCACCACGATCAAGCGGCGCGAGCCGACAGAAACTGACGTACAGATTGAAATTCTGTTCTGCGGCATCTGCCACTCTGATCTTCACCAGGTTCGCAATGAGTGGAGCAATTTTATGCCGACCGTCTACCCTTGCGTTCCCGGCCACGAGATCGTCGGCCGCATCACCAAGGTTGGCCCGGCGGTTTCCAACTTCAAACCAGGCGATCTTGCTGCGGTTGGCTGCCTTGTGGACTCCGACGGCTCCTGCCCCGCGTGCAAGGCCGGTCTGGAACAGTTCTGCCGCAAGGCGATCTTTACTTACAATGCGCCCGACAAGCACCTGGGCAAAGTTACCTACGGCGGCTATTCGGAGAGCATTGTCGTCGATCAGCGATTTGTCCTGCGCGTGCCCGCGAATCTTGACCTTGCTGGGGCCGCGCCGCTGTTGTGCGCCGGAATCACCACTTATTCGCCGATGCGCCATTGGGGCGTCACCAAGGGCAAGAAGGTTGGCGTCGTCGGCCTCGGCGGATTGGGCCACATGGGCGTGAAGTTTGCTCATGCTCTTGGAGCCCACACGGTAGTCTTCACGACTTCAGCCAGCAAAAAGGAAGATGCGCTTCGCCTCGGCGCGGATGAGGTCGTCCTCTCCCGCGACGCCAATCAGATGCAGAAACACGCTGCCAGCTTCGACTTCATCCTTGATGCCGTCGCCGCCGATCATGACATCAACGCCTACATCAATCTGCTGGGTATCGACGGCAACATCACGTTGGTCGGAGCACCGGAGAAGCCACTCCCGGTATCCGCCTTCAGCCTGATCATGGGCCGCCGCAGCTTCTCCGGTTCTCCAATAGGCGGCATCCCGGAGACCCAGGAGATGCTCGATTTCTGCGGACAGCACAAGATCACCTCCGACGTTGAGGTCATTCCCATCCAAAAGGTAAACGAAGCTTACGAGAGAATGGTGAAGTCGGATGTGAAGTATCGCTTCTCCATCGATATGGCTTCACTCAAAGCGGAATAACCGGATAACAAGTGCAAGGATTCGGCGCGAGTTGGTTCGGTTCATCACATACAAAAGGGGGGACGATGCAAAAACGTCAATTGGGAAGGAGCGGCCTGGAGGTTTCTGCTTTGGGGCTTGGTTGCATGGGTTTGAGTTTTGGCTACGGCCCGGCAACAGAGAAAGAAAAGGCGATCAAACTCATTCGAGCAGCCTACGAAGGAGGCATCACATTCTTTGATACAGCAGAGGCCTACGGTCCCTTTCTTAACGAAGAACTCCTTGGCGAAGCTCTCGCGCCGTTCCGCGACAAGGTGGTCATCGCCACCAAGTTCGGCTTTCCGGGCGGATTGACCGGCAAGGGTTTGGATAGCAAGCCAGAGAACATCCGTAATATGACCGAGGCCGCCCTGAAGCGGCTGAAGACCGATGTAATTGATTTGCTCTATCAGCATCGAGTTGACCCGAATGTGCCGATCGAAGATGTTGCCGGAACAGTGAAGGAACTCATAGGGCAGGGAAAGGTTAAGCACTTCGGCATGTCTGAGGCAGGTGTTCAGTCAATACGGCGCGCTCATGCCGTACAGTCTGTCGCGGCGCTGCAAAGCGAATACTCGCTGTGGTGGCGTGAGCCGGAGAAAGAGATCCTGCCAACACTTGATGAACTTGGCATTGGATTTGTTCCATTCAGTCCACTCGGTAAAGGCTTTCTGACGGGTGCAATCAACCAGAATACCGTTTTCGATAGCACCGACTTCCGCAACAGTGTTCCGCGCTTTTCAGTGGAGAATCGCAAGGCCAATCAGAAATTGGTGGATGTGCTGGGCAAAATCGCCGCGCAGAAAGGCGTAACCAACGCTCAGATTGCGCTTGCCTGGCTACTGGCGCAGAAGCCATGGATTGTGCCCATCCCCGGCACAACGAAGCTGCATCGGCTGGAAGAGAACATCGGAGCGGTTGCTTTGGAACTCTCCCCCGATGACTTGCGCGAGATCGAAAGCGCGGCGGCGAAGGTCAGTGTGCAAGGCGCTCGCTACCCGGAGAAACTGGATCAGTTGACCGGCCGCTAGAAGGCATCTCTTCTGGTGAAACGAGGAAAGCGGTGTGGAAGCACCGAACCGGACAATCACATCAAGCGGTCAGGCGATTTGATTGCAAGATTCGGCGCGAGGAGACTCAGAATGGAGATCAAACGAATCGGCACCGTGTCTTCGGGCAAAGGACCGGCAGATTACTTCACGGGTACGGTGCGTGTCGAAATGTTGTTTGACTCACCCGCTCCCGCACGTTTTGTTGGCGCCAACGTCACTTTTGAAGCTGGCGCACGCACGGCATGGCATACGCATCCGCTCGGGCAGACTCTGGTCGTCATCTCGGGATGCGGACGCGCGCAGCGCTGGGGCGGCGCAATCGAGGAGATCCATCCGGGAGACGTAATCTGGTTTGCGCCGGGAGAGAAGCACTGGCACGGGGCTGCTCCGAAGACAGCGATGACGCATTTCGCCATCCAGGAGAAGCTCGATGGCAAAACTGTCGATTGGATGGAGCAGGTGAGCGACCAGCAATACATGGCTTAGACCTGTGCCTCCGGACACGATACCTGCGAAGAGAGGATTGTGGCCGATTTTATGATGCCTGAATCAGTCGCCAGCCTCAGCCTCGGCCATTGCAGGAACACGGCGCAGCATCATGGTCAGCATCGTGGTCATCAGCATCACGGAGGGGATGGCGATCAGCAGCCATGCCATCACCGCATGGCCGGCCAGTCCGCTCAACTGCGAAATCAGCAGGGATGGCGAGGTGTGCAACAACGATCCAACCTGGATGGCGCGGCTGGAGCCAAGGCCGAAGAGGCGCTCGCCCAGGCGCATAAAGGGAAGAATCAGCGTTACCTGCAGCGGCATCATTGCCAGATTGACTGTCTGGATGACAGGATAGTTGAGCCGCAGGACGAGAGCCACGACAATGCACAAGGCCGAGGCTACGCCGAAGAACGGGATGCAGCCGATAGCGAGTCCGAGGGCAATCGTCAGAGCCAGCCGTTGGGGCGAGACGCCCTGGAGTAGCCAGTCGGCGAGCTTTTGCTTGATCGATTGCAGGGATTTAGTCATCATCTCTAGGTTATCGGCAGAATTAAGAATTCTTGATAGTTCTTAAATGAAACTTTGGTAAACGAACCAATATGGGCAGCAAGAATTAGTGTTTTTCAATCCGGGAAACAGAATAAGCTGCCTCAATCTGCTCGGACTGGTTCATGGCTTTGGCTCCAGACTCGCTGCGATCTGAGGCACAAGCCGCTGGAGGAGCTGGACGAGCTGGTGCTCGATCTTGCGTCCGGCGGCGAAGACCTCCTCGTGGTGGAGAGGCGTTGCGCTCAGTCCGGCGGCGAGATTGGTGACGCAGGATAGGGCGAGCACTTCGATACCCATGTGGCGGGCGACGATGGTCTCAGGAACGGTGGACATACCGACCAGTGTTGCGCCCATGGTACGGAAGGCGCGAATCTCGGCGGGAGTCTCGTAGCTGGGTCCGCTGACGGCTAGATAGATGCCCTCGTCGAGCGTGAATCCCTCTTCGGCTGCGGCCTCTTTTGCCAGCGCGCGCAGCCGCTTGGAGTAGGCCTCGGTCATGTCGATAAAACGAAGCGCGGAAACAGGTAAGTGCTGGCCCTCCTGCTGGAGGGCGAAGCGCGGCTCGTTGGGGCCGATGAGCGGATTCCAGCCCATCAGGTTGATGTGGTCGGCCAACGCGACCAACTGGCCGACGCGGTAGCTCTCGTGGATGCCGCCGGCGGCGTTGGTCAGCACCACCGATTGAACCCCGAGCGCGCCCAGAGCGCGCATAGGAAAGGTGACCTGCTGAGGCGTGTAGCCCTCGTAGTAATGCACGCGGCCCTGCATCACGATGACCGGAATCTCCGCCATCAGTCCGGCGACGATGCGGCCAGTGTGGCCGGCGACGGTGGAACGGGGAAAGTGCGGAATCTCAGCGTAGGGGATTACGACTGGCTCGGTGACTGTTTTGGCGACGGCGCCGAGGCCGGAGCCGAGGACGATGCCGATGCGGGCTATGAATGGACCCAGCATGGCCCGCAGAAACGCGGCGGCTTCAGAGACTTGGTCGAAGTAAGTCATTTGTTGTACCTGACAATACGCTTGCAACATTCTACAGGCGCGGAGCAAAGACCGGCTTGATCGGGAATGAGAGGATAGATGCGTGAGGTCTGAATATGAAAGAAATTGTCGCCGTGATCTTCGGCTTGGGTTTGCTGGGTAATGCATTGCTGTTTGTGCCGCAAGCTATGGCTGTCTGGCGGAAGAAGACAGATGAGGGGATTTCGCTGGTGACCTTTGGCGGCTTCTGCGCGCTGCAAGTGATCAGCGTCGTGCACGGACTCTATGAACACGATCTCGCCATGGTATTGGGCATGGGAGCAAGCTTTCTGACTTGCGGCAGCGTGACGGGATTGACGATTTTTTATCGAATCAGGCGGTTGCGGGCGCAGTGAGAATCACTCAACTTTCCTTCATATATCAATCTGGGTGCCACACCCTCGCCGCGTCTTTGTTTTTGCGGCTAGAGGCTGTTATAAGCTTTATTCCCGTGGAATGAAAAAGTTATGAACGGTGCCGCACATCGGGCAGCATGGGCGCATGCAGAAGCAGTATCGGATCGGGTATCCGAGCGATGTGAGCGATGAGGAGT
>JBEKDX010000035.1:0-18189 GCA_050014135.1 Occallatibacter sp.
TCACTTCGCGATGGAAACGGGCTTCCAGCTTCCGCAAGGCCGGCAGGAGGTCGATCTGGCGCAGAGTGCCGACAATGGCCAAATCCACATCGCTGGCAGAGTGCTCTTCTCCGCGGGCAACAGACCCATAAAGGAAAGCCAGCTCAATACGGCTACCGAAGGTCTTGAGGGCCGCCTTAATAGCGGGTACAACTCCGCTGGTCTTATCGATCATGCCGCGCAGGTCGGCAAAGAGCGGCGAGGCGGAGTTTGCTCGAAAGTAGCTGCGGCGGCCATCCTGCCGGCGCTCAAGCAATCCGGCATCCACCAGCGATTCCAGTTCGCGCTGTAAGCTGGAGGGCGTTGTCTCCAAATGGCGCGCCAACTCCGTCATGAACCACCAACGCTCCGGCTGGAGCAGGGTTGCGGAAAGCACACCGGCCCGAATCTCCGGAAAGAGCGCGTCGAGGGGGTTGCGTTTACGCATAATGAGTAATTATAAACGCATTTTGCGTAGATTGGAAGGAAATTCTCCCGAGGATGTTTGTGCGGAGGGAGATCGAATCCAAGGTCTCACTAGCGAGTGATGGGGCAACCTGCGTATCATCCAGGGCCAGGCTCCCACTACTGTTCGCAAAGTCAAATTCAGCAGTCTGCTTGTCATTGCAGTGTTGTTGTCCCCGGCTACAGCATACGCAGACGCGGGCGTACCCATGCTGCCAGTGACCTATCCGCTTATTTTGCTCTTTCTGGTTCCAGTGATTGCAATCGAGGCTTTTTATATCCAGCGGAGCCTTCGCACGCAGTGGCGGAATACAATCATCGCCACGACGGTCACAAATACTCTGTCGATGCTGCTGGGTTACCCATTGATCTGGATCCTTCTGGTCTCGTTGCAGTTCCAGTCGACGGATTTCCTGAATCAGACGCACTCGGCTGTGTTCATCATGATCCTCACAGCCGCATGGCCAACACCGGGATACGGGGCCGATTGGGAGATTCTGGCAGCCTTTGTTATCTTGCTCGTCCCGGCCTTTCAGCTATCTGCGTTTGTCGAAGGTATTCTGCTCAGTCGGTTTCGCTGGCTGCGAAGCGATCGGCGCAGCACCCACACAGTATGGGTAGCCAACGTCCTGTCTTACTGCTTCCTCGCGATTGCAGGCTGCATCGTTCTCTGGTGGAAAATCAAGCATCCCTAATTCCAAACCAATTCCATGAGTGCATTCTGCATCGGTCCTGGTGATCACCGGCTCCCTGCGATCATCTGCGCGGCGTGCTGGAGGCTGGTTTCGGTGACCTTTGCGCCGGAGACCATGCGGGCTACCTCCTGGGTGCGGGCTTGGTCGTCGAGGAGGCTCACCTTGATCCTAGTGCGGCCGTCGGATTCGCGCTTGTCGATGAGGAAGTGCTGGTCGGCGAAGGCGGCGATCTGGGGCAGGTGGGTGACGCAGAGGACCTGCTGGCCGCGGCTGAGGGATTTCAGCTTTTGGCCGACGGCCTCGGCGGCGCGGCCTCCGATGCCGATGTCGATCTCGTCGAAGACCAGGGTGCGAGGGGTGGGCTGTTTCTTCTTGGGCTTGGCGGCACCTTCCTCGACGCTGACTTTGAGGGCGAGCATGACGCGAGACATTTCGCCGCCGGAGGCGATTTCATGGAGGGGCTTGAGGGGTTCGCCGGGGTTGGTGGCGATGCGGTATTCGACGGTGTCCCAGCCGTTGGCGGTCCAGTGGTTTTCTTCCGCGGCGGCAGTGACGGCGACCTCGAACTTGACCTTCATGGCGAGGGAGTTGATCTGGGCCTCGGCGAGTTTGGCGAGCTTGGCGGCGGCGGCTTGGCGCTCGGCGCTAAGGCCGCTGGCCGCTGTCTGATAGGCCTTCGCGGCCACTGCGAGATCGGCGCGAAGAGTTTTAAGAATCTCGTCGCGGTCTTCGACTTCGGCTAATTTTCGGGCGACCTCTTCGCCAAAAGCAATCACTTCTTCGATGGTTTTGCCATACTTGCGTTTGAGGCGGTCGAGCAGCGCCAGCCGGTCTTCGATCTCGGCAAGGCGCTCGGGCGAGGCGTTGATGGCCTCAGCATAATCGCGCAGGCTGGCTCCAATTTCGCTAGTAGTCGCGCGGACGGAGGCAAGCTGCAGTGCGGCGTCGGTGAAGCGGGCGTCAAAGCGGGCCAGCTCCTCGACGTTGCGCAGGGCGGCGCGCAGGGCTGCTTCGGCGGATGCGCCGCCTTCGTAAAGCTGCTCAAAGGCTCCCATCGCGGCGGCGTAGAGTTTTTCGGCGTTAGCCAGCACGCGCTTCTCGGTTTCGAGCGCCTCGTCTTCGCCGGAGGCGAGATGCGCGGCGTCAATCTCCTTGCTCTGGTAGCTCCAAAGATCAACCATGCGCAGTCGGTCCTGTTCGCCCTGGAGAAGGTCATCGAGCTTGGTCGAGGCTTCGCGCCAGCGGGCGTGGGCCTCGGCGACATTCTCTGTCGCCAGGCCGCCGAAGCGGTCGAGAAGCGCGCGCTGCTGGCCCTGATCGAAGCTGCTCAGGCTCTCGCTCTGCGCGTGAACGAGAGCAAGTTCCGGTGCGAGCTGGCGAAGGACAGCGACGGTGGCGGGCTGGTTGTTGACGAAGACCCGGCCTTTGCCTGTCGAGAGAATCTCACGGCGGAGAATCACGTCGTTGCCGCCGGAGTCGATGCCGTTCTCTTCCAGGATGGTCTCGGCGTTGTGCGTGGACTCGAAGACGCAAGAAACGACGGCCTTGTCAGCCCCATGGCGGACGACATCGACAGAGGATTTGCCGCCCATGAGAAGGGCCAGCGCATCGACGAGGATGGATTTGCCCGCGCCGGTCTCGCCGGTCAGCAGGTTGAGTCCAGGGCCAAAGGAGGCGATGGCGTGATCGATGACGGCGTAGTTTTCAGCGCGCAGTTCGACGAGCATGGCGGGGTCCGTATTCCGGTTTTTTCAGGCTCCTGATGAATGGAGCCAGTTGAGGTTTAAGGTATCCCACCCTAGCCGCAAAAACAAAGACGCGGCGAGGGTTGGGCACCCAGACTTTGTGGCAGACTCTTGCTGAAAGCGCGCAAAAGCCGCAACGGGAATCCGAGCGCAGCATAGCACGATGGGCCACACCTGTGGTTTGGGGATGGCAGTGAAAAGCACGCGGGTGCACCAGATCGATAACTTGGAAGGCGGAACTTCGTCTGCTACCGTTGAAGGGTGAGGTGAATGCCGATTTTGATTGCAGCTTTCTTGTTTCAACTGCCGGCTGACGGCGCGGGGCCGGGAACGACGCTGCCCCAGGCTTCGAGCGCGCTGGTGGAGATGGTGCAGAACAGCGGACCGGTGGCGCTGGCCGTACTGGCGCTCCTGCTCGTCGCCAGCCTCTACTCGTGGACGGTGATTCTGGGCAAGGCCTCGTCCTTTCGCAGAGCAACGCGTGAGAGCCGGCGGTTTATTCGTGGTTTCCGCACGGCAAGCCGCTTGCAGGAGATTGCGACGCTGAGCACGCAGTGCGTCAACAGCCCGCTGGCGCAGGTCTTCGACGAGGTTTACGAGACCTACAAGCGGCAGACGGGCGGCTCGGGACCACCGCGCAACCTGGCTTCGCTGGAGCGCTCGGCGCAGACGGCGGCGAGCGAAGCGGTCACCAGCCTCGAGCGGCGGATGACGTGGCTGGCGACCATTGCTTCAGCCAGCCCGTTTGTGGGCCTCTTCGGCACGGTGATGGGAATTGTGGACGCCTTTCACGGGCTGGGCGCGGCGGGATCGGCAACGCTGCGGGCGGTGGCGCCGGGCATCAGCGAGGCGCTCATTACTACGGCTGCGGGCCTCTTTGTGGCGATTCCGGCGCTGGTGGCTTACAACCAGTTCTCAGCGCGGATCAGGGTCTTTGCCGCGGCCACCGACGATTTTTGCCGGGAGCTGCTGAACTCGCTGGATGAGATTCCGGCGCGTCCAGCTCCTCAGCGGACGGCTGGGCCTGAACCCACTCGCGAGGTGGACAGTGGCGTTTACAAGTAGTAATGGACAGACGCGCAGCTCGCTGGCGGAGATCAACATCACGCCGCTGGTGGACGTGGTGCTGGTGCTGCTGGTGATCTTCATGATCTCCGCACCTGTCTTGCAGTCCGGCATCGAAGTGGCCGTGCCCAAGACGCGGACGGTCAAGGAGATTACCGAGCAGCGGCTGGTGGTGACCATCGACCGCGATCAGAATGTGTTTTTGGGCGATCAGCCGGTGAATGTTCACGAGCTGGCGCGAAAGTTGCGCCATCCGGGCGCGGATGATGCCAAGAGAGTGATCTATCTGCGCGCCGACGAGCGGGTTCCCTTTGGGGCCTTCGCCAGCGTGATGGACGCGGTGAAGCAGGCGGGCATCACCAACATTTCGATTGTGACGCAGCCGCTGGATTTGAAAGCGGCGGGTGGGAATTAACTGCGGATGAACGAGGCTGATTGATGGACAGTCTGCTGGAAGGCGGAGAGCAACTGGAGCGGGAACTGACGCCGGAGCCGATGGCTGCCCCGGCTGCCGGATCGCTGCTGCTGCACGGCGCGCTGGCGGCGGGCATCGTGGTTTATGGCCTTCTGGGCGGACTCTTTCATCACAACCAATGGGGCAGCGCGGGTAGCGGCGGCGCCATTCAGGTAAGCTTGACCGCCGCGCTCCCCTTGCCATCCGATCAGCCGCCCAATGAAAACGTGCTGGCCACCGATACGCCCAGCCAGGCTCCAGCCGAGGCTGCGCCCAAGGCCAAACAGGCAGTGGACGAGAACGCGATTGACATTGCCGGCAAGCAGAAGAAGCCGCAACCGAAGAGCACAGTCAAGACGCCGCAGCATCAGCCGCAAGCGGACAACCGAGCTCAGTATGGAGAACAAGCGGGTTCGTCGATAGCGCGCGCCGTGCAGCCGCAGGGCTTCACAAGCGGGCAAACCACGGTCAGTGACAGCAGCTTCGGCAGCCTATTTGCCTGGTACGTGGACGGCATCAATCGCAAGATGTCCTCCAGTTCGTTCAGGGCGGAGGTAGACCCGCACACGCCTAAAGGAGCCAGAGCATTTATCCAGTTTGCCATTCATCGCGACGGCAGCGTAAGTAATGTGCAGATGAGCCAGTCCAGCGGCAGCCCGACTCTGGACAGCGCATGCAAGCGTGCCGCGCAGCGTGTAGACACCTTTGGCGCGCTGCCCGCGCAATATAACCAGAGCACAGTGATGACGTCTTACTATTGCGAATATTAAATTGAACGGGGCAATCTGATTCCGCGGACGTAAAATAATGGTGTGGAAGAGACTGCGTCCGCGAAGAGGCCGTACAGATTTTTCGAGGAAGGATTGCGCACCGTATGATGGCACATTCCCGTTTTTCCCCCTTTTCACTGGTTGTTTTGGCAACCATGGCAGTGATTCCCGCGGCGGCTCAAGACTGGATTCATACCGGCTCGAGCCTCGGCAATGACCGCATTCGGATTGCCGTGGCCGACTTCAAACCGGTGGGAGGCGATCCGCAAACGGCGGCGTTGAAGACAGCCTTTGACTTTACGCTCTACGGCGATCTTGCCAACGCCGGTATCTTTGACATCGTGTCAAAGAGTTTGTCGCCGCAAGTTACGCCCGGCTCGCCGCAGGAGATCAACTTGCCGCAGTGGTCTGCGGCGCCGGCCAGCGCGGCGATGGTGGCCTTCGGCGCGCTCTCGGTGGTCAACGGGCGGCTGGCCGTCTACGGCTGGCTCGACGACGCGCGCAACACTGCCAATCCTAAGATCCTGGGCAAGCAGTACAACGAAGATGCCAGCCTGGATTTGGCCCGGACCGTCGCGCATCGCTTTGCCGATGAGATTATTCTGCGGCTCGGCGGCGGCATCAATGGCATCTCCGAAACAAAGATTTACTTCGTCAGCTCACGCAGCGGGAGCAAAGAGATTTGGGCGATGGACTACGATGGGCAGAATCAGCATCAGGTTACGCGTCTGGGCTCGACCTCCCTCTCGCCGCGTATCGCGCCGGACAACTCGCGCATCGCCTTCGCTTCGCTGGGCCGCGAGGGATGGGCCATCCAGATGTACTCTTTGGAACTCGGACGGCTGGTCAATTTTCCCGCGGGCACGGCCGGGGGAAGCAACCAATCTCCGGCCTGGTCCAGCGACGGAACCAAGATCGCCTTCTCTTCTTCGCGCTCGGGCGATTCCGAGATCTGGGTCGCGGATGCAAGCGGAGCCAATGTGCACAGTGTTACCTCGCTCCACGGGCCTAACATCGCGCCCACATGGAACCCGCGCACCGGCGCGCAAATTGCATGGGCAGGCGGGCGCACCGGCGAGCCGCAGATTTACACCATGGATCAGGACGGAGCAAATATGCAGCGCATGACCGATTCCGGCTACGCCGTCTCGCCCTCCTGGTCGCCCAGCGGGCAGTTTTTGACCTTCGCCTGGGATCGAAAGTACGGTCCAGGCGCGCCCGGCGGCAGGGATATCTACGTGATGGATATTGCCAGCAAGCGCTGGCTGCAACTGACTCACCAGGCTGGCGTCAACGATTTTCCATCCTGGGCGCCAGACGGGCGGCACATCGTCTTCGAGCGGGAGATGGGAAAGCACACTGAGATCTGGTCGATGCTGGCCGACGGAACCGAGCAGCATCAGTTGACGCATTCGGGCAACAACTTCATGCCCAACTGGAGTTGGAAGTAGTTGGCGGCAAGACTCGCCGCGTGAAGCGTGCCGGTCTTCTGCACTATGATGAATACGTTGCCTGACCCTTGCTGGGGTTGAGGCGAATCACTTTTTAATACACGCGTGATTGCGCGGCGTGATTTCGCGGAAGGAGTATTTCAATGAACAGATTCAATCCCACCTTTGCGTTTGTTGTCCTTCTGGTAGCATCGATCACAATATCGGGTTGCGGCAACAACAAGCCGAAGCATCACCTTCCTCCCGAGGAGTCGGCCCCAGTGGTCTCTGTGCCCGCGCCCACCGCGCAGATCAGCGCGACGCCCGGGGTGATCTCCGCCGGCGACCAGGTGCAGTTGAGCTGGCGCACGACCGAGGCCACATCAGTCTCGATTGACGGCATCGGCGACGTGCCCACCAGCGGCGTGAAGACCGTGACTCCGGCGGAATCGACGACCTATCACCTGGTGGCTCGCGGCGATGGCGGCACGACCGAGGCTAGCGCGCAGGTATCGGTGAATGGGCCGCCGGCTGTGGTGGTGCCCACTACCACGATGAGCGCGGAAGAGGAGTTTAAGGCCAGTGTGCAGGACATCTTCTACGACTACGACACCTACGATCTGCGCGGCGATGCACAGGCCACGCTCTCGCGCGACGCTTCTTACCTGGTGAGTCATCCCACGGTGAAGGTGGTCATCGGCGGCTACTGCGACGAGCGCGGCTCGAATGAGTACAATCTGGCGCTGGGCCAGAGCCGGGCCGACGCGGCCAAGAGCGCCCTGGTGACCGCGGGCGTCGCGCCCAATCGCATTCGTGTGGTCAGCTACGGCAAGGAGAAGCCCTTCTGCTCGGAGTCGACTGAGGAGTGCTGGCAGCAGAATCGCCGCGCAGGATTTACGTTGGAACAGTAAAACACAGTGGTCAGTGATCAGTTGTCAGTTTTTAGTTCTCCGTGAACAGTAGACGGGGGCTGTCCCAAGATGCCGACTGTTCACTGACGACTGACCACTGACAACTGAAATTGGAGAATCATGAAGAGAACAAGTGCACTTCGCAATCGTATTGTGGCAGCGGCCGCCGTTGCCGCGCTTCTGCTAATCGCGCCTCTGCCGGCGCACGCCACTTCCAAAGAGATCATCGAGATGCAGTCGCAGATGCAGCAACTGCTGGACAGCGTGCAACGGCTCCAGTCCACCATGGACAAGGGCTTTGCGGTGTTGCAGAACCTGGCGCAGCAGACCGCCGACAACGCCACGCAGATGAACGCGGCTGTCACCGCGCTGCAGAAGAACCTCGCCGCGCAGAACGAGGCGACCAACACCAAGCTCGACACCTCCTCGGGCCAGGTGCAGTCGCTGAATGATTCCGTGGACGAGCTGAAGGCGCGCATCAATAAACTGGATAAGTCGATCCAGGATTTGCAGACGCAGTTGCAGAACATTCAGAATCCATCACAGGCTCCAGCCGCCGGCAGCGCGGCCCCGGCAGCCGGTGCAGGCTCTCCTGCGCCCGTTCCTGCTGCTTCCGCAGTGCAGGCCCCGCCGCTCAAGGAGACCTTCCAGGCCGGCGTGCGCGACTACAACGCGGCCAAGTACGAGGTAGCTGGCGGCGAATTCCAGGACGTGATTCAGTACTATCCCGCGGACGATCTGGCCGGCACGGCGCAGTTTTATGTGGGCGAAATCGCCTATAGGCAAAAGAGTTACGAAAACGCTGTGAAGGCCTACAACGCCGTGCTCGAGGGCTTTCCCGGCAACTCAAAGGCTCCAGCCGCGCAACTGCACAAAGGTCTGGCGCAATTGCAGATGGACCAGAAGCAGGCGGGCATCAACGAACTGCGCTCGCTTATCAAGCGCCATCCGCAAACTCCCGAAGCCGCGCAAGCGCACGCCAAGCTGACCGCCCTGGGCGTGAAGGTCACCCCGGCGCACTGAGCGAGAAACTGACTAGTCTACCTTGCGTCTAGTTGAACCAGTTCCTGCGTGCTGCCAGCGGCAGGAATTGCGCAGGTGCTGGGCGCGGTTGCGCCCCGTGGAGAATCGAGATTGCTCTCCGGGAAGCCGCGCCATGGACAGGACAATACCTGGGGATCGAGGTTTGCGATTCCCCGTATCCAGGGCGTCAGTCGCGCGGGAATCATCTCCAGAGTCCCATCGGGACGCAGCGACCCCACCTTGTTGCGTTCATCGTAAAGCGCCAATGTGCACTTTGCGATATCGCCGTTGGCGCGGATGATGAGTTTATTTGCATGGGCTGCATTACAGATTTTGTAGTCGCTCTTGCGCTTGAAATGGCCCCTGCCAAGCGCGCCTTCCAGCTCAGCCACCACTGCCGGTTCGTCTGCTTCCGAGATTGGATTGAGCAAGTGATCGTTCTCGCCTCCCAGCTTGCTCACGACTCGAAAGAATACCGAGAAGCGATCATCGTGAATCAGCTCCTTGCGCAGCAACTCCAGCAGCGGTTCCATCTGGAATCTCGTATCGGCATCGATATGAACACGCAGAAGAACATTGACCGGCAATTTGCTATCGCGAATGGTCATCAGGTTCGACCATATCCGATCGAATGTCCCCGAGCCATCGGCGCGAACCCGGCTCCGATTATGAATCTCCGGCGGGCCATCCAAAGAGATTTGGTAGTCGGTGACCCCGGCCTCAAACAGAGTGTGCAGCAGCGTGGAATCTAACAGGTAGCCGTTGGTAGTGGCGGCGGAAGCAAAGGAAATATCCGTTCGCCCGGCCATCTCATGCTGGATGAATCCACATATATCCAGCATGATGTCCTTGGCAAGCAGAGGTTCGCCGCCAAACCAGGAGATATGCACCTGATTCAGAGTTGGCATTCGCCTGCGCAAAAACTCTTTAAGAGCCGATATCGTTCCGTCACTCATTCTCTCCGGCGCGTGGTCCTCGTAACAGTAGGTGCAGCGAAAGTTACACGCCTCTGTGGGGAAGATCGTGAGTCCCAGAAACTCATTGGAAAGCAGAGAGGTAAGTTTCTCTTTCCGAGCCGCCGCTGTCAGTTTTCGAGCCATTGCATCTCCCGGCAAATCCTATCAAACCAATTATAGAAACTCTATGAAAACAGGCTGGCGCTCGTGAATACAAGATACCGAGCAGGAATCCGGCGCTCTCCGCGACACCGTCAGGCGGCGCATTGATTCGAAAATACTGCTGCCGCCGGATACCTGCTCAGAAATCCATTCACTATTCCACGTTCGATCCGGCGAGCTTTCCGCTGCAACCGCATCCACCGCAGCATAGACCGTCCATATTGGCGCCCTTGACTCCCTGTAGTTTCAGGACTGCCTTGGCCAAGTCCGGGTCCTTGATCATCACGTTGCCGTGTTCGTCAACAGTGACGTCGGCTGGATCGACAACCATCTTTGCCGTTCTATGTTTCAACGGCACAGGCGCCTTCTGTTTTGCTGGTGTAACTTGCGCGGGCTTCTCAGCGGCTTGTGCTGAGCTCGCACCCATCAGGGCCATTCCGGTTGCCGCGGTCAAAGCCAGCACCGCAGTTTGCATCTTCTTCATCTCTCGTTCCTCCATGATCTTTCTGCTAGCGGTTACCCACTGTGAGGCAACCGGAAGCGAGGGTTGAGTGAAAACGGAAAGGACCGAAGCAATCGGTCCCAGGCAGAGACTCCTTCAAAAAAGCAGAATGAAAGAGCGGGAGAATCATATCGGACGGTGTAAATAGTAGTCAAGTCATAGTTTTGCGCCACCAGTTGCTATTCAGGCCCGCCCCGGATTCGGGTGCCTCCCCAACAGAAAAGCCCCACGAACTGCGGGGCTTTTCTGTCGGGCTGGTTGGCAGTGGCCGTGTTACTTGAGCGCGGCCATCAAAATATCGAAGGCGGCTTTCGGCGGGCGGGTGACGGACTCGGGCAGCGTGGCCAGCGGCTCATCGACAACGTTGAGCAGATCGATGAAGGTGGGATGCTCGGTGTTGATGTAAAAGACGCCGGTGAGAATTTCGTCGTTCTCCTGCGCCTCCATCAGCGTGCGCACGGCGTTGGCCTTGTCGGTGGGGTCGTAGTCCTCGCGCAGCTTGCGCAGGCGCAGATTCGAGCCGTCGTGCATCTCCACTTCGTAGACCTGGCCGGAGTCGTAATCGACTTCAATCTCATCGAAGCTGGCCACGAAGCCAATCTCGTTGATCGGCTCGTCATTCTCCTGCATGAATTTGTAACTCTTGGTCGAGCCTTCGTGGTCGTTGAAGGTGACGCAGGGGCTGATCACGTCCAGCATCACCGTGCCCTTGTGGGCGATGGCGGCCTTGAGCATCGAGAGCAACTGCTTCTTGTCGCCGGAAAATGACCGGCCCACAAAAGTAGCGCCCAACTGGATGGCCAGGGCGCAGGTGTCGATGCCGGGCAGATCGTTGACCACGCCGGTCTTGAGCCTGGAGCCGAGATCGGCGGTAGCCGAGAACTGCCCTTTGGTCAATCCGTAGACGCCGTTGTCCTCGATGATGTAGATCATCGGCAGATTGCGGCGCATCAGGTGAACGAACTGGCCCATGCCGATCGAGGCCGTGTCGCCGTCGCCAGAGACGCCAATCGTCGTCATAGTGTGGTTAGCCAGTATGGCGCCGGTGGAGATGGCGGCCATCCGCCCATGCACTCCGTTGAAAGCATGCGCGCGGTTGAGGAAGTAGGCGGGGCTTTTGGACGAGCAGCCGATGCCGCTCATCTTCATCACCCGCTCCGGCTCGACGCCCATCTCGTACAACGCATCGACGATGCGCTCGCTGATGGCGTTGTGGCCGCAGCCGGCGCACAGCGTGCTTTTGCCGCCGCGGTACTCAAGGATGGGAAGGCCAATGTGATTGACTTTCGGAGTTGCTGAAGCGGTTGCCATTTACAGGCCCTCCTGAAGCGCAAACTCTTCGGTGATCGATTCGGCGTCCACGGGCAATCCGTTGTAGTGGAGAATGCTGCGCAGCTTGGTCACTTGATCGGCGGGCAGATCGAGCTTAAGCAGGCTGGCCAACTGCGCATCCCGGTTCTGATCGACGACATATATGCGCTGGTGCGCGGCAACAAAGTCGTGAATAGCCTCGGCAAAAGGCCAGGCGCGAATGCGCAGATAATCTACCTCCAGACCATGCCGCTGCTTGATCTGGTCGAGGCTTTCAATGAGGGCGCAATCGGTGGAACCGTAAGCCATGAAGCCCACTTTCGCGCCCTTGTCTCGAACCACAACCGGAGCGGGAAGCAGCTTGCGGGCGTTCTCGAACTTGCGCGCCAGCCGGTCCATCAATGCGACGTACTCCTCCGGTTTTTCGGTGTAAGCGGCCGCATCATTGTGTCCCGAGCCTCTGGTAAAGTACGAGGCCTTGGGGTGGGGCGTTCCGGGCAGGGTGCGCCAGCCGATGGCGTCGCCGTCCACGTCGCGATAGCGGGCAAAGCCGCCCAGCCGGTTCAAATCCTCGGCGGTAAGCACCTTGCCGCGATCCAGCGGTTTCACCGGATAATCGAATGGCTCCGACATCCAGTTATTCATGCCCAGATCGAGATCAGTGAGCACGAAGACCGGCGTTTGTATCCGCTCGGCCAAATCAAACGCCGCCTGGGTCAGCTCGAAGCATTCCTTCACCGAACCCGGCAGCAAGATAACATTCTTGGTATCGCCATGCGAAAGGAAGGCAGCCGAGAGCAAGTCGGCCTGCTGGGTGCGCGTCGGCATACCCGTCGAAGGGCCGGTGCGCTGCACGATGATGATGACGCCGGGAATTTCGGCGTAGTATCCCAGTCCGCAAAACTCGGCCATCAGCGACATTCCCGGACCGGAGGTCGAGGTCATCGAGCGAGCGCCAGCCCATCCCGCGCCTAGAACCATGCCGATGGCCGCCAACTCGTCCTCGGCCTGCACCACAGCGAAGGTGGCCTTGCCCTCCGGCGACAGACGCAGCTTCTTGAGCAGGTCGATGGTCGCTTCAATGGTCGTGGTTGAAGGCGTAATCGGATACCAGGCGACCACCGTTACGCCGGCAAAAACCGCTCCCATTCCAATTGCCGCGTTGCCGTCGATGATGATCTTGCCCGCGGTTTTATTCATGCGCTCGATGAAGTAGGGGTCGCGCTTGGTCAAATGCTCCTGGGCATAGTCGAAGCCCGCCTTGACCCCGCCGAAGTTCAAGTCAAAGACCTTCTGCTTCTTGGCAAATTGCGCGCGCAGGCCAGCCTCGACGACATCCAGATCGATGGCCAGCAACTGGGCGACGACGCCCACGTAAATCATGTTCTTGACCAGCTTGCGCAGCTTGACCTCGGGGCAGATCGAAGCCGTGATCTTGTCGAAGGGAACGTCATAAAAGATAACATCGCCACGCACATGATCGAGCTTGAGGTTCTCTTCGCAGATGGCCACGCCGCCGGCGGGCAAGGCCTCGACGTCGGCCTGAGCGGTCTCAGGATTCAGCGCCACCAGAATCTCAGAGGCGCGCTTGCGGGCGACATAGCCCTGCTTGCTGGCGCGGATCAGAAACCAGGTCGGTTGTCCGGCGATGTTCGAGGGGAAGAGGTTTTTTCCGCTGACTGGAACGCCCATTCCGAAGATGCTCTTCAGCAGTACGCTATTGGCGGATTGCGAGCCGGAGCCGTTCACCGTTGCTACGTTGATGCTGAAATCGTTGGTAATGCGCTCGCGCGCGCCGAGTGCGCTCTCAAGTTGATCCAGGACAGGATGACCGATCGCCATTTGGCGGATTTCCCTTCCGATGAACTCTGGAAAGAGTCTATCTCTTGATCAGATGTGATTATAGTCACTCGCGAAGCAAGCATTCTGCTCTCAAGTATGCTCAATCCCGACTTCAGTCCCGCGAGATGGGACAACCTGTGCTGAATTGGTATTACTCCCTCACAAGCGCCGTGCGCGCCGATCACGCAGCCGATTGGGCCATCTCTCCCTGCATGGAAATATCAAATTAATGAGTCACTTGCAAAAACACCCCCAGGCTTTTGATCTTGTCAGGGCACGACTCAGTCGCGCATTGACACTATTTGCGATCACAATGGAATTTTGCAAACGGCCCAGCCTACGGAAAAATAGTTCAAAAAAACGCTTGACAATCAATACTAGTTATCATACAGTGTTTTATATACAGTGTATGAGGTACAGCATGACGATTGCCGACAACCTCTTTGAGAACCTTCGACTAGAACTCCGCCGTGGCTGTCTCACTCTGGCAGTGCTGGCTCAACTTCGCCAGGAGCACTACGGTTACACGCTGCGCAAGGCGCTGGCCGAGCGTGGCCTGGAGATCGATGAAAGCACGCTTTACCCGCTGCTGCGGCGCCTGGAGGCCCAAGGGTTGCTCACCAGCGAGTGGCGCGAGGAAGAGAAGCGCAACAAGCGCTTTTACCACCTCTCCGGCGACGGCGAACAAATTTTTGGCCAGCTGCTCCAGGAGTGGCGGGCCATCAACGCGTCCATCACCAACATTCTGCAATGAAAAAGGAATACGCCATGGAACTTCTTGATCGTTATCTGCAAGCCGTAAAGAAGCGTCTGTCCTGGCAGCGGCAGGACGACATCATCGCCGAACTCCGGGCCAACCTGGAGGCGCAGCTTGAGGACAAAGAAGCTGGGCTGGGCCGTCCGCTCGACGCAGGCGAGGCCGAGGAGTGGCTGAAGCAGATCGGAAACCCCAGATTAGTCGCTGCGCGCTATCAGCCGCAGCGGTACCTGATTGGGCCGGCCCTCTTCCCGTCATATATCTTCGCGCTCCGGACAGTATGCTTCTGGGCCATGATCGCTTACGCAATTGGCAGCGTGGCGTTGCTTGCCTCGGGAAGCGTCAGCGAGAGTCGCGTGCTCGATGCAGTGCTGCACGCGCCGATCCTTCTCCTACAGGTTGCCGCCTGGGTCACGGTCATCTGCGCAATCGTCGAATTCGCCGCCTCGCGATTCCCGGAGAAAATCCCGGCACTGGCATCTCCATCGGCCGATTGGTCGCCAACCAAGCTGCCGCCGCTCGATAAAGATGCGATCCATGGAGAGAAGCCGCGCAGCTTCGCTCAGGCAGTTGCCGAAGTGATCTTCGGTTTTATCTTTCTCGTTTGGCTACTGCTGCTCCCCCAGCATCCGTATCTGCTGATAGGGCCGGGCGCGCTTTACCTGCCGTATTCACCCTTTCAGTTTGCGGCTGTCTGGGTTCCGTTCTACTGGTGGGTAGTGGCGCTGAGCGGGGCGCAACTGATTTGGCGGTGTATTGAACTGTTTCGCGGAAGAGGTCGTGAGCCGCAACGCGCGCAGCGGATTATGATGAGCGCCTTCGGCCTGATTCCGCTGGGGATGCTGCTGACGGTGCCGGATCATGCATGGGTCACTCTCAAGAATCCGGCGCTTGATCAGACACGCTACGGCGCTGCCCTTGTCTCGATCAACCTATCGATCAGGTGGAGCGCGGTAGTGCTCTGCGCCATCGCCATTCTGGAATTGGTTTGGGCGCTGGGGCGGATGAGTCTCGAGGCCTATCGCAGGCGCGTCGAGGCGACACGGTAATCGCGCAGCCAATTCCGCTCCCGATGAACGGGTTCGTTTGGGGTTCGTGGTATCCCACCCTAGCCGCAAAAACAAAGACGCGGCGAGGGTGGGGCACCCAGGTTTTTGTGGGCTACCGGCCATGGAAGTTCAACTTCATCCCGTAATTTCTAGGATATGGCCATTGTCTCGCACAGTTTCTTCGAGTCGCGCCGCCAGCGCAGCAGCAGAGTCAGAGCAATCACAATCAGCGCCAGCAGCAGGCCGATCCACAGGCCATAAATGCCCCAGTGGAAGACAAAACACAGCGTCAGTCCCAGCGGCAATCCGAGCACCCAGTAGCCCACCAGGTTGGCCAGCATGGGTACCCGCGTCTCGCCCAGTCCGCGCAAAGCGCCGGTGGAGACAGTCTGAATGCCGTCGAAGATTTGGAAGGTCGCGGCCAGACCCAGCAGGCCGGGTCCAACGGCCATCACCTGGGGATCGCTTGTGTAGAGGGCGATCAGCGGCCCCGGCTCGGTAAAGAAGACTATCGCGGCCATCAGCATGAAACTGACGCCCAGCCCCAGAGCCAGCCAGCCATCGCGGCGCGCCCGCGGAGGGTCGCCCGCGCCCACGGCATGGCCCACGCTGACCGCCGCAGCCGAGGAGATGCCCAGCGGTACCATGAAAGTGAGGCTGGCGTAGTTCAGCGCGATCTGGTGCGTGGCCAGCGCCACCGGCGTCAGCCAGCCGGCGCTGAAAGTGGCCAGATTCCAGGCGCCGACCTCGAGCACAATCTGGCCCGCCGCCGGCAATCCCAACTCCGCCAGCCGCCGCATCCGCTCCAGGCTCGGACCGGCCCAGTGCCGGAAGAGCGGATGGCCGCGCTTGCGTTCGTAACGCCAGGCAAATCCAAGAAACGCTACCGCGATAAAGACCCGCGTCGCCAGAGTCGACAGCGCGGAGCCGTTCAGGCCCATGCGGGGAAATCCCCAGTGGCCGTAGATCAGCAGCCAGTTGCCAAACCAGTTCAGAAGGTTGGCCACCACAATCGTCACCGAAACCACGCGCACAGCTCCCACCGCCTGCAAATAGCGGCGCGTCCCGCCATAGAGCAGCAGCGGAAGCGTACCCCAGTTGAGAATGCGAAGGTAGGAGCCAGCCGGGCCGGCCACCTGCGGCGTTATCCCCAAGGGCGCAAAGCCAAAACTGGCCAGCAAGATCAGCGCCATCAGCGGGAGAGTGAGAAAGAGCGCCAGGTAAACGCCCTGAGCCAGCCAGCGGTGGCATTCGTCGTGGTCCTTGCGCCCGTAAGCCTGCGCCACCAGAGTGTCCAGGCCGAGCAGCATTCCAATGCCGAAGAGCGTCGGCGTGAATCCAACCGCATTGGCCAGCGCAACCGCGCCGATGGCCGCAGGACCCAGCTTGCCCACCATGATGGTGTCCACAATGCCCTGCGTCACCCAGCCCAGCTCGCTGAGCACAACCGGAATCGCCAGCACAACCATCGCGGCCAATTCCGGTCTCCACTTACCCTGCGTTTGCCCCATGGTTTTAATCTATATGCACGCCACTACAGGATGCACTTCGGCTCCCCGCACGACTGGGTGCCCCAGCTCTCGATTTTGAGACCTGGGAAACCATGAACTGCGAACAGCCATCACAGCGGGAAAGTGACAACCGTCCACTATCTTTACGGCTCCAGCAGAATCTTGCCCGTTGTCTTGCGATCTTCCATATCGGTCTGCGCCTGCGCGGCCTCGGCCAGCGGATAAACAAACTCAGTGCGCAGCTTGAGATCGCCGCTTGCGATCCAGCCCAGCACATCGCCCGAGCGCCACTCCAATTCGGCGCGCGTGGCCACGTAATGCCAGAGCGTGGGCCGCGTGATGAACAGCGATCCCTTGCTGCTCAGTTGAATCAGGTCGAAGGGCGGCACGGGACCGCTCGACGCGCCAAAGAGCGCCAGCAGCCCGCGCGGACGCAGACAATTCAAGCTGCCCTGAATCGTCGTCTTGCCCACCGAGTCATAGACCACATCCACGCCTTTGCCGTCAGTGAGCCGCTTGACCTCCGCCTCGAAGTCCTGAACAGAGTAAAGAATCACCTCCGCTGCGCCGGCCTCGCGCGAAAGCTCCGCCTTCTCCGGCGTTGAGACCGTAGTGAAAACACGCGCTCCAAGCCGCGCCGCCATCTGCGTCAGCAGCAAGCCCACGCCGCCGGCCCCGGCGTGAATCAGCGCGGTGTCGCCGGCCTTGAGCGGATAAGTCGAGTAAGCCAGGTAGTGCGCCGTCATGCCCTGCAACATTGCCGCCGCGGCCTGCTGCATATTCAGCCCAGCCGGCGTCTTCACCAGTTGCGCCGCGGGAACCAGAGCATACTCGGCATAGCTGCCCAGCACGCTGACCGAGGCCACCGCGTCGCCGGCGGCAAAGCCAGTCACACCCGGTCCCAACTCTTCGATCGTGCCCGCTGCTTCGCTGCCGGGGGTATACGGCAGCGAAGACTTGTAGACACCCTTGCGAAAGTAGATGTCGATGAAGTTGACTCCGACAGCTTCCACGCGGATCAACACCTGCCCCGGTCCCGGCTCTGGGATGGGCAAATCGGCCAGCGTCAGTACCTCCGGCCCGCCTGTCTCGTGAATCTGTATGGCTTTCATCTCTGGTCCAGAATGAACCCTGAGACCCGGCTACCGCAAGGGGCTGGGTTGCGCGGATTGCTAGAGACTATCCGTAAATTGGTAGCGCCGACCTCCAGGTCGGCTGTCCTGTGGGTCTCCAGACCCGCAGGAGAACTCTGGCGGCGGAGACGTCGCCAAAACAGCCGGTCTGGAGACCGGCGCTGCATTCCTTTCTCGAATTACGGATAGGTTCTTAATCGTAGTGGCGGAGAATCGCCAAGCTATACAAACAATTCAGGCCGGGATTGTAACTCCCGGCCTGAATCGTTACAGTGAATTCACGGAAAAATCAATTTCACGCCACCGGAGCGGCTTCTTTCTCCTTCGCCGTTTTTGCGGGAGCAATCGAGCCGAGGCTGACCAATCCCTCCACCGGCTTCTCGCCCAGCA
>JBEKDX010000036.1:0-18556 GCA_050014135.1 Occallatibacter sp.
CACTCAATCTGGGAGATATCGTTTACAGCTTTCGTTATCGGGCAGCGTTGCCCGATAGCATTCAAGGAACTGCCAAAGCTGGAGAATGTTGGATTATCCGCCCAACAGGCAGAGGTAAATACAAGTTCGCGCTGGTTGCGGACAAGCCTCTCACGCCAAATTCTATGATGACCTTAACCAAGGTTCCTGACTCGACGCCAGGCATCGTAGCAAAGTATGCCTTTGCGGACGAACAGGCATTGCTCGCGAAAGTGCGCTATAACCGCCTGATCGATGTATTTACCGGGTTAACCTGCTATTCGCTACAGAATCATCTCCGGACGACCGTACCGCAGATGGGACAGGTCGAGACGGATGAGATATACGTCGGACTGGATAAGAAGGGTGCTCATTACGTTATTCCTATTCAGGCAAAAGGTGGAACAGATAAGCTGGGGATCGTACAGATTGAGCAGGATTTTGCTGTTTGCGCCAACCGCTACCCTACTTTGATCTTCCGCCCAATCGCGGCACAGTTTATGGCGGAAGATGTTATCGCCATGTTTGAGTTTGCGCAAAATGCAGACGGTGTCGGCATTTATTCCGAGAAGCACTACAAACTTGTACCACCCAAGGAGGTTACTGACGAAGATCTGCTCTCGTACAGGGAGAAGGCTGAGGCCTGATCATTCGTAATGCGGTACTATTGCCAGATGTGCGTAATGCCGCTTTGCGCGCAGCCGCCAACGACCTGAGAGAGCTACATGGCTATCTTAGACGAGATGCTGCGTCTATCGTTGACCAGCTCGGAGAGGGTGGCGCGCGTAATGCCCATGGCATGAGCCGCCTGAGTAATCCCCATCCGTCTTCCCATCTGTCCCACCTGCTGACTTTTTTTGCCGGCAACCTCCCCGATCCTTACGCTTTATTTAGGAAAATTTTTCGATACTCAAACGAGGCGAGAGCCACAATCATTCTTGAGCGGGCGGCTTCCCCTTAGCCCCGCTCCTGGAATCGAGAGAGCTTCAATGCAAGATACACTGATGCTGCTGTTCACGGTAATTTTCTTTGCCCTGGCGTTCCTATACGTCAGGGTATGTCAGAAGTTGAGGTAGCCGATGCAAACTGATCTCATTACCGTGGTTGCCTTGGTTCTATCCGTCCTGTTGCTGGGTTATCTGACCCTCACTCTGCTCTTCCCGGAGAAGTTCTGATATGTCCGCCATCGGCTGGTCGCAATTTGTCCTCTTCTCCGTGATTCTCCTGGCAAGCGTTCGTCCCGTGGGCATCTATCTGGCCCGCGTGCTTGAGGGTGAACGCACCTGGCTGACTCCCGCGCTTCGTCCCATCGAACGGCTCATCTACAAGCTGTGCGGCGTCAACGCCGAGTTGGAGATGAATTGGCGCGAGTACGCTTTTGCGATGCTGGGCTTCTCCGCTGTGAGTTTGCTGGTCACCTATGGCATCGAGCGGCTGCAACTCTGGCTGCCGTGGAATCCGCAGAGGCTGGCCAATGTCGGTCCCGATATGGCTTGGAACACCGCCGCCAGCTTCACCACCAACACCAACTGGCAGTCGTACACGCCCGAGACCACGATGAGCTATCTGACCCAGATGGCGGGCCTCGCGACGCACAACTTCTGGTCGGCCGCCACCGGCATCGCGATTGCGGTGGCCCTGATCCGCGGCATCAAGCGGACCAGCACGGGCACCATCGGCAACTTCTGGGTGGATATGACACGCACGCTGCTTTACGTGCTGGTTCCGGCCTCGCTGCTTTACGCTCTGCTGCTGGTTGGCCAAGGCGTTCCCCAGAACCTGAAGGCCTACACCACCGCGCACACGCTGGAGCTACAGACGCAAACCATCGCGCAGGGTCCAGTGGCCTCGCAGGAGGCGATCAAAATGCTGGGCACCAACGGCGGCGGATTCTTCAACGCCAACAGCGCCCATCCCTTCGAGAACCCGACTCCGTTCTCGAACTTTCTGCAGATACTTTCGATCTTCATCATTCCGGCGGGGCTGACCTACACGCTGGGCCGGATGACCGGCTCACCGGGCCACGGCTGGGCAGTCTTGGCCGCAATGTTCGTGCTCTTTGCCGCGGGATTTACAACTGTCTACTGGGCCGAGTCGCAGCCGCATCCGATGATACACGGCGCCTCACAGACCGGCACCGTGTCCGCGCCGGCCGGCAACATGGAGGGCAAAGAAGTTCGCAACGGCATTGCCGCCAGTTCGCTCTTCGCCACCATCACCACCGACGCCAGTTGCGGCGCCGTCAACAGCATGCACGACAGCTTTACCCCGCTGGGCGGCATGGTGGTGATGATCAACATCATGATGGGCGAGGTGATCTTTGGCGGCGTCGGGTCGGGCTTGTACGGCATCCTCATCATGGTCGTGCTGGCGGTCTTCATCGCCGGCCTGATGGTGGGCCGAACACCCGAGTACCTGGGCAAGAAGATTGAAGCCTATGACGTCAAGATGTCCATGCTCTATGTGCTGATCTTTCCGCTGATCATCCTCACCTGCACGGCGGTTTTCGTGCTTTCGACCAACATCGGACTCTCCGCGCTCACCAACCAGGGTCCGCACGGCTTCTCCGAGATTCTCTACGCCTTCACCTCCGCTGCGGGCAACAACGGCTCGGCCTTCGCCGGGCTGAATATTCCCGTTAATCCCACGACTCAGTGGTGGTATAACGTGGCGCTCGGCTGGACGGTGCTGATCGGACGTTTCCTGATGATGATCCCAGTCATAGCTTTGGCGGGCAATCTGGCGCAGAAGAAAAGCGTGCCGCCCTCGCCGGGAACCTTCCCGGTGAATGGCTCGCTCTTCACCGTGCTGCTGGTGGGCGTGATCGTGATTTTGAGCGCGCTGACTTTCTTCCCGGCGTTGAGCCTGGGACCGATTTTGGAACACCTGCAATTGCACGTGGGACAGCTGTTTTAGCCCTTAGCTGTTAGCTATCAGCTATTGGTCGTCAGATTTGGAATTCAGATCTTCCAGCATCGCCAGCTAGAAGCTAGCGGCTGTATCAAGAAATGGACAGTCATGCTTGAAAAGAAGAGTCTTTGGAATACGGAAATCATGGCCCAGGCGTTTGTGGACGCATTCCGCAAGCTCGATCCCCGAGGGATGGCCAAGAACCCGGTGATGTTTGTCGTCGAAGTGGGCAGCGTGTTGACCACGGCGCTGCTGATTGACAACACCATCAACCACCGGGCCGGCTTCGGCTTCAACCTCCAGATCACTCTCTGGCTGTGGTTCACGGTCATCTTCGCCAACTTTGCCGAGGCCATGGCCGAGGGACGCGGCAAGGCTCAGGCCGACACGCTGCGCAAGGCCAAGGGCGAAACGATTGCCAAGCGCTACACCGCAGAAGGCGGCTTTGAAGAGGTTGCCAGCGGCCTGTTGCGCGTCGATGACGTGATTTACGTCGAGGCCAATCACTACATCGCCGGCGACGGCGAGGTGATCGAGGGCGTGGCCTCGGTGGACGAGTCGGCAATCACCGGTGAATCAGCGCCCGTGATTCGCGAGGCGGGCGGCGACCGCTCGGCAGTCACTGGCGGAACAAAAGTCTTGTCGGACTGGATCAAGGTGCGCATCACTTCGAATCCCGGCGAAACCTTTCTCGACCGCATGATTGCGCTGGTCGAAGGCGCAACCCGGCAGAAGACTCCCAACGAAATTGCGTTGAGCATTCTGCTCAGCGGTCTGACAATTATCTTCCTGCTGGCCGTGGTCACGCTGCAACCCTTCGCGATCTACTCCAAAGCGCCACAGACAGTCTTCGTGCTGGTCTCGCTGCTGGTCTGTTTGATTCCAACCACCATTGGCGGGCTGCTCTCGGCCATCGGCATTGCCGGCATGGATCGGCTCGTCCAGTACAACGTATTGGCGATGAGCGGACGCGCTGTGGAAGCCGCCGGCGACGTGAACACGCTGCTGCTCGACAAGACCGGAACCATCACGCTCGGCAACCGCCAAGCTACCGAGTTCATTCCCGCGCCGGATGTGAGCGCGGAGCGGCTGGCCGACGCGGCGCAGCTTTCGTCACTCTCCGATGAGACTCCCGAAGGCCGGTCGATTGTCGTTCTGGCAAAGGAGAAGTACAATTTGCGCGGACGCGATATGGGCAGCATCCACGCGGAGTTTGTGCCCTTCACCGCGCAGACCCGCATGAGCGGCGTCAACCTGCCCGGTGCGCGCATTCGCAAAGGCTCGGTGGACGCCATCTCCCGCTTCCTTGAAGAGCAAGGCTCGTCGCTGCCCAAGAAGGTGCGCGACACCGTGGAAGAGGTTGCGCGGCTGGGCGGAACCCCGCTGGTTGTTGCCGAAAACTCGACCGCTCTCGGCGTCATTCATCTCAAGGACATCGTCAAAGGCGGCCTCAAGGAGCGGCTGGCGCGCCTCAGGGCGATGGGTATTCGCACCATCATGATCACAGGCGACAATCCGCTGACCGCTGCGGTGATTGCCCGCGAGGCCGGCGTCGACGACTTCCTCGCCGAGGCCAAGCCCAAGGACAAGATGGATCTGATCAAGCGCGAGCAATCCAAGGGGAAGCTTGTCGCGATGACCGGCGATGGCACCAACGACGCGCCGGCGCTGGCCCAGGCCGACGTGGGCGTGGCGATGAACTCCGGCACGCAGGCCGCCAAAGAAGCCGGCAACATGGTCGATCTGGACTCCAACCCGACCAAACTGATCGAGATTGTCGAGATCGGCAAACAATTATTGATGACCCGCGGCGCGCTCACCACCTTCTCCATCGCCAACGACGTGGCCAAGTACTTTGCGATTATTCCCGCGATGTTCTCGATCGCTTTCCCGGTGCTGGCCGCATTGAACGTGATGCATCTGGCTACGCCTAACTCGGCGATTTTGTCGGCGGTTATCTTCAACGCGATCATTATTGTCGCGCTGATTCCGCTGGCGCTGAAGGGCGTCAAATACGAACCGAAGGCGGCCGACGTGCTGCTGCGCAACAACCTGCTGCTCTATGGCGTGGGCGGCATTATCGTACCCTTTATCGGCATCAAGGCTATCGACATGGCTCTGGTGGCGCTGCATCTGGCGTAAGACCGCTAATGTTTTTCTCCCGTAGGGAGAATGGATATTAGCCCAGGACAAGCGTAGCGCAGTCCTGGGTCAGCATTCACAGAAGGCTCACAGTCCCGTAGGGACGGTGCGAAACTTGCTCACGAAGACCGCTTCATTGGAATCAAAAAATTGCATGAACCCAGGGCTTCAGCCCTCGCGGTCAGTTTTTAGGAGAACGAAATGCACTCCGTCTGGAAGACATCGATTCGCTTTACTCTTGTGACCACAGTCCTGCTTGGCCTTGGCTATCCGCTATTCGTCACCGGCGTTGCCGGCCTGATCTTTCCCCACAAGGCCGGAGGAAGCCTGATTCTCAAGGACGGCACAGTCATCGGCTCCGAGCTGCTGGCGCAGAGCTTCACTAGCGATAAATACTTCCATCCCCGCCCCTCGGTGGCTGGCAACGGCTACGACGCGACTGCCTCTGGCGGCTCGAATCTCGCCCAGTCCTCGAAGACTCTCGTCACGCGCATCCAGGGCGACATCGACAAGCTGGCCGCCCAGAACCCCGGCAAGCCCGTGCCCATCGATCTGGTCACAACCTCGGCCTCCGGCCTTGATCCGGACATCACTCCAGACGCCGCCTACTACCAGGCCGCGCGCGTCGCCAAGGCGCGCAACCTGAGCGAAGAGAGCGTTCGCAATCTCATCGAGCAGCACATCACCGCGCGCCAGTTGGGCGTGCTCGGCGAGCCTCGCGTCAATGTGCTTCTGCTCAACCTTGATCTGGACAAGCTTGCGAAGTAAACCTGCTCTTGCGAGATCTCCTGGGCATTACTATGTGGTTTGCAGATTATTTCCCTCCGCGCGCGCACAATGGAAGCATGAACCGCAACCAGACCCGCAGGCTTTTCCTGGTCCCTAGTCTCTAAGTTCCTATTCGCCCGCTTTTCGCTCCCCCCCCCCACCCCCCCCTAAAGATTCTCAAAACCTTGCTGTTAATTAATTGGTAACGATGCTATGAAGGATTGCCTTCATGCGATTGCCCTGCTGTCCGCGCTGGACCAAAGCACTTCTGCGGCTTACTATCAGCTAATGGATTCTGTGATTCTTGATGGCCAGCCGCTGTCACTGGCCGAGATTGAAGCGGTTTCGCTGGCTGCCTCACCGGTGGCAGTTGCTCCCGCCGCATTGGCTCGTGTGGCCCAGGGCCGCGCGCTGATTGAAGAGATTCTCGCCGCGGGTGAGACGGTTTACGGTGTCAACACCGGCTTCGGTAAGCTCTCGGATGTGCGAATTCCCTCCGAAAGTCTAACGCAGTTGCAGACTAACCTGGTGCGCAGCCACTCGGGCGGCGTGGGGCGGCCGCTCAGCGAGGGCGAATCGCGGGCGATGCTGCTGCTGCGGGCCAATGTGCTGGCAAAGGGCTTCAGCGGCTGCCGCCCTGAGTTGGTCGAGTTGCTGGTGGCGATGCTCAACGCCGGTGTGCATCCGGTGATTCCAGAGAAAGGCTCGGTGGGCGCCAGCGGCGATCTGGCTCCGCTGGCACACCTCGCGCTGGTCGCAATCGGCGAGGGCGAGGCCTTCTACCAGGGCGCCAGAATCCCCGGCGGCGAGGCGCTCAAGCGCGCCGGATTGCAGCCCATCGTTCTGGCGGCCAAAGAAGGCTTGGCGCTGCTGAACGGCACCCAGGCGATGACCGCCGTCGGTGGGCTGGCCGTGGCCCGCGGCCGTCGCTTGGCGCAGTTGGCCGACCTGGCCGGCGCAATGAGCCTCGAGGCGCTGATGGGCACCCCGGCGGCCTTCGATCCTCGCATCCATCAGGCCCGCCCCCACCCAGGGCAGATTCGCTCTGCCGAGCATCTGGTCGACCTGCTCGCCGATTCGGAGATTCGCGAGTCGCATCGCTGCAAGGATTCCCGCGTGCAAGACGCCTATTGCCTGCGCTGTATGCCGCAGGTACATGGAGCGGTATGGGATGCGCTGGAGCACGTGCGCGGCGTGCTGGAGATCGAGTCCGGTTCGGCCACGGACAATCCGCTTGTGTTTCCAGAAACCGGTGGACACGGGGCAGTGATCTCAGGCGGAAATTTTCATGGCGCACCGCTGGCCTATGCCTTCGACTACGCGGCGATTGTGCTCACCGATCTGGCCGGCATCACCGAGCGGCGCATCGACCGGCTGCTCAATATGGACATCAACGAGGGGCTGCCGGCGTTTCTCTCGCCCGATCCGGGGCTCTCTTCGGGATTCATGATCGCGCAGATCGTGGCGGCGGCGCTGATCAACGAATGCCAAGTGCTCGCACACCCCTCCTCGGCGAGCAGCATTCCCACCGATGGCGGCAAGGAAGATCATGTCTCGATGGGCATGACCGGAGCGCTCAAGCTGCGTCAGATTGTCGAGAACGTCGAGCGTGTGGTGGCCATCGAGCTGATGTGCGCGGCGCAGGCGCTAGAGTTCCGTATGCCGCTCCAAGCCAGTCGTGAGGTGGAGCGCGCCCATGCGGCGGTGCGGGCTGTCGTGCCTCGACTGGAACAAGATAGAGTTCTAGCGCCGGAGATCGAGGCTCTGGCGGCAGCACTCAGGGCCGGAGCCTTCAACACGTGGTGCAAAACTCGGTCCTAATTCGACGTTCAACTGGACAAAATTAGAAGACGATACATCTAACTCATCCTGAAAGAATCACATAGAGTGATTGTCCGGGCTAAGACACCGATTACGATTGTTCGTAAAGGTGTGCAATTTTGCTATTGATTTTTGAATGAAAAATCCGTAAAATAGAAGTGTAGTCTTTCCTCAGGGTCTTCCGTATCCTCGCCCCTGGCCCAGGCTGTAAGGGCAATACACATTTTCTAAGGACACCAATTTTAAGGACACTGAATCAATGGCAAAGCGTCGTGGAAATCCGAATTGGGGCAAGCCGGAGCCCATAGGCCCGGTAGTGCCCACTGTGACCTCCTTCGAGCAGATTGTGAAGGAGTTCAAGCTCAGCCCGGACCAGTATATCCGGTCTACCCGTCTGCGGGAGTGGGCGCGTCGCAACAAGAATTCCAAATACATTCCCGAGGCACTTTTGGAAGCCTGGGGCTTCGAGATTGAATCGGCCCTGTAAGCTCATTTCTGCTCTCAGGTTCTCAAAAAGCGCCGCCCTCGGGAGGCGCTTTTGCTGTATGGAGCCAGTTTTGGAGTTTCCAGATTGCCGCAAACTGGATTTCTGCCTGCAAGAATCCATCAAAAACAGCCGATTTCATGCCATTTTTGCCCCAAAATAGCCTGAAAAAGGAGCTAAATCGGAGGTTTGCTGTTACTGATTCGCCAACAGGTAAAAATTACAAACACATGAATCCAAGCTAGTTACCATCTACGGAAACGGCATAAATGCGTTTTCCACAGGTGGAGGGGGTGGGGGTAGACCGAAAAACAGGGACTAAGGGACCAGGGACCAGGGACTGAGGGACCAGGAAAAGCCCGTGGCTGTGGTTGTGGTTCATGGTTATATTGTGCGCGCGGAGAGAGAAATAAACTGCAAACCACTTGGACACTTCCTTGCCCGCGGCTTTCTTTTCACGCGAAAGGTTGTTGGCAGCAGTTGAGGCTCTCTTGTGAACTGATCGGGAGATACTTCGTGACTTGGTCGTCAGCCGCATCCCTATCTTTTTGAAGATTCTTGGGATTATATGGAACGCTACCCCAAAATGTTGTAAAAATAGTCATGCCTCGAAATAAAGTTTTTGTGTTTCTGCTTTTTCTTTTCGCCTTGACGGCGCGGATCGGGTTTGCCGCCCAAGATGGATCGAAGACCCCCGATTACTCCAAAGAGTCATCCATTGTGACCAGCACAGAAACTCATATGCGCTTTGCCGCTGATGGTACATCCGTTAGAACCCAAAACACTAGCATCAAAATGCTCTCCGAGGCAGGGGTGCACAACTGGGGTGTATTGGAGTTCGCTTACGCCGCGGAGAATGAGCATATCGATGTTCATTTTGTACGCGTACACAAGGCGGATGGTTCCACAATTGCGACTCCCGCGGAGAATGTACTCGATTTGCCCTCCGACGTCACCCGTGTGGCGCCCATGTACAGCGACCTGAAGCAGAAGCAAATTCCAGTCAAGGCTCTGGGCGTCGGTGACACACTGGAGTTCGAGATCGCCTACAGTGAAGACAAGCCTCTGGTGCCGGGACAATTCTGGTATTCCTACAACTTCACGCGTACCTCTGTGGTTCTCAAGGAAATACTCGAACTTCGCGTTCCGCACGACAAACTGCCCAAGATCTCCAACGCCGATCTGAATCCGGTCATTACTGACGATGGTGCGGAGAGGGTTTATACATGGACCACATCCAACACAGAGCCCACCAAGCCGTCCGGAACCGATGAGGACTCCAATGAGCCGAAGAAGGCGTCTGTCCAGTTCAGCACTTTCACAAGCTGGCAGCAAGTGGGCGAGTGGTACGGCAAGCTGGCTCAGCCGCAGGTCAAAGTCACTCCTGAGATTCAGGCCAAAGCCGATGCTCTGGTCAAGGATATTTCCGCTGGTCCAGCCCGCATCGAAGCTCTCTATGACTTCGTCTCCACCCATATCCGTTATATCGGCCTGTCCTTCGGTATTGGCAGATACCGTCCCCACACTGCCGAGGAAGTACTCGAAAACGAGTATGGAGACTGTAAGGACAAACACACACTGCTGGCCGCGTTGCTAAAGGCCGAAGGTATTGAAGCATGGCCGGTACTGATCCATAGCACTCAGAAGCTGGATGAAGAGGTTCCCTCGCCCGGCCAGTTCGATCACCTCATCACCGTGATTCCGCAAGGCAAGCAGTTGATCTGGCTCGATACTACCCCTGAGGTTGCGCCTTTCGAGATGCTGATGAATGGTCTGCGGGATAAGCAAGCTCTCGTCATACCAGCATCTGTCGCGTCCTATCTGATGAAGACCCCGGCCGACCCACCGTTCCCGGCCGAAGACCATTTTGTGATGCGCGGCGACCTGAATAACGAGGGTACATTCACGGGGCGTGGTGAACTCACACTGCGCGGCGACACTGAGGTCATTTATCGTGATATCTTCCACTACAGCGCGCGAGCCAAGTGGCAGGATGTCATGCAGGCAATCTCCTACCGGCTGGGCTTTGCCGGCGAAGTGAGCAATGTTCAGGTTGACGATCCGGATTCCACTCGAAAGCCATTTCAAATGTCCTGGGAGTACGAGCGCAAGAAGTATGGCGGCTGGGACAACCGGCAGATTGGTCCTCCCGTGGGAAACATTCCGATCAACTTCATCAATGAATATAAAGAACCCAAGTCGCCCATTCAGGTGGGCTCGCTCGGAACCGTGGTTTACACGGCAGAACTTACGCTTCCCCCTGGTTTCAGTATGGAGGCTCCGGAAAACGTTGACTTCAAGACTGAGTTCGCCGAATATCACGCCAAGTATTCAATATCCAATGGCAAATTTCTGACTGAGAGGCGATTGATAGTACTCAAGCAGGAGGTGCCCATTGCCGATTGGCGAAAATATGTTGCGTTCTATAAAGAGCTTGAAAAGGACTACAACTTCATGAGTACGGTCACCACCTCCGGAGTGGAGGCGTCGGCAACCAGCAACAAAGATAACCAGGATGCAATCGCGTTGATCCAGAAGGCATGGGAGGATCTACAAGAAGGCAAGTTGGACGAGGGTGAAGACCTTCTGGACAAGGTCAGGAAACTTAACCCCCACCTGATCTTCCTCAATGCCGATTATGGATACGTATATTTACGGCGCGGGAAGACAGAGGAGGCTCTCGATGCCTACCGGACGGAGTTGAAGGAGCACCCTGACAACTTGAAAACTGCCCGTTGGTTCGCCCAATTGCTCATCGGTATGAGGCGTGAAGATGAAGCCATTGAGGTCTATCGGGGTGTAATCAAGGCCGCACCTGACGATGTAGATGTCAATTCGGAGCTTGCCCGCTTGCTGATCACAAAACAGAACTGGAAAGAAGCACAGCCGGTAGTGGAGAAGGTCATCAAACTGCGGCCCGATAATGCGCAGGTTCAAATCTGGTATGGCCAGTCCTGCCTGCAGACCGGCAAGGAAGCGGAGGGCCTTGCCGCACTCAAAAGCGCTGCTGAGGCAACCGAAGATCCCGCTCTGCTGTCCTCGATTGCTTCAGCTCTGACCGATGTTGGTATGGCGCCCGATTTGGCTGAACATACGGCCCAGCGAGCAGTAACTCTCATTGAGGAACAAACTGGAAGACTGTCGCTCGAAGGGATTACCAACGAGCAGATCAAGAAGATGACAGACCTGGCACAGGTTTGGGATCGCATGAGTTGGGCCGCCTTCAAAGCGAATGACCTTCCCTTAGCTGAGGGCTACGCGAAGTCTGCTTGGATGCTTGCCCAGGAGCCAAGTACCGGCGATCATCTGGGGCAGATATACGAGAAGGAAGGCAAGGCCGCTCTCGCTCTGGATGCCTATAAGATGGCCAAGGCGCGCGGGTACCCGCAAGTAATAGGAATCGATGACCGGATCAATGCCCTGGAAAAACGCATCGGCCGCGCCGGTTCAAAGAGTGACAACAGTACGGCCCAGTTGCTGAATTTGCGCATCGTCCACCTTGCGCGCGTTAAGCCTTTGTCGGCCTCGGCGGATTTTCTGGTTCTCTTTGTCGGTGGCACGGTTAGTGATGTCAAGATGCTCGGCGGCGATCCTAAGCTAGAGCCGTATGAGAATCTGCTCAAACAGGTCAAATTCAATGTGGCCTTCCCGGACAAAGGACCTGAGCACATCGTTCGCCAGGGTATTCTTTCATGCTCCGTTTACGATCCAAGTTGTATGTTCATGATGCTGCTGCCCGCCGACGCCACAACATACTCGAGATCGGGCACACCCATTCACGCAGGAGAAACCAAGGTAATTCACATCCAGCATGACTGAGCCATGAAAAGTCTGCAAAGCTCCGTCTCTGAGGAAGATTGGCCATAATCTCTACGGCTTCAACCGCCAGAGGACGGCCTTCCAAAATATGTCCTGGCAAACGCCGATGTCTGCGGCCATCTGGATTGTCGCTTTTGCTGTTTGGGGCTGCCATCGGCGAGAATAGAAGAGCCGATGCCTGAAACCAACCGTACCTTCGCTCCTCCTTTTACTGATGTCGCTGGCGCACTGGCCGAGATTCGCGCCGGTCGCATGGTGGTTGTGGTTGACGACGAGGACCGCGAGAACGAGGGCGATCTGACGTTGGCCGCCGAGTTTGTGACACCAGAGGCGATCAACTTCATGGCGCGGTTTGGGCGGGGCTTGATCTGCCTGACGTTGACCGAGGAGCGCGCGGATTATCTGCGCCTCTTCCCGATGACGCAGCAGAACTCGTCGCGTTTTGGCACGGCGTTTACGGAGACGATTGAGGCGCGCGAGGGCGTGACGACGGGCATCTCGGCTTACGACCGGGCGCACACGATCAAAACTGCAATTGACGCGCGCTCGACGGCGGCGGACCTGGCGCGGCCGGGACACATCTTTCCGCTGCGCGCGCGGCAGGGCGGCGTGCTGGTGAGGGCGGGACAGACCGAGGCCTCAGTGGATCTGGCGCGGATGGCTGGGCTGAATCCAAGCGGCGTGATCTGCGAGGTTATGAGAGACGACGGCGAGATGGCGCGCATTCCCGACCTGATTCCCTTCTGCCAGGAGCATGGGTTGCGGATTCTGACCGTGGCCGAGCTGATCCGCCACCGGCTGCGCCACGAGCGCTACATAGTGCGCGCGGGTGAGAGCCGCATCCAGACGCGCTACGGCGAGTTTCGCATGATCGCCTACGAGAGCGAGGTGAACGGCGGCGAGAGCCACATCGCGCTGGTGCGCGGCGACCTCTGCTCCGGCTGCCCGGCCTTCAACGACGGTCCGGCGATGGCCCGTGACTTGGACCAGTCTGGCGAGGCCGAAGAGCGGCCTCCCTGCGAGCGTCCGGTGCTGGTGCGCGTTCACACCCGCTGCACGGCGGGCGACATCTTTGCCGCCGATTGCCGCTGCCGCGAGACGCTGGATCAATCGATGCGGATGATTGCGGAAGAAGGTTGCGGCGCGGTGCTCTATCTACACAATACTTCGCGGGGCTTCGAGATCGAAGCACCCGAGGTATCCAAGGTCTCAGAATCGAGAGCTGGGGCGCCCGCTGCTGAAGCACCAGAGACCGGCCGGCTGGTTCTGCACCAGGAACTGCGCGCGCGAGAAGGACAGCAGGATCGCACGAAGCGCAATCTAAGAGCCATCGGCCTGGGCGGGCAGATTCTCTCGGACCTGGGCATCCGGCGCATACGCCTGCTGTCGAATACTCCGATGCACATCCCCGCACTGGAAGGCTTTGGGCTGGAGATCGTCGAACAAGTGGCGATTCCGCTGGATGAGAAAACAATCTAAAAAATCTGTCGAGATTTCCGCAAACTGGCCGATAATCTGCAATGGGCCTGTGCGGTTTCTCGATCCGCGCCTGACTCTCATCGTGCAGAAAGATAGGCGGCCATGACCATCTCCCCCAACAACGCAACGCAGAGACTGTACGAGCTGTGTTGGGTCAATGCGCCAGGCGGCGTTTTTGCGTTTGACGCCGGCACCGGAAAGCTGATCGACGTCAACTCGGAGGCGGAAAAGCTTACGGGCTATAGCCGGGAAGAACTTCTTGGGTCGCATATAGACCAGCTGCACCCGGAGACCGAGCGGAAGCGAGTTGCGAGTGAATTCCTCAGAGAGATCACGGAGCCATGCGCGCATCCCGGCTTTCACCTCCAGCGCAAGACTGGGCAGTGCCTGTCTGTGCGAATCCGGACGTGGAAGTCACTGATTTTGGATGGCAGGCTGGTGACGATCTGTGTGTACTTCGACATCGCCGACCAGGTCGAACGGGAGCATCTGCTTTCGACACAGAACTGGGCGCTGTCGGCCTACGCTGGGGCGGCTTTGGCTCTGGGACGCGCCGAGACTGTGGCGGAACTGAAGCAATCGATCTGCGAGGCGATCACGCGAGAGTCCGAATACGCGCTGGCGTGGATTGGAATCGCGGAATGCAACCGGGAAAAGACGGTGCGGATTGCCGCGGCGGCTGGCAGCGGAATTCGCTATATAGATGGTTTGCATTTGAGCTGGTCAGAGGGCGATCCGACGGGAGGAGGTCCGACAGGCATCTCGATTCGCAGCGGCGAGGTGAAGATCATGGAGGACTCGGAGATGGACGAGTTCTTTGCGCCGTGGCGCGAACGAGCGCGGCAGGCGGGCGTCCGTTCGAGTGCGGCGATTCCCTTTTCCATCGATGGCAAAAGGCGCGGCGCGCTGATGGTTTACTCCGTGCATCCGAATGCATTCGAGCCGGCGGCTATCGAGGTTTTCCAGCATCTGGCCGGACAGATCGGCCATGGAATTCACGCTCTGGAACAGGCGCAGCTTCTTCGCGCCGAGCAGACGCGCCTGGAGAAGATGCAAATGCAGTTGAGCGCAGCGCTGTCAGCGATGGTTTCGCCGATCGTGACGGCGATGGAGATGCGCGACCCTTATACGTCAGGCCATCAGAGCCGGGTGGCGGAGATTGCAGTGGCCATCGGCAAGGAACTGGGCTGGGATGAGGAGAGATTACAGGGATTGCGCGTGGCCGGACTGGTTCATGATATTGGAAAGATATCGATTCCCTCCGAAATTCTGACCAAACCGGGCCGGCTCACCGCGGTCGAACGAGAGTTGATACAAGACCATCCCGATAGTGGATATACGATTCTGAAGGGCATTCCCTTTGCCTGGCCGGTGGCCGAGATCGTGCGCCAGCATCATGAGAAGCTGGATGGGTCGGGTTATCCCTTCGGCCTGAATGAAAATGCGATTCTTCCCGAAGCTAAGGTTCTCGCGGTGGCTGACATTGTGGAAGCGATGGCCTCGGATCGTCCGTACCGGCGGGCAATCTCTTTGGAGCGGGTGCTGACGGAGATTGAAGAGCAATCTGGCAGTTTGCTCGATGCGGAGGTTGTCCGGGCTTGCGCGAGGCTCTTCCGCGAGGGGCGCCTGAGCCTGCCAACCAGTGAGCATGAATGATCTTGTTCACCGGTTCGCTCGATAGTGGGGAAGATAATCTATGAATATTTTTAGAATCGTGGCCACATTGGCTGGAAGTGGTCAATAGTGACCACATAGCTTCGGGGTAAACCTGTAAGATCGCTATAGCTATTACGGGAAAAGAAGCTCCATCGACAATCTTCCGGTAAATTCTCTCCGCCATTGATGCGTTCCCTTGCGAAAACGCTCTTTGCGACCACCCTACTCGCATCCAAAGTACTTGCACGAGGAAAGGTTGGATTCGTTGAGCGTTCATCTTGTCAATCCAAGCGACAATTCTTTCGGCACTGCGGGTATCACGCCCAGAGGGTTATTTGTGCTTGCGGCAGCGACGCCGCGAGAGGTGGGAGATCCCATCCTGGTCGATGAGTCGCTGGAGCAGATTGCGCCGGAGACGATTCACCCGGGAGATATCGTGGGCATCAGCGTGCACACCGGCAACGCTTTGCGCGGCTACGAGGTGGGCAGGATGGCGCGCAGCCGGGGCGCATGGGTGATCTATGGCGGAATTCACGCCACGCTCTTCCCTGAAGAGGCGATGGATCGCGGGCAGGCGCACGCGGTGGTGACCGGCGATGGCGACGTGGCCTGGGGCAAAGCTGTGACCGATTGCCTGGCGGGCAAGATGCAACGGATTTATGACGGCGGGCGGATTGGCGGCAGCGATTTTCTGGCCGCGCGCTGGGATCTGATGAACCCGGAAAAATATATGTGGGCCTCGGTGCAGACGATTCGCGGATGCCCGAAGCACTGTTCGTTTTGCAGCGTGTGGCGGACGGATGGACAGAAGCCGCGGCAGAGGCGGTTTCAGAGCGTGGTCGACGAGATTGTCACTCTGCGGAGGTTGGGATTCCGCTTTATCGCCCTGGCCGACGATAACTTCTATCCGGTGACCTTCACCGATCTGCGGCTGGCCAAAGAGCAGGGCAACACTGCCAAGCTGGAAGAGCTGACGGCCATTCGCGCCGAGCGCTTTCAACTGATGGAAGAGATGGCCAAGCTGCCGAGAGACATGGTCTTCTTTACCCAGATGACGATGGAGGCCGGCGAGGACGTCGAGTTTCTGGCCGCGATGAAGAAGGCGAATATCAAGGGCGCGCTGGTGGGGATTGAGGCAGTGACGCCAGAGGGATTAAAGGCGGTCTTCAAGGATTGGAACCCATCAGGAGACGCGCTGGCGCTGCGCTTGCAGACCTTCAAGAAGCACGGAGTTCATGTCCTGGGTTCGTTTATCTTCGGGCTGCCGACAGACAGGCCGGCGACCTTCGATGCCACCGTCGATATGGCGAAGAGAGCGGGCATCACCTTTGCCCAGTTCGTGATGATGACGCCCTTTCCCGGAACGGTGGATTTCGGACGCTGGGAGAAGGAGCAGGCAGAGAATCCCACCAAGGTGGGCGATGTGCCGATCACCCGCTACTGGCTGATTCCGACCGCAGTCAGGCCCAAGATGTTCACGCCCCATCCTACGATGAGTTCGGATGAGATCAGAGAGCGCACCCAGAAGGTGTGGGACACGTTTTATGACTGGAAATCGATTTGGCAGCGGTCGTCTTGCTGCAAATCAATTACTGCCAAAATCGCGTTTGCGTTTCTGTCGAAGCTCTACCGGCAGATGTACGCGGGCACGGGAATTTCGACCGATAGCGCGCGGCGCAAGAAGTCGAAGGCCTCGGCCAAGTGGATGGCCAAGCAGTGCAAGAGGCTCTTCCAGGCCAAGCCCATGCCTGAACTGGCGTCGCCCGTCTGGGAGATTGGTTTGAGCGGCATGAGCCAGCCGGCGTTTGCCGGTAGCGATGGAGTTCAGATCGCGGGAACTTTCATCGGGAAGTAGTGAAGACTTGTTGAGACTGCGCTGAATTTGTATTTGGTTTCCCACCCTTTCGCCAGAGCCGAAAAGCAGGTTCTTCGCTGTGGCCGCTCAGGATGACATCAAGGGTGGGGAACTGGATTTCCCTACATTATTGGTGGAAATGAAGGAACATTATTCTGTATCTCCATCGCTGAGTTCGTCCGCGCCATCGCCCTCGCCGGGAGCCAGAAAGAGATTGGCTTCCAAGCCGTGCTGGCGCATATAAAGGTCGTAGTAGCGGCCTTTCTGCGCGAATAACTCCGCGTGGCTTCCGCTTTCGACAATGCGGCCCTGCTCGACGACGAGAATCCGGTCGGCGCGTCGGATGGTCGAGAGGCGATGGGCGATCACAAACGTGGTGCGCCCCTGCATCAGCTGATTCAACCCCGCCTGGATCATCGCTTCTGATTCGGAGTCGAGCGAGCTTGTGGCCTCGTCGAGAATGAGGATGCGCGGCTCGGCCAATAATGCGCGCGCAATGGAAAGCCGCTGGCGCTGCCCGCCGGAGAGCTTCACGCCGCGTTCGCCCACAATCGTGTCGTATGCATCGGGGAAGTTCTCGGCAAACTCATCGACGCGCGCCGTGCGGCAGGCAAAGAGAAACTGTTCCTCGGTGGCATCGGGGCGCGAAAACAGAATGTTCTCGCGAATGGAGCCGTCGAAGAGGAACGAGTCTTGCAGCACCACGCCCAATTGTGAACGGAATGTGTTCAGGTCCACGTGCGCCAGGTCCACGCCGTCCACCGAAACGCGGCCCGAGGACGGCGTGTGAAAGGCGCACAATAAACTGATGACGGTGGACTTGCCCGAGCCTGAGGAGCCGACAAACGCGGTCACCGTTCCCGGCGCGGCCTGGAAGCTGACGCCGTGCAAGACCGGCTTGTCCGCGTCGTAGGAAAACTCCACATCCTCAAAACTCACCGCGCCTTGAATCGGCGGCATGGTCACGGTGCGGCCGGGACTCTGATTCTCTTCCAACTCGGACATAAGTTCGTTGGTACGGTCAAGGCCGGCGAAGGCCTCGGTCAACTGCGTACCAATAGCCACAATCTGGAAGATTGGCGCGGTCATGAAGACTAGGAACATATTGTAGCTCAGATAGTCGCCAAAGGTCCACTTATGCGCCATGATCAGATGGCCGCCCATGCTCATCACAATTGCAGTCAGCAGGCCCACAGCCGTAGTCGCTGTAGCCGTCAGCGCGCTGGTCATGGTCAGCGACTTCATTACATTGTCCAGCAAGCGTCCTACGCCCTCGGCAAAGACACCAGCTTCGCGATCTTCGGCGTGGTAGCCTTTGATGACGCGTACGCCGCCCAGCGATTCGGTGAGCCGGCCGGTGACTTCCGCGTTGATCTTGCCGCGTTCACGGAAGATTGGGCGGATCACCCTGAAGGCGTATTGCAGGACGAAGACGAAAGCACCCATCACTGCAAAGGCAGTCAATGTCACCGACGCGCTGAGGTGGAGCAGATAAACAAAAGCCAAGATGGCCGTGAACAGCCCGCCGACAAAATCCACAAGCCCAGTGCCGACCAGGTTGCGCACGCCTTCGACATCGGTCATGATGCGGGCAACTAAAGTTC
>JBEKDX010000037.1:0-17906 GCA_050014135.1 Occallatibacter sp.
AACCGCAATTCCGCGGCAGAAAACGAAAAAGTGTCAGGGATGTCCCCGGTCTGAAATGTCAGGGATGTGCCCGGCTGCACAGGACTAGGGACTGAGGGACTAGGGACCAAGGGACCAGGGACTAGGGAAAGCCCGCGACTTTGGTTGCGGTTCATGCTTTGATTGTGCGCCGAGGGATGGTAATTATCTGCAACCACCTGCGGTGGGGCCAAACGGCGCTTGCGCGCCAGTGGAGTTCTTGGATTCCCAGGTCCCAAAATCGGGACCTGGGGCCCCCGGCCAGTTTTATAGGCGAGACTCAATGTCCAATAACTCGTTCTCGGAATATTTCACGAGAAACTTTCCGTGGGTCAGAAGCCCCCTGTCAATGGCCACGATGCTGAGCATAGCTCGGACTGCTTCCGGGTCGTTGATTCGCAAAACCTCTGCGGCACCGATCTCAGCCAGTTCTCGTATCGCGCGAAAGTAATCCTGTTCCAACCACTTCGGCACATCGGGATTCTTACCCTCATTGCGCGCCAATTCGATGATAGCGACAATTGCGTAAGTGTTCCAGTCTACGATTCCGCGCTTCCGATAAATCCTCACAAGGTGTGGTACTGCTGCGTAGGAAGCCTCGCCCACATCTCCTTGGTGATGAAGTTCATCCCAGAGTTCATGCCAGACTGGCACGGGGTCGTGTTCTATTTCAAGCCTCGATAGAAGTAGGCGTGGATCGAATGGGAGTTTGTATCCTCCGGCCAATTGCAACCAGCGATCATCTTCGAAACTGAGCATACGGGCGAAGTTTACCATACGGCGTAGACGAATCCAGCGCGAGGTCTCTAATACATCTCCGAAGAATTCTCCTGGCTTACCGCTCAGCTTTGCTTTCGATTTCTGTTGAATACGTAAAAAAACGCGTTGCGCCCATCCGCCAAGCCAACAGTCCCGTATCTGGTCTATAATTCAAACCAATTTCATTCCCGAATGCTGCGTGTTTCGCACGATTGAATCTATTGGGTTTCGATCAAGTCCCCTTCAGAGGATGCCGATGAGAGAGAGGGGAAGCAGAAATCCTAATCAGGACACGTGTGAGCATTTGGGCATTTCAGCGGCTATACGGTGAAGCTTTCCCTGGCGGCAGGGCGGGGAAGTGTGCATTGGCGCGCCCGAGCGGCGGTTGCGGCGCTGCTATTTCCGGCAGAAGCTTGGGAACCGGCAAATGGCTGACAGTGTTGGTGTTAGCTGCGATGGTAGTTGCTCTTCTTCCGGCACAACGGACCCCTAAGACCGCCGTGAATGCACAAGAGGCAACCGCGATCGAACGCGCAAATGCCCAGGGGCGACGGGCCAATCAGCCACCGCGAGTCGTTCAGGCGGAGCGATTTTTGGCGCAGCGGGGATGGACTTCGGGGAGGGCAATTGGCCTTCGCTCCAGTCGGCGCGCAAACGCGGCTACGGCGCAGAGCCAACTTGTCTTGGAGAGCCAGACCATCTCGGAAAACCAGACGACGGGGACGGCAACCTGGCAGCCACTGGGTCCAGTGGCCGTCACCTCGCAGAGCTATGGGCTGGTGACTGGGCGCATCTCCTCGCTGGCTCTGGACCCGTCGGACACAACCGGCAACACGCTTTATGTGGGCACCACCGGCGGCGGGGTCTGGAAGTCGCAGAATGCGGACACCTCCAGCTCGTCGAACATCAGCTTTCTTCCGCTCACCGACGAGTTGCCGGCGATGAGCAACGCACAGGATTCCTCGATCAGCATTGGCGCTCTGACGGTGCAGCCGGGCGGAACAGGAGTGATTCTGGCCGGCACCGGCGACCCGAACGATGCTCTGGATTCTTATTACGGCGCGGGTATTCTGCGCTCGACCAACGGCGGGAGCACATGGAGCCTGATTCCCGGCGCATCGGGCGGCATTTACAGCTTTGCCGGCGAGGGTTTTGCCGGCTTTGCCTGGAGCACGGTCAACCAGCAACTGGTGGTGGCCGCGGTCTCGCAGTCCTATGAAGGCACGCTAGTGAATGCGGTCTTGCCCGGCGCGAGCTATGAGGGACTCTACTACTCGATGGACGGCGGGGCCACCTGGGCGCTGGCTCGCATCACGGACGGCGCTGGTGGAGACGTGCAGGTTCCCGGCGGTGTTTTTGTGTATCCCGATGGAAATGCGGCTACCTCGGTGGTTTGGAACCCGGTGCGGAAGCTCTTTTTGGCGGCGGTGCGCTACCACGGCTACTATCAATCCTCGGACGGCATCACATTTACGCGCATGGCCAATCAGCCGGGCGCGAGTTCGTCGAGTACGACGCCGAGCCTGAGCAGCGCATGGTGCCCGACCAACGCCTCCAGCACCGGTTCGCAAGGCTGCCCCATCTTTCGCGGCACTCTGGCGGTGAATCCGCAGACCGGCGACACCTTTGCCTGGACGGTGGACGAATTCAATCAGGATCAGGGAATCTGGCAGGACGTTTGCACGGTGAGCAACAACGCCTGCGTCAGCTCGACGGTCACCTTTGCCCAGCAATGGAATACGGCGGCGCTGGATGATGTTGAGAACCCAGGGACGATCAGAAACGGCGACTACAACCTGACACTGGCCGCAATTCCCTCGGGACAGGAGACTCTGCTGCTAGCCGGGGACAACGATTTGTGGGAGACGGATTGCCCTTACTCGCAGGGCTGCGTGTGGCGCAATACCACCAATTCGACCGACTGCATGAGCGCCGAAGTGGGCGAATATCAACATACGCTGGCCTGGAACCCGAGCAATCCGCTGGAGATATTTATCGGCAACGACAGCGGGCTGTGGCGCTCGACCGACGCGATTGGCGAGACAGGCGCGGTGTGCTCGTCGAGCGATGCCTCGCATTTCCAAAATTTGAATGGGAGCCTGGGTTCGCTGGCGGAGGTCGAGAGCATCTCGCAGGTGGGTTCGACGCCTTACACGATGATGGCCGGCCTGGGAGCAAATGGCATTGCCGGAGTCAACAACGCCAGCGCCACGGCGGACTGGCCGGAGATACTCAGCGGCGAGGGCGGGCCGGTCGCGATCGATCCCGTCAATAGCAACAACTGGTACGCGAACAATGCGGCGGGCGTCTCGATCTATCTGGGCGCGCCGCCGACGGGGAGCACGCCGGGGGTATTCAATGCGGTGCTCGACTACTCGACTGATCCGAGTTCGTATACGACCTCGAATGCAGATGTGGTTCGGGACGGGCTGTCGATGGCCGAAGAGCCGCCTTACGCGCCGGCGGCCTTTCTAGTGGACCCGCTGGATCACACCAAGCTGCTGATCGCCTCTTGCCGGGTGTGGCGCGGGCCGGCAAGCGGCGTGGGCTGGAGCGCGGGCAATGCAATCAGCGGCATTCTCGATGGCATCACGGGCGACAATGATTGCTCCGCCAACGCGCTGATTCGTTCGATGGCGGCGATGGCTCTGCCCGCTTCGACGGCGCTGCCCTCGGGCGGCGAGGTGGTCTATGTGGGAATGCGCGGCTTGGGGAATGGAGGCGCGACGCTGCCCGGCCACATTCTCAGCATGACCTATAACTCCGCCACCAGCCATTGGTCCGCGCCGGTCGACCTGACGGAAGTGAACCCGGTGGCCAACGACGTTCACACGATGAACTATTACGGGCTGGATATATCGAGCGTCTTCATCGACTCCCACGATCCGACAGGAAAGACCGTCTATGCCACCGTCGCGGGGATTCCCACCATTTCCGAAGACGTGCAATCGGTCTACGGCTCGACCAACGGCGGAGTTCAATGGAGTGACTTGACTTCGAGTTTGCCCTCTGCCCCGGCCAACAGCCTGGTGGTTGACCCGCAGGACGCCAACACGGTTTATGTCTCCACCGATGCCGGAGTTTATTCGACGCGGCAGATTTCGAGCTGTTCAACCCCCGGCAATGATTGCTGGACGGCACTTGGCAGCGGGTTGCCGAATGCGCCGGTGGTGGAACTGAGCGCCGCGCCCGTCTCCGCGTCGGTGCAGAATCTCGTCGCCGCCACATACGGTCGCGGCATCTGGATGATTCCGCTGCTGGGAGCGGGCGGGACCGGCACAGGTCCGGCTACCGATACACTCTCATCCGCCACGCTGACCTTTGCTGACACGGTCGTCGGGGAGCTTTCGGCGGCGCAGACCGTGACGCTGACCAATAGCGGCGGCGTGCCGCTGACCGCGATTGCCGTATCGGTGAGCGGAGCCTTTGAGGAGACCAGCTCCTGCGGCCCCAGCCTGGCAGCGCAGTCCAGTTGCGCGATCAGCGTGATCTACGCTCCCAGCCTGGCGAGCAGTCAAACCGGAACGCTCACCGTCAGCGATGTTCTGCGCACACAACCGGTTTCTCTCAGCGGCACGGGCGTTAGTCCGCCGGTTTTGGGCGTCAGCCCGGCGAGCCTGAGTTTTTCCAATCAGACGGTGGGCGTGGCCAGTTCGGCGCAGGGAATCACGGTGTCGAACACCGGCGGTGCGCCACTGGCCAATGTCGGCTTTCAGATCAGCGGACTCTCGGCGACCAGTTTCTCCGTCTCGACCACTACTTGCGGCGTCACTCTCGCCAACGGCAGCAATTGCACGGCACAGGTGATCTTCACACCGGCTGCGGCGGGCGGCGCAACGGCCACGCTGGCGGTCACGTCTTCCACCTTGGGCGTCACGCCGGCGACAGTGGCGCTTTCCGGCGTGGGCGTGACCGCTGTTGGACTCAATGTCAATCCGTCGCAACTGGTCTTCCCGATCGTCGCGCCGGGGCAGTCCAGCCCCGCTCTAACGGTGACCATCAACAACACCGGCGGCTCTGCGGCCAACGGACTCACGCTCACGGCCACGCCTCCCTTCAGTTTGGTGCAGAATACCTGCGCGGCCACTCTGGCCGCCAACTCGAGCTGCTCGACCGGAGTGATCTTCTCGCCCTCGCTCAACGGGCCGTACACCGGCACGCTGGCCATTGCCTCTTCCTCGCCGACATTCTCGGCGAGTGTTCCGCTCAGCGGAACGGGCGGCACGCCGGGATCGGTGCAGTTCCAGCCCAGCGTGGTGGCATTCATGCAGACGGGGTTGAATCAGCTTAGCAGCCCGAGCAGCGTGACCATCACCAACCCCGACAACGTGAACAGCCTTGGCAGCTTCGCACTGGCGGTCTCCGGCAGCTTCAAGCTGGTCAGTACGACCTGCATTTCGACGCTGGCCGCCGCGAGCAGTTGCACGGCGGTTGTTGAATTTGCGCCCGTGACTCCAGGAGCGCAGAGCGGCAACCTGACGGTGACCAGCAGTTCTCTGCCGACTGGATCGTTCTTGGCGCTTTCGGGCGTGGGCTTTGACTTTGCTCTGGCAACTTCCGGCGCGTCCAGCCAGACCATCGCCAACGGCCAGACCGCCGATTACAAGCTGTCGATCACGCCGCTCGACGGCTCGCAAGGCGTCTTCACCTTCCAGTGCGGCACACTGCCCGCGTACTCGTCGTGTAGCTTCAATCCATCGAGCGTCGGCGTGACGGCGAACAACAGCGGCTATGAAGTAGTGGAGATCGCGACCGGGCTATCGAGCACCTCGGCCCGCACTGGGCCTCACTCCGCATGGCCTGTTCTTCCGCTGGCCTGCGTCCTCGTGCTCGCGCCGTTCGCACTGACGTGGCGGCGCAGGGCGTTGCTGCTGGTTGCGGTGCTGGCCATCGTGGCGGGCGGCGTCTCCAGTTGCAACTCGTCGGGCGTTATTTTGGGCGGGCAAGGCGGGGGCGGCGGGTCCGGCATCACCGGCGCAGGAACATACTCGATCCCCGTCACCGCGACCTCGAACGGAATCCAGCACCAGATCACAGTTACGCTCATCGTGGACTGAACCCGTCGCGGCTATACTTTATTTTTCAGACCTTCATTCGGAAGGCCGCGATTGGGGATTGCCGAGAATGACCGCCAAAGTGACCGTGGAAGAAGTGCAGCGAGTGGCCGAATTGGCTCACCTCGAACTCAGGCCGGAGGAGACTCCGCGCATGCTTGACGATTTGAACGCCATTCTGGATTATGTGGCCGAGTTGAACGAGTTGGACACCACCGGCGTAGAGCCGCTGGCCCAGGTCAGCGAACTGAAGGATGCGGCGGGCGCGAGCGTTCTGCGTGACGATGTTGCGCGGCCCTCACTGGATAGAGCCGTGGTTTTGTCGCAGGCGCCGGAGTCCGATGGCGTTTTCTTCAAGGTGCCCAAGGTGATTGAGCGATAGCCACCTGCGGTGGGGCCAAGCGCCTTCGGCTTGTCCGCGCCAGAAAAAAGGCGCGGGCATGGGTGGATGGTTGGGAGAAGACCGATTAGGGTTCCTGGTTTCCCACCCTAGCAGCAAAAACGCGGCGAGGGTGGGGCACCCAAAGTTATTGTTTGCCAGGTCCGAAAGTCCGGACTGGGGCACCCGGAATTTGTGGAGTTACCGGCATAAAGAAACAGGCTGTAATAGGGCTGAAAACAGGCCAGGAAACGAGGAAGAAACACTTGTCCAGCGAAGCCAAACCAGTCGAAAATCTTGTAGAACATCCAAAAACTCTGGCCGATCTGCGCGCCGGAATTTCCGCGGGCACCACCAAGGCGGTCGACCTTGCCGCCAGTTACTATGACCGCATCGCGCAGAAGAATCCGCGCCTGAATGTCTACCTGAGCCTGACCAAGGAGCGCGCGCTGATCCAGGCCGCCAAGGTCGATGCCGCTGCCGCCAAGGGCGAGCCTCTTGGCGTTTTAGCCGGCATTCCGGTGGGCATCAAGGACGTGCTGGTGATGCGGGGCGCTGCGGCGACGGCAGGGTCGAAGATTTTAGAGGGCTATCATCCGCCCTACGACGCCACGGCGGTCTCGCGCCTGGAAGCAGCCGGCGCGGTGCTGCTGGGCAAGCTGAACTGCGACGAATTCGCGATGGGCTCCTCGAATGAAAACTCCGCTTATGGCCCGGTAAGAAATCCAGTGGACACAGAGCGGGTTCCGGGCGGGTCGAGCGGGGGCTCGGCGGCGGCGGTCGCGGCAAACCTGGCCGTGGCCACGCTCGGCTCCGATACAGGCGGCTCGATTCGTCAGCCGGCCAGCTTTTGCGGCGTGGTGGGCGTGCTGCCCACTTATGGCCGCGTCTCGCGCTACGGCCTGATCGCCTACGCTTCTTCGCTGGATCGCGTTGGACCCTTCGCCGCCAACGTCCGCGACGCGGCAACACTGCTCTCTGTCATCGCCGGCCACGATCCGCTCGATGCCACCAGCTCCACGGCTCCGGTGCCCGACTTTGCCGCCGAGAGCGATAAATCTGCCGAGGGCCTGCGCATCGGTGTTCCGGCCGAGTACTTTGCCGAAGGACTCGACCCTGAAGTGCGCGGCTGCATCGAGGCGGGCATTCGTGTGCTTGAGAAAGCCGGCTGCACCGTGAAGCCGGTCTCGCTGCCCAATACGCGTTACGCCGTGCCAGCGTATTATCTGATCGCAACGGCCGAGGCCAGCGCGAATCTGGCGCGCTTTGACGGCGTGCGCTACGGGCCGCGCTCGCTGGATTCGGCGACTCTGGCGGATATGTACCGGCATACTCGCGACGAGGGCTTCGGCGCCGAGGTGAAGCGGCGGATTCTGCTGGGAACCTATGCGCTGAGCGCGGGCTACTACGATGCGTATTACCTGAAGGCGCAACAGGTGCGGCGCATTCTGGCCGAGGAGTACTTGCGCGCGTTCAACGATGTGGACGCGATTGTGACGCCGACCGCGCCGACGGCGGCATTCAAGCTGGGCGAAAAGACCGGCGACCCGCTGGCCATGTATCTTGCCGACATTTATACCGTGACGGCGAGCCTGGCAGGCATCTGCGGCGTGACGGTGCCGTGCGGCGCGACCAAGGCCGGCCTGCCCGTAGGGATGCAGGTGCTCGCCGCGCATCTGAACGAGGGGACGGCGTTTCGCGTTGCGCGGGCGGTGGAGGCATTGTATGCAGCAGCTGCTCGCTACTCGCTCGCATGAGTTTTGTGGTCTCCCACCCTTCGCAAAGATCGCAAGGATGGGGCACCCAACGATTGGAGCAGACAACATGAACAAAGGCGCAAAGTATTGGGTTGTGTTTTTATTGGTTTTCTTCGTAGCATCGGCTTCTCATGCCGCTCCGCGCAAGATGCATACGGTCGTGCTGGGCGCGGCTAGGAAGGTTCCGTACACCAAAGTTGGCGACCCGGCTGGCGCGGCTCAGGGGGAGACGGAGCTGAAGGTTCGCGCGCTGATCGTGGATGGCGTGGTGAAGGAGTGGACGACCGGCGAGGCTCACGATGTGACCGACCGCAGCTTTGTGGTGCGGCGGGTGATCAAACTGAACGATTCTTTGCCCAGCGAGGGCTCCGCACCCGGCGATAAGCCGGCCTCTGGCGTCAATGCTGGAACTGGCAACAAACCAGCCCCGAGTGAGAAGCTCCCGGAGAAGAGTGCGGCCAAGCCTGCTCGTGTGGCCAGCACTGCCCGGACGGCGAGCAGCTGGGTTTGGCAGCGCGGGCCGTGGCTGCTGGTGGACCGCGTGACAGGCCACATTATCGCGCTCAAGCTGCCCGACTACGATCCCGGCGTCAGCCAGGTGGTCTGGTTTCGCGACTACGGCGCGTATTGTGGATTGACGGCCAGCGGCAAAAGCCTCTATGCGGTGGTGGCGCAGGTGGCGGCGCGCAAGGCGGTGCTGGCCAAGAAGTTGTCGGCGTTCGATGCGGAAAACCACCTTGACCCGGTCTGCGGGCAGCTCGAGTGGCAGAGGGAGCCGTTGCGCGTCACCTTCCACCCTACAGGGAAAGAAGCGGCCAGCTTCGATGTCATTCCCGGCTCGGCGGTGCTGGTGGAGGATGCCGGCGACGAGCCTGAGACGCCCGCCGCAGCCCCGGACGCCAAGAAGTAGAACGCGAGGAATCTGGCTACGGCCGGCGACCCGCCTTCCAGAAATTCCATAGGAACCAGACCATGAAAGCCTCGGCGATTGCGAAGACGGCGAACAGGGATAGATCGTGAATGACGCTATTCATCGGAGGCCTTCTTTCGTGTTCTCTGGCGCGCGGATCGCTCGATTGGCGGTGCGCCGCACGCCGAAAAACATCTGACTTCATCAGAATTCAGCAGGCGTAAGCAGCGAGTAGGAGAGGCATAAAACTTTTATAAATTCCGGGCAACCGGCGCCTGATCTCTGATCTCTGACCACAGATCTCTGCGTCCCGCCTTGACACGCCCCGGGCTGCGCGTATCTTATCTATTAGGCACTCTTTTGGAATCCGGCCGGAACCAGCGCGAGAGAATTTGGCGCGAGTTTGCGACGCAGGCTTCCAGAGGAGGGTTCTGTCGAAGAGGAAACAGACGGTAGTTGGGTCGCGGGCAGGTGTGCGGACGCGGTAGGTTGAATCCACTCCGCGAAGATCGGCAGCCAGACCGTCCAACTCGAAGCATGGCCACCGTCTGGGCCAGAAGCTATCAGCGGCCCGGACCAGTCAGGTTGGTTCCCGGAGACAAATTTTTTCTGAGGGCGCGCGGCAGTTGGCCGGGTGCGCCTGTGCCTTGCTGGAGGGCGGTTACGCGACCCAGGAGGCGAGTAAAGGATGAACGTGGCGACGAGTTTTGCATTGTGGATGTTTCAGCAGGCGGGCGGAGGCGGAACCAGCCTTCCCCTGCTTCTGATTCTGCCGATGTTTCTGTTGATGTATCTGTTCATGATTCGTCCGCAGCAGAAGCGGCAGAAGCAGTGGCAAGCGATGCTGGCCGCGATCAAGACGGGCGACCGGGTGACGACCGCCGGCGGCATTCGCGGGATTATCCTCTCGATCAAGGACGATGTGATCGTGATCCGCGTGGCGCCGGACGGCATCAAGATGGAAGTGGCCAAGAACGCGATTGCCGCGGTGACTACGCAGGACGAGCACACGAGCTCTTAGCAACACAAATGCGGTCGTCATTTTTCAGTGGTCCGCCGTTCAAACTGATCACTGACCACTGACCACTGACAACTGTTTTAGAGAAACGGGACGATGAAGAAGAATCTCAATAACAAAATTGCCCTGATTGCCGCGGTCCTGGTGATTTGCATTTACGGCATCTTCGGCGTGCCTTCGGGCTTTTCCGGCAAGGCGCTGACCGAGGCCATCACCAAGCGCATTCACTTGGGATTGGATTTGCGCGGCGGCGCACACCTGATCTTGCAGGTCGAAGTCGAGGAAGCGGTCAGCGCGGAAACCGACAACACGGTTACGCGCGTACAGCAAGACCTGAAGACGGCCAACCTGGGATTTTCGCAGGTCTACAAGCCCGATCCGGCCAAGCCTACACTGATCCGGGTGGAAGGAACGGCCGCCGGCAAGACCAGCGACGCGCGATCCTTGCTGGAGAACAAGTACTCGAACGAATATGAGGTGACCGGCGGCGGCACGGACTCCACTTTCACACTGACCATGAAGCCGATGATCGAGAAGGCTCTGGAGGAGAAGACCGTCGATCAGGCCATCGAGACCATTCGCGACCGCGTGGACACGCTGGGCGTCAGCGAACCGGTGATTCAAAAGTACGGCCTGGGCGACAATCAGATTCTAGTTGAATTGCCCGGCATCGACGATCTGGATAAGGTGATGAGCATCATCCAGTCCACCGCCCGGTTGGAGATTCACGCCGTGGTTGGCGGTCCGTACAAGGACGATCAGGAGGCCCTAGCCAGTGTTGGCGGCGCGGTTCCTCCCGACGAGATTCTGCTGCATGGCTCCGGGGCAGTGACAGCAGGTTCCGATTCCGACAGCGTCTACGTTTTGCGCCGCCAGTATGTCGTTGGTGGCCAGGACTTCCGCTCCGCAGACCCAGGAACGGACTCCAACACCGGACAGCGCAATGTCCGCTTCACGCTGACCAACGAGGCCGGCGAAAAGTTTTACGAGTACACCAGCAAGAACGTCAACACCAGCATGGCGGTGGTGATGGGCGGCCGGGTGAGGGAAGTGGCGAACATCGAGAGCGCGATTCACGACTCGGGCGAGATTCGCGGCAGTTTCAGCGTGGACGAAGTCGAAGCCCTCTCGAAGATGCTGCGCACCGGCGCCTTGCCGGCCTCGCTGAAGCCGCTTGAGAACCGCACCATCGGAGCCTCGCTGGGCGCCGATTCGATCCACCAGGGCGTGCGCGCGGCCATTGTCGGCATTCTCGTGGTGATGGCCTTCATGCTCATCTATTACCGCGGCTCGGGCATCAACGCCAATGTCGCGCTGATCTTCAATCTGATCATCCTGCTGGGCGTACTGGGTCTTTGGACCGGCGCTACACTGACATTGCCAGGCATTGCCGGAGTGATTCTGACGATCGGCATGGGCGTGGACTCGAATGTGCTGATCTTCGAGCGCATCCGTGAAGAGGTGCGCGCCGGCAAGGCGCCCTCGGCGGCCATCGATCAGGGCTTTGCCCACGCCTGGGTCACCATCGTCGATACTCACGTCACCACCATCGTTTCGGCGGCCATTCTGTTCATGTTCGGCACCGGCCCGGTGAGAGGATTCGCCACTACGCTGACCATCGGTCTGCTGGCCAACCTCTTCACGGCGGTCTTTGTCTCGCGGGTCATCTTCGATGCCCATTTGAACAGGATGAAGCCCGGCGATCTGGTGTCAATCTGAAGGACAGCTTCCAGCTTCTAGCTGTTGCATTGGGAGAAGATACTTTTAGTTCTTCCCCGAACGAGCTAGGAGCTAACAGCGAGAAGCTAGAAGGTTTGAAAGTGTGAAGCAACTTGGCGCAGGCCTTTCAGGATTTGACAGTTTGGCAGCGAGCCATGGAGATGACGGTTTGCATCTATGGCCTTACCAAGAGCTTTCCCAAAGAAGAGGTGTTCGGACTGACATCGCAACTGCGCCGTGCTGCAATTTCAGTAGCGAGTAGTATTGCAGAGGGCAGAGGAAGAATGACCGACGGCGAGTTCCGGCAATTTCTGGGGATCGCACAGGGTTCAACTTATGAAGTACAAACGCAACTTCTGGTGGCCCGAAACTTGAAGATGGGGGATGAAGAAATGCTGAGCAAAGCGGAAGCGCTCTGCATAGAGATTTCCAAGATGCTTGTCGCATTCATCCAATCTTTAGGGAGCTAGAGGCTAGAGGCTAGAAGCTAGGAGCTGAATCAAGTGGAATTTTTTGGCAAAGTCAATATTGATTGGCTGAGGTTGAAGTGGTACTTCCTCGCCTTCTCGATGATCTTCAGCGTGGCCGGCGTCATCTCGATGGCATCGCATTGGCAAACCATCGGCAGTCCGGTGCCGCTGGGCGTGGACTTCAAGGGCGGCACGCAGGTACGGATGCAGTTCAAGCAGGCACCGGATCTGAACAAGATTCGCAGCGCCACGCTGGCAGCCGGGATCAAGGACGCCAGCGTGGTCAACTACGACGATCCCAAGAACAACGAAGTGCTGATCAGCCTTCCGATGCAGCACGACGAGAGTTCGCTCGACACGGGCAGGCAGCAGATCATGAGCGCGCTGCAAGCGGACTATGACAGCAGCATCGACGCCAGCAACGTGCGCGACGTGGCCGTGGTCGGGCCGACGGTGGGCAAGCAGTTGAAGAGCAAGGCATTGCTGGCCACGCTCTACTCGATGGGGGGCATGCTGATCTATCTCTGGTTCCGTTTCCAGCTGATCTACGGTGTCGCCGCCGTGGTGGCCTGCTTCCATGACACGCTGATCACAGTGGGCGCCTTTGCGCTGCTCGACAAGGAGATCAGCCTGACCGTCATTGCCGCCATCCTGACATTGATCGGCTACTCGATGAACGACACCATCGTCGTCTTTGACCGCATCCGCGAGAATCTGCGCCTCAGCCGGCGCGAATCCCTTCCCGACGTGGTCAATCGCAGCATCAATCAGACGCTGAGCCGAACCGTGCTCACCTCGGGATTGACCTTCCTGACGGTACTTTCGCTGTATATTTTTGGCGGACCGGTGCTGAATGGCTTTTCTTTAGCGCTCGTGATCGGTATTCTAATAGGAACGTACTCTTCCATCGCGGTGGCAGCGCCAATGCTGGTGGCTTGGCAGGAGTGGCGCGCCCGGCATGGAAAGGTAGTTGTTCTTCCGGCCGCAAAGCGCGCCAGAGTTTAGTTGGATCGCGGCATTTCCGTCATTTTTTTGTGAACGTTTTACAAGGGAAGCGCAAACCTGTTATAGCTAGAATGCGCTTCTGCGGCAAGATTTGGAAGCCGGGAACATTTTTACTCTCCCCGGTGTCTAAATAAAGGTAAGCAATCACCCGATTACGAGGCTGGCCATGTTTGAAGATTCCACGTTTGAATCCGGAGGCAGGATCAAGAGTAAGAGCGGACCCTATGTGCTCCTGATGACCGTCGCTGAGGTTGCATTCGTAGTTCTGCTGATTCTGTATCCGCTGATCTATCCCGAGGCGCTTCCGAAGACCATGATGCTTATGGCTCTGTCGGCCCCCCCGCCACCGCCGCCGCCACCCCCGCCGCCGCCGCCGCCGACCGTCAAAGTGATCCAGGTGAAGTCGGAGATGATGAACAATCAGCTTACGGCGCCTACCCGGATTCCGCATGACATCAAGATGGTTGCCGAGAAGGAAGCCCCTCCGAGTTCGTTCGGCGTGGCCGGATCAGACTTTGGCGGCAGCGCGAGCGGCGTGATGGGCAGCATCTTCGACTCCAGCAAGACCCAGGTGAAGGCAGCTCCCCCCAAGAAGGTTGCCATCTCCGGCGGCGTCATGGTGGGTATGCTGCTGAACAAGACTTCGCCCGTTTATCCCCCCATTGCCAAGGCTGCTCGCGTCTCCGGCACGGTGGTTTTGCAGGCTACCATCTCGAAGACTGGAACGATCGAAGGCCTGAAAGTCATCAGCGGGCCGCAGATGTTGCAAGGCGCCGCGCTCGAAGCTGTCAAGACCTGGCGCTACAGGCCCTACCTGCTCAACAATGAGCCGGTGGAAGTGGATACCACAATCAATGTGATCTTCACATTGGGTGGTTGATGTATTATTTGGCTCTTTTCGCCCGCCTGGGGAGAGGGTTTCGCTTTTGACCTGAATGCGACTCCGGTAAGGGACGCATTCCCAGCAATTGCAAGGCAGTCGCAGTTCACTAGAAAAACGCATCAGGAGGAACGATTCAGTGATTCTCGCTCAACTCGCACACGTCGCTTCGCATACGGCCGCCAATCTGGCTTTCATCTTTGACGGTGAAGAGCCTACAGTCAGCTTTAGCCCCATGGGTCTTTGGAATAACATGGGCATCCTGGCCAAATGCGTGGTCGTCATCCTTTTCATCGAGTCGATCTGGTCTCTAGCCGTGATGATCGACCGCTATCTGTACTTCTCGGCGGCCCGCAAGCAGTCGCGCGAATTTGCGCCCAAGGTTGCCGGCGCGCTGAAGGACAGCAAGCTGGATGAAGCCATCAAGATCGCAGACCGCAACAAGAAGTCCCACTTGGCCGAGGTTGTCACCGCCGGCTTGCAGGAGTTTCGCTCCGCAGGCGGCTCTGCCACCGAGGAGACCATCGCCAGCGCCGGTCGCGCTCTGGAGCGGGCCGAGGCCATCGTTCACGCCAAGCTGAAGAAGGGCCTCGCGGTTCTGGCCACCATCGGCGCAACGGCTCCCTTCGTCGGACTCTTCGGCACAGTCGTCGGCATCCTGAACGCCTTCCGCCAGATTTCGGTTGCGAAGTCTTCCGGCATCGCGACAGTCGCGGGCGGCATTTCGGAGGCCCTGGTTACCACAGCCATCGGTCTGGTGGTCGCTATTCCGGCCGTCATGGCCTTCAACTATTTCACCGGTCGCGTCGAATCATTCGATGTGGAGATGGACAACTCTTCCAGCGAATTGCTCGACTACTTCATCAAGCAGAGCCACAAGCGCTAAGCGAGGCGGCTAGTGGCGTGAGCGGAATACTGCGGTAGGCCGGAGAATGCGTGTTCTCTCTCCGGCCCGCCGGTTCCTTCCGCGCGCGCCGAACGGTTCGTGGTGCAATGCCGGGGAAGTCTCCGGAAAAAATTCACAGGCAACGGAGCCTCACAATGGGAATTTCGGTTCGCAAAGAAGGCGGTAAGATCAGCGCCAACATCAACGTCACCCCCATGGTCGACGTGATGCTGGTGTTATTGATCATCTTCATGGTCATTACCCCTATGCTCCAGAACAAGGTGCAGATCGACATGGCGAAGGTGGAAAACACCACCAATATGCCGGACGCCGATAAAGAAGACGCCATCGTAGTGGCCATTACCCGGAGCGGGGATGTCTTTCTGGGGCAAAACAAGACGTCCATCGATGAGCTTGGCACCCAGGTTCGCGAGAAGCTGTCTGAGGTGCCCGGCAAGACCATCTTCATTCGCGCCGACGCCAAGGCTCAGTACCGCGCGGTGGAAGACGCTATCGACGCCGTGCGCACGGCAGGCGTGGAAGATGTGGGTTTGCTGACACAGAAAAAGGATCCTGGCACTATTGGCGGCGAGTAAGGCGAGTAAGTTGATCCGCGTCGCTTTTTAACGAATTTTAAGCAAACGAGGAGTTTTATACCATGGCAATGACAATGGGAGGCGGGGGTGGCTACTCGTCCGACATCAATGTTACGCCGATGATTGACGTTCTTCTGGTGCTGCTGATCATCTTCATGGTCATTGTGCCGGTCACGCCCAAGGGCCTGGACGCGCTGGTGCCTCAGCCGCCCAAGCATGCTCAGGATCTGAACCAGAATAATGAACGCGTGATCGTGGTGCAGATACTGCACTCCGGAAGCGGAGCGCCGCAGTACAAGATCAACGAGACGCCCCTCGACAAGCGGGATTTGCTGCCTAAGCTGACCGAGATCTACGCCAATCGCGCCGAGCGCGTCATGTTCGTCAAGGGCGACGACAATATCGACTTCCGCTATGTGGCCGAGGTCATTGATATCGGTCGCTCGGCGAGCGTGGACCACATCGGCCTGATGACGCCCAGGATTATGGCCGGGCAGTAGACGGCTATGCTGGCGCCGCCTCCCTGAAGAGGGATTTGCCGGTGTCAGCCTGAGTTTTCAGATTCGTTGTGGCGGCAAAGAGGTTGACCAAGTTCAGGCTGGCCCATTGGGCGGCTGGGAGGGTACGGGGTTCCCAGTCAACTCAGGGTTGCCAGCCCCTCGGAGGGCGGTTCAACCGGGGGAAATGGAGTACAATTTTTTCCATCCGGTTTCGGTACCTCCCGCCCGAGGCCAGATGCAGTTGAGATTCCAGGCGCGCGGCTGATAGGCCCCGCCTGAAGGAGAAGGATACGAAGATGAATGGACCCGCACGTATTACGGCGCTCGCGGTAACTTTGGCCGGCATGGTGCTTTCCATGAGCGGGTGCGACCGCCTTGCCGCCCGCGACCAGTTGAACAAGGGAGTGGAAGCGTACAAGGGCACCCACTATGAAGAGGCGATTGGGCACTTCCAGAAGGCTACACAGCTTGATCCCAGCCTGCCCATGGCAAAGAGCTATCTGGCCACGGCGCTGGCCCAGAACGTGGTGCCCGGACTGGATACACCGGACAACATAAAGAACGCGCAGCAGGCCATCGACATCTTCCAGGAGCTTCTTACCAAGGACCCGCACGACATCAACAGCATGAAGCAGATCGCCAGCATAGAGTTCAGCATCAAGAGGCTGGACGAGGCCAAGAAGTGGCAGAAGCAGGTGCTGGCCGAGGATCCGAAGGACCCGGAGGCTGCCTACACGGTCGGCGTGATCGACTGGACCGAGGCTCACATGAACACCCTGGCGGCCCTGGTGCCGGCCGGCATCAACGACGACGGCGAGGGCAACGTCAAGGCACCCAAGAAGATCATGGAGCCGCTGAAGCAGCAGAATACAGCGCTGGTCGAGGAAGGTTTGCAGTATCTCACGCTTGCGGTGCAGAACCGGCCCAACTATGACGATGCGATGGCCTATTTGAACCTGATCTACCGGCGCAAGGCCGATGTGGACTACGACAATCCAGGTGCGGTCAAGGCTGATGTGGCCGCGGCCGAGGACTGGCGCACCAAGGCAATGGGCACGCGCAAGGCCAACGAAGCGAAGAAGAACGCCGGCCCCGGCGGCATCACCATGGGGGACAACGGCGAATTGAAGTAAGCCGCTGATATTCCAAGCACTATACAAACGGCCTCCGCGTAGCGCGGAGGCCGTTTTGCTGTGACCAGAGAGCAGGGTACAGGTGACGGGTCCAGGGGAATGCGGCGCCTTTCGACAGGCTCAGGGCAGGATAAAGCCGCGTCTTGATTCAAAGCCGAAGGTGCGCAATTCAAAGCCGGAGGTGCGCAGAGGTCACCAAGCCGCATCCTGCTCACGCACCTCTGATTCCAAATCCCTTCTTACTGCGCGCCCTGCTTGAGAATCTGCTCGGCAAAGTAGTTGTGCACCTTGGCCTCGTCGTGGAGCATCTCGAAATAGGCGCTCTGGAGCAGTTGCGCATGGTTTTCGCGCAGGCCCTGGCGAATAATCTGCTGCACACGGGGGTCGTTCAATTCGCGCTGACCCGCCGCATCCCTCGATATCAATTTGTAAATGGCGTAACCGACGGTGCGGCGTCCAGGACTGGCGGATTGGTAGACGGGAAGAACATCAGTGATTTGTCCCGGTTTGAGCTTGCTGATGGCACTGTAGACTTCCGGGTCGGTACGCAACTGCGACTCGAAGATGTATCCCATGTCGCCGCCGTTCGAAGCGGTGTTCGGATTCTCCGAGAAGTTTTGGGCCACAGTGCCGAAGTCCTCGCCGCTTTCCAGGCGTTTTTGCAGTTCCTGAATCTTATTTTTGGCGTCGGCGTCGCCCGAGGCCTTGCTGTTTTGCAGGTTGCCGGTCTGCGCGGCGGGAGTGGTGGTGACAATGATCTGCGCCAGACCGTAACGCGGCTCGATAAAGCTGAAATCTGCCTTGTGCGCCGCATAATAACTG
>JBEKDX010000038.1:0-17792 GCA_050014135.1 Occallatibacter sp.
CGAATAGCCATTTCTTCTCCAGTGGACAGTGGTCAGTGGTCAGAAATCAGTTCAAACTACAACGAAATCCGTGTTGCTGAGATTAAGCTCTTTCCTTTCCGATTATGAGTCTAAAGAGGACAGTGTGGTTTCTTGAATTTATAGTAGATTCTGTAGTAATGCCGTTTGAAGGGCTTGAGAAAATACCGCCAACGTACAGATAGACTCATTCCTTTATGAACATTCACGATACTTAGTATCGGTAAATTGAAGTATGTGAGCTTAATCGACTTGCTCAAATCGGCAACGACTACTTCCAGTGAGTAAGAGAGGCGTTCGAGTGACCATGACAATTTGTCTCTCTCGAATATTCGGTTGAAATTGAATCTTGGACAAAGAGACCCACCGGGTGGAATGATGTGTTCATCCCACAATGTTTGATGGTCCGTATAGTGCCATCTTCCCCCGTCCAGTCCGCAATAGAGCTTCACATCTATAACTAAGAGTGGCTGACTTCCGAGGTTTTTAATTTCAAAATAGCTTTCAGGATTATATTTCTCCTCGTTTTTCCAGTGAAATTCAAGATTTACCACAGGCTGAATCATTGCTCTTGTTTGACGTGCAATAGCTTTCGCCATCCACCAAGTCAACAAAACATTCAATCCTGTGACGACACCTAGAATGACCGTAACATGACTTGCGCCATTTGCGTTCAGCCAATCCCAAACGTGATTCAAGTTGTTTAAGACATTGTTCATACTGTGTTTCTCTTTTCCATGTTTGTGAGCAGAATTACCACCGGAAACCTTGTCTACGCCCTTTACAAACCAACAACCCGCAACGCCGGCAGCCCCTCAAAATCCTTGATGTTCGTCGTCAAAAGAGCATAATCATTTTCAATGGCCTGCGCGGCGATCCAGAGATCGTTGACGCGCGTTCTCGGCGACCGGCCCGACTGCTTCAGGAAAGCGGCCAGCATTCCGAAAGCGTTGGCCGTTTGTGCCGTCACATCGAGAACGGGCATCTCTTCGAATGTGCGCAAGGCTCTCCTGCGATGCATCCGGATCGCAAGGTCGCCTGCCGACTCGACGCCAAAGCTCAGTTCTCCCAGAGAAATCGCCGAGATGAAGACCTGGTCTTCCCCAGCGGCCTCCGACGCTGCCTCTTCGGTGATCTGCTCTCCAGCCAGCCCAATCCATATGGAGGTGTCGAAGATTACTCCCATGGATCGTGAACCTCTTGGTCAAAATCTCCACGACTGTCTCTTAGCCAGGATTCACCCTGGGCTGGCGTCAGCAATCCTTTGATCCGGGCGATGGCTTGCGCGGCGGTCATCGTACGCCGGGCGGGCACAATATGGGCGATCTCGGTGCGATTCCGCATCACGCTGACCGTTTCACCCATGAGAATTCGTTCCAACACCGCGCTGGTGTTGCGCGCCAGATCGGAAGCGCTAATCGTTTGCATCTTCAACCCTCATTGCAGAAAGATGTACCGCTACATACGAATACATACTATTCGCATTTTCGGCAAAATGAAAGGGCTGACCGACCAATGCATTTCTCAGGCGAGAGGGAGCTGAAGCTCCCTCTCGGTTCTTGTCCCTTGGTCCCTTGTCCCTTGGTCCCAAGTCCCAACTCCCTGCCGTTACGCCGCCACGTTGATCTGAATCTGCTTCGGCTGGGCCTCGGGCTTCTTCTTCAGTTCCAGCTTCAACACTCCCGCATTGTAACTGGCCGCGACAGACTCCGTATCGACCGTCGAGGGCAGCGTGAAGGCGCGATAGAAGCTGCCGTAGCGCCGCTCGATGCGATGGAAGTTCTGCTCCTTCTCCTCAGCCTCGAACTTGCGCTCGCCCTTGACGGTCAGCGTGTGATTCTCCACACGCACATCCAGGTCCTTCTGATCGATGCCCGGCACTTCCAGCTTGAGCATCACCTTCTGCGCATCCTCATAGATGTCCACCGCCGGCACAAAGCTGGCCGCCGCCACCGGATCGTCCTCTTCGTTCATGTTGCGGAAGAGCGAGTTGACGCGATTCTGCAAAGCTACAACTTCCCGATAAGGGTCCCAACGAGTGATTGCCATGATACTTACCTCCTGATGTCTCTGGATTGGCCTGGAATCTTAGTCCAAGCCGCTCACTTAATCTGATACAAGTATAACACACATGATTCATAAAATATGCGCATGTTGCGCTCATATTATTACAAATCTTATTCTGTTTATTTTCAATAATTTATAGAAAACGTGGCAAAAATTGAACGGAAGCGATGCCTTTTCGGGGCAAAACCCTGCTGAATTAGTGTGCCTTTACGTGAGGTTCGAAGCCTCTACGGCCCTCCGAATCTGCCCTTCCAGTACCAGTCCATCCCCTGCTTCACTGAAAAAGCAGAAAATTCTCTCAGTTCCGAGTCTCTGCTCTATACTGATCCCGTCCTGAAAATCTAAAATTTCTGTTTCGGAGAAAGTGAGTCCTGCGCCATGCGTAAAGTTCTCGTTGCGTTGTTATTTGTTCTCCCGATCGGCCTCTGCCATGCTCAATCCGCGCCCGCAAGGCCCGCCGAACCGACAGCCATCGGCGTCGTTTACCGACTCGACCCAGCCACTCAAGAGCTGAAGCGGCTTCCAGACGAAGAGTGGAAAGAGAGTCAAGGGGCAAGGAACCCGGGTGATCTTTATGTTGTAGTAACGGGGGGCCAGTCCACCTTTCGTATCAAGGCCGGTGACAAGATCGAGTTTGTCTTCAATACCGGAAGTCCAGAGAAGGTTTCGCTTTACGGTTTCATACAGAAAAAAAGCGAGCGCAGGTTTGAATTCCAGAAACAACCTTCAACCTGGAAAATGGAAGTAGCCATCGTGAAAGGGCTTACCATTGATGTAAGCAAGTTCGGCGAGTCTTCCTATAAGTTGGTTCCCGCGTCTCCGCTTGCTCCCGGCGAGTACGCAATCATCATTGCCGGCAATTTATACTCCTTCGGCGTCGATCAATAAGCACTGAACGCATTCCGTCCCATCCTTGCCGCATTTGTTCGCCGCATGGATGGGAAGCCAGGAATCCGTTCTACGCCCGCTTCCTGTCGCCCACAATCTACAATCAAGACAAATGCATCTTCCCCTCTTCATCGACTGGCACTGGCTCTGGCTCACGGTGGCGGCCTTTCTGGCTGGCCTGCTGAATGCTGTGGCCGGTGGCGGCTCGTTTCTCTCCTTTCCAGCGATGATGAGCATGAAGATTCTGCCGGTGCAGGCCAACGCCACCAATACGGTAGCAGTCTGGCCGGGTCAGCTCACCTCGGTCGCGGCCTATCGCGACGATATTCGCAAGAACCTGCGCCTGGCTCTGCTGATGGGCCTCTCCGGCCTGATCGGCGGCACGGCCGGCGCGCTGGTGCTGCTGAACACGCCGCAGATGACTTTCCTGCATATGGTGCCTTGGCTGCTGCTCTCAGCCGCCTCAATCTTCGCTGTCAGCGGTCCCATCTCGCGCTGGCTAGAAAAACGCAAATTGGAGAAGCGCAAGATCGCTGCCGGCGGCGCGATTCCCCCGCCGCGCCTGCTGCCGGTTTGTCTTGCGATTGTCGCAGTCTGTTTTTACATCGGCTACTTCGGCGCGGGCGCGGGCTTTTTGATTATCACGCTGCTCTCGCTCTTCGGCTTTCAGGATATGCACGAGATCAACGCACTCAAAGTAGCCGCCACCACTCCGGCCAATGGTATCGCCTGCGTTATTTTTATCTTTGGCGGCCAGGTGATCTGGCGCTACTGCCTGCTGGCGATGGTGGCCTGCGCCATCGGCGGCTACGCCTCGGCCCGACTGGCCCGCCGCATTCCCCAAGCCTTTTTGCGCGGCCTGGTGGTCTGCATCGGCCTCTTCATGGCCGCGTGGTTCTTCTACAGCTAACAGTTGAAGACCTGCGGCGCATGAAACTCGGCGGTCAGCTGTAAGCTGTAATTATGACCCACGAAGGCATCCGCATTGCCCCAAAGGAACCGGAGAGCGATGAAGATCGACCGCTGGCGCGCATCATGGTCACTCCTGAGAAGGTGCGGGTGCTCGTCACCGAGGGCAAGGGCATGGAGATCGATTGGGTGGACGGCCACCACAGCGCTTGGAGCTTTGCCTGGCTGCGCGAGGCCTGTCCCTGCGCCACCTGCATCGAGGAGCGCAAGCTGGATGGCCGCAAAGCCGGCCAGCCCAAGCCCAAGCCCGCTGCCGTGCTGCCCATGTACACGCCGCCCGCCAAGCCCTTGAGCGCCCACGCCGTCGGCCGCTATGCCATTCAATTCAATTGGCAAGACGGCCACTCCGGCGGCATCTACTCGTGGGAGTATCTGCGCCGCGCCTGCCAGTGCCGCGAGTGTACCTTTGCCGCCGAAGAGCCCGCCGGTACGCCGAATTAGCCGCATTTCTGTCTGATCGGTTACACTGGCTTTTCCGTTCAGATCGTGAGGTTTCCGTGCGCAAGATTGCCGCTTTCCTTCTAGCGTTTCTACTTTTTCCCTTGGCAGCGTTTGCTCTTTCAGAAGTCGAAGCCATTCATGCCGATCGGCTTCCGCAGGAAACTGCTGTTCTGGCCGCGCTCGATGACACTCGCCAGCTTGAGCCGTACTGCTATTCCTACACCCCTGACTGGAAGTATTCGATTGCCAAAGCGGATGTGGTAGCGCGTCTCGGAAAAGACCTGAGTTCTCTCAACCTTGCCCTGAAGGATCACCCCGACAACGCCGAACTGCTTCTGTTGACTGGCCTGGTGGCGCGCTTCGCCTACAACCTGGATGCTCCAGGCAGTTATGAAGCCGCACTGAAAGTGCTGGGCCAGACACAAAAGCTAGCCCCTTCCGACATACGTGCCCCCTGGTTCCGTGCCACGCTGCTCTGCCAGACAGCCAAACCTACCACAGGTGCTGAACAGATGCTGGACATCGAGAGCAGCCACGCTTGGGACCAATTGCCGGCTGCTTTCTGGGACGATTACATGGAGTGCGCCACGGTTGCCGATATGCCGGTCCACTTTCTACGTGCCCTCGACCACTCAGAGAAGTTACACGCGCCCAGTTTAGAGGCACGTGACGTAATTGCTGACGCCACACGCAAGCGCTTCGACCCCTTCGATCCGAAGAAAGAGTATGAACCCAAGAAAGTTTGGCAGGCCGTGAAGGTTGGCGACGATCCTCAGTTCACCAGCACCACCTGTGGGGCGCGCTTGCGGGCGCGCGGCGACTGGCATATTGACCGTCTGGAGGTCACCAACGGCTCCTGCGTAGCCCAATTCAGAACTGGACCTTACAAGGCCACTGTCAATAAACGGACTCCCAATGTATTGCTGCTCGTCCAGCAGCCCAAGGAAAATGAATCGCTGCAAGAGTATTCCAAGAAATTTTTGAAAAGTGGAACATTTGAGCCGTACTCGCCCGCCAACTGCCCCGCTGCTACGTGCATCGCGCTGAAAGGCATACAGCCGGAAAGTTATAAAGAGGACGGGGGCGGCCGCAGCCGAATCGTCATCTTCGAGCGCGATCAGCCGGAGTTTCCAGGGCTGATCTTCGAGACTCCCCAGACGTTGCCCAAATCCGACGACAAAACGGGCGTACAAGCCTACCACCCCGGCCAAATCCAGCAGCGTATGCCCGGAAAGCTCTACTACCTCGTCTTGGTGGACACGGCAACATCGATCGAAGAGCCGGCCATGAAAGACTTCGACTTCTTTCTCAAAAACCTGACCGTGGAGTAAATTTGCACACCATCCTGACGAATTTTCACCCTCTAGCGGCCGTTAAACCCATTCCGCGAATCGTCGGGTTTTGTCCAGTTTTCGCCTGAATAGATGTATTTCCCCTCAGTTATCCACAGGACAGGCGACGCTCAGGAAAAATGGAACCAAATTAGGCACCTGTTATCCACGCATTTTTTTGTTGCGGAGGTAGTTCGCGTCTGCTTATCCACGCAAACTCTTGGCATAATCCTAGCAAGAGCGGTTTCTCGGGGTACTGTTCCAAGAGCCGAGTTTGGGGAGGGCGCCCGCGTTCTAAGGCTCAGGTTCCGAGCCTCGCTTAAGCCCTGCGGGAGCACTGAAGAGTGACCAGCTATAGCCGCCAGGACGTAATGCGCATCTTGCAGATCGGCTCTCGCCAGTTGCAGGGGTGGGAGCGAGCGGGACTCGTTGCCCAACTGCAAAGCTACAGCTTCCAGGACCTTGGGCAGTTACGGATCTTGCGCGCGCTGCGCGAGGAAGCGGTTTCGGTGGCCTCGATCCGGCACTCGATTGTGGCCATGAAGGCAGTGGCGGGGATGAAGAACCCGCTGATGGAGGCGAGCCTGGTGAGAACCGGGACACGGCTGGCTTTCCGTCACCACGGAGCGATGGTGGACCCGATTCGCCGCCAGTTGCTCTTCGACTTCGAGCGCCTGGAACAAATCGCCCAGGGCTGCGGGCAATCGGCGGTCTCCGAGCCGCTGCTGCTGCGCAAGCCCGGCGTGAGCGACCCGCACGGCGTGCAGGATCTGTTCTTAGAGGCTGTGCGGGCCGAAGAGGCCGGCGAGAAGATTCGCGCCATCCAGATTTATCAGCAGATCATGGAGCGCGATCCGCGCTTTGCGCCGGCCTGGATCAACCTGGGCACGATTCACTTTCATCTGCGCGAGTATGGCTGGGCCGAGGAGCTTTACCGCCATGCCACCGAGATTGATCCAGAGTATGTGCTGGCCTTCTTCGATCTGGGCAACGTGCTGGACGAGTTGCAGCGGCTGGATGAGTCGATTGCCGCCTACGGGCGAGCGGTCGAGCTCTCTCCTGGCTACGCCGACGCCCACTACAACCTGGCGCTAGCTCATGAGCGCAAAGGCGAGGTGCGTCCGGCGCTGCGCCACTGGCAGGCTTACGTGAGGCTGGACAAGGAAGGTCCCTGGGCCGATCACGCGCGCGGGCAGATTCGCAAGCTGCTCGACCGCGAGAAGCTGGCCATTGCCTGGCGCGCGGAGAGCTTTCTTCCCCCACGCAAAGGCACGGCTGCGTTGGAGCTGGTGAGCGCCGAGACTCAGGCCGGTTCATAGGCCCTCGACGACGCGTTGGCCATACCGAAGTAAGGCACAACGAGCCGGAAGCAGCCACTGAAGGCTGGGGATTCGGTGTACTACAATTGGGAAGCCACAGTTGCCGCGCTGGATTTTCTTGTGAGGGCACTACTCAGCATCTGGTACAGGTGAGCCTGTTCAGGCTATTCAAATTCGCGCATACAAAACCACGATTGATGCAATAAATATGGGTATTTTTTCACTTTTTGCGGAGTTCCTCACCCCTCTCCGCTGAATTAATCTGCAAAATCTTTACGTCAAAATATATATTTTAGGGGGGGAGGGGGGGGGCGAAAAGCTAGGGACCAAGGGACCAGGGACCGGGGACTAGGAAAAGACCGGCGCTCTGGGCCTGGTTCATGCTTCCATTGTGCGCTCTGTGTGGGAAATGATCTGCAAAATATCTTCACGCGATTGCCCTGCTGGGAACTTGACTTTTGCAAGAACCACCCATAGTATTACTTTATGAAAGGTCTACTCTGTTGTCGCCGCTGTACATTGCATCGCGCGCAGAGGTGACTTGGATCTATCATCCAGTTCAATCCACAGTTTCCAATTGCCCGCGATGCAGCCGTTGCTGTCGCGGGTTTTCTGTCTTCCGCCAAGAGGATAATATGACTCAAGCACTTCCTGCAAAAGAGACAAATGCCCAGCGCGCTGAGCGCCTCAAGCGCGAGAAAAACCCGTGGGAGGCCTTCGATGAGGTGCGCGAGTTTGCTCGCCGGGGCCGCTCCAGCGTGCTGCCTGAGTGGGCTGGCTTGTACTTCAAGTGGTGGGGCATTTACACCCAGGGCGACGGCGTCGGCGCCACCGGAGGAAAAGGCGGCGAGGGTCTGGCTTCCGACTACTTCATGATGCGCATCGGCATTCCCAACGGCATTCTCTCCGCGTCGCAGCTTCGCGTCATCGCCGGACTCACGCAAAAGTACGCACGCAACCTTGCCGACATCACCGTGCGCCAGTGCATTCAGCTTCACTGGCTCACCATCGAATCTCTCCCCGAAGTTGTTGATGCGCTCAATACGATTGGCCTTTCGCCTAAAGGCGCGTGCGGCGATGTGATGCGCAACGTGACAGGCTGTCCGCTGGCTGGCGTTGCTGCCGACGAGTTGATCGATGCCTCTGCGTTGGCTGCGGAGATCTCTGAACTGCTGAGCGGCAACCCGGAGTTCTACAACCTGCCGCGCAAATTCAAAGTCTGCGTGACCGGCTGTCCCTCGTGGTGCTCTCATCCGGAGATCAATGACATTGCCCTTACCGCGACCAAATTCAACGGCCAGCTCGGCTACTCGCTGCGCGTCGGCGGAGGCCTCTCAAAGGAGCCGCATCTGGCTGTGCGCCTCGACGCCTTTGTTCTTCCCGAGCAAGCCTCGAGAGTAACGCGTGCGGTAGCCGAGATCTTCCGCGAACAACAGGGATTGCGCGAAAACCGCGCGCAGGCACGCATGAAATACCTCTTCATGAAGGAAGGCTGGACCGCTGAAAAATTTCTCGCCGAGTTGCACTCCCGGCTTGACTTTAAGCTGCTTCCCGCCGCACCCGAAGAGGTTCCCGACGATATCTATCGCGACCACACGGGAATTCATCCACAACGAAAGCCGGGTTTGAGTTACGTTGGCGCATCGGTCTTGCGCGGCCGCATGACTGGCGATCAGTTGCAAGCCGCTGCTGGACTTGCAGAGCGTTTCGGCTCTGGCGCATTGCGCACCACCGTCTCGCAAAACCTTCTCTTCATCGATATTCCCAATAACAAAACAGCGGAACTCGCGCACGAATTGAACCAGATCGGATTGCAAGTCGATGGCTCATCTTTTTGGCGCGGAGCGGTCGCTTGCACCGGCACCGAATTTTGCAAGCTGGCCATCACCGAGACCAAGGGCTTTACCCGCTGGATCGTCGATGAGCTGGAAGAGCGTCTGCCGGAGTTTGATCAGCAGCTCAGGCTGCACGTCACCGGCTGCCCCAATGGCTGCGGTCAGCACTGGATTGCCGACATCGGAATCGAAGGCAAGAAGATCAAGCACGAAGGCAAGCTGATCGATGCATATTATTTCTGCCTCGGTGGAGCAGTGGGCCAGCACGCTTCCATTGCGCGCCCTGTGGGTTTTCGCGCTCCCGCGACGCTGGTGCCGGAAGCGATCGAGCGCTTGCTGCGCCACTACCTTGGCACGCGTCAGCCGGAAGAAAATCTGCGCGCCTGGTTTGCGCGTCACAGCAACGATGAACTGCGCGCCGATTTAGCAGGTGAGGTTTTAGCGCCGGTCGAGCGAGATCTGCCCACCGGCCACGTGCCGCATGGTGTTGCTGATTAGGGTATCGCTGATTAAGGAGCAAACCATGAGCCTGTTGCCGATTTTTCTCAAACTCGATGGCCGACGCGGTCTCGTGGCCGGCGCGGGAAGTGTTGCGCTCGACAAGATCAGCAGCCTGCTCAAAACAGGATTGCGCTTTCGCGTTGTCGCGCCGGTTGCACGGCCAGAGATTCGGCAACTCGCCAGCGAAGGCAGACTCGAATGGATTCAGCGCCCCTTTGAAATTGCAGATCTCGACAACAATTTTCTGGTTATCGCCGCTACTAATTCCGCCGAGATCAACGCAGCTATTTATCATGGCGCAGCCGAACGCGACATCCTGGCCAACAGTGTGGACGACCCACCTCATTGCGATTTTTATTTCGGTTCGGTAGTTCGCCGCGGCGAGTTGCAAATCGCAATCTCAACGGCGGGCAAGAGTCCTGCCTTCGCTCAGCAGATGCGCCGCGAGATCGACGCACAGTTACCCAGCGACCTCGGACCGTGGCTCGATGATGTTGGAAGGCTGCGCCGCGAGATTCTTGCCTTCCATCCACCAGGCGAAGCACGCAAGCTGCTCTTGCATCAATTGGCGCAGCGTCCGGTTTTCAATGCGGCGTCCTGCCCCTCGCATCGGAGGTCTCTTGCACCGCTAGACGAGAAGACCACCGGCGCCAGCGTAGATGTTTATCTGGTTGGCGCCGGTCCAGGAGACCCTGATCTGCTGACCGTCAAAGCTCTGCGACTCATTCAGTCAGCCGGCCTCATCCTGCACGACGACCTTGTTCCACAAGCAATTCTTGAGTTGGCGCCGCCCGACGCTGAGGTCATCAACGTGGGCAAGCGTTGCGGCGTGAAGGGCATTACGCAGGAGCAGATCAACGCGTTGATGATTGAGCGCGTCCGCTTGCCGAGGAGTCCCCAGCGCGCCATCGTCCGGCTCAAGAGCGGCGACCCACTCATCTTCAGCCGCGCCGCCGAAGAGATTTCGGCGCTCACCGAAGCGGGCGTTTCCTTCGAAATTGTTCCCGGCATCACTTCTGCCTTTGCCGCGGCAGCAGCCATTCAGTGTTCACTGACCAGCAGGAACAGCGCGTCCCAGGTTATTTTTTCTGCCGGGCATCACGCTCAATCGCAAACGAACAGCCGTTCGTTGCGCGTACGAAAGCTCCAAAGAGAAGAGGCAACCCGGGTGGTCTATATGCCTGGCCGGGAGCTGAGTTTGCTAGCGCAGCAATGGCTCGACGAAGGACTTTCTCCGGATTTGCCCTGTGCGGTCGTCTCTCAAGCCTCACAACCCGGCCAGCAAATTCACTGCACTACGCTCGCCGCCCTCGGTAACGCCGAGCCAGTTGACGCGCCAAGTTTGCTGATCGCCGGCTGGGCTCTACGAGAGTCCGCTGCCGCTGACCTATGCCTCGCCACAATTCCATCCGTGGGAAAGGTAGAGTCGATTTTAACCGAGAACTTCATTCTTGAGGAGATTCTCGACTGAGCTTGAGGAGATTCTCGAACGATGGAATCAATCCGATAGAAGAGAGGTGCACATACGGCTATACGTTCTGTCAGATCGGCGCTTAGTATAGACCGGATATCCTCGAACCCTAACGGTATGGCCCCGCGAATGGATGCCACCAATGCGACACTGAGCTTATCGAACATCATTGCAGTATTCTCGAAGTTATTCAACCGACGGATAATCATCAAGTAAGCCGACCATCATTCACCTTCCTGATTAAGGAGCGTTGAGCCTGCAATAGCAGCTTTGCGGTCTTGTTGGCTATGTTCTTCGCTGGTCGAAAGTAGCTGCTCAGCAAACGGTGGTTCTATGCGAGATCGCGGAGCGACTCATCGCAAGCCAGAAAGCAGTTGCGCAGACGCTCGATTTCAAGCGCGCTGAAACCATTTTGTAGACACAACGGCTCCCAGTTTGTTTTCACAACCTGTTGCATCGTTCGCGCGATGGCCACGCCTTCATCGCGCGAGAGGCCAAAGCTGGCAACCTCGCTCAAGGCGTTATGCAGAGTCGCCCGCCGTCCATATCGGCCAACTCCGATGGCGAGGTCGCGTTCCGTGCCCACCTGCGGGAAGGAAACAATATCGTAGCCAGGAGAGAGCCGCCATCCGCGCCCATCCCATAAGAAGCCGTGATTGCGCAGATGGTCGTCGTTGTTGTTGCAGAGAATATTGAAAACCATTCTTCGCCACAACTCTTTCGCATCCGCCGCAGGTTCGGAACCAAAGCGCCGCATTTGCTCCGCCAGTCCGCGATAGCTCTGCCGCGACGATTCGCTCGCGTGCGCGCCGAGAATCGTCAGTCCCGAGATAAAAGGGAGACGGCGGTATCCAGCTTCGATTGGCACCCGGTCGAAGCGTTCGACAAGATAAATGTCTTGCCCCAACACCTTTTCGAGCCGCACGGGCGGCACGTTAATTCCGGCCATGGCGGCCAGCGTCATGGTGACATATTCGACGCGGCACATCGGAGTGCGATCATCGGCCCGGACAAATTTGGCGATCCACTGTTTGCCATCGTATTCACAGGCGGACTTAGGTCTGGCTCCGCCCAGCGATGAGCCACGAACGAAAAAGCGGCGATGCTTGATGGGCAGCTCTTCGGCGGTATCCAACTCCCGCACCGCGTCGATCATCTCGGCCAGATCGAGGTTCCCTCCCGGCAACTCGCTCTCCGTCCAGGGAACCATGCGGCGAGGTCCGGACAAGTCTGCGCCGAATGCCAGAGCGCCAACACGCGATTCACCAGTCGCGACAAGATAGTCAAATTCGGAGAGCGCACGTGCGCCAGCGGCGCGCTCCATGAGATGCCGCCCCCATCCATCGGGCGCGGCATCGCGAATGCCATTGAAGAGGACAAAACCTTCCTCTGTGCTGTATTCGCGTTCAATCCCTGGATCGGGCAATGACAACTGCACCGGATCGATAGGCAGCCGGTCTTTGCGCTGAAGGTATCGCCGGCCATAGCGGAAACGCGCCCCCGCTTCGCGCCCAGCGCCGACCATCTCCAGGATTCCTGCCGGTACCGGGCCTTCATCGAGATAGACATAAACGTAGGCTGTGGACATAGCTCACTCAGAAGTCGAATTTGCCGGCTTGTTTTTTGGTTCTGCGGAAATCGCGCGGCAGATTTTGAATGTCCGCTTGAAGGCCGGTCGTATCGCTTTCCGGCGCGACGATATCCCCGATGCGCCGGTGCATACCCAAGACCCACAGCGCTGAGGCGATGATTCCCACTCCCACCGCTGGGTCGCCCCTTTCCATGCGCTGCACGGTCTTCAGATTGACCATCATCCGCTCGGCCATTTCAGCCATGGACATGCGCCTGCGCTTGCGCGCGACAGCAATATCCTTTCCCAGCTTTAGAAGCTGGTCATGTGCGGCTGCGGGTAATGCCTGATAGGCCCGGCTGGTTCTCGCCATGCCACAATTATACCCATACAGAGTATTAATAAGATATAAGATGCCCATGTATGGGTTATTTATTGTGATACGTCTAGCGAAATACTGGTCGATATTCGATATTTTGGGTCGTTACGTTCTCATTTAGAGTACAGCCGCGGGTTATCGAAATCGAAGTCCCAGGAGCACAAAAATGATTCCAAGATAGGCAGGCCAATCATGTTCAGCGAGCGGATATTCCCCGAATGGCGTAGCGTAGCCGAGGCGCGGTCCGCGTCAAGGCTCTGCGACCGCGTAGCGGCGGGCTGCGGCCCGGCCCTGACACGGACCTTTTCCGCCTCGGCTTATCATTCCAATTATTCCGGGAATGTCATCAGCAAGAACCGGCTCTGAATCTCCTACCTGTGTTTGGCGCTTTTGCTCGTTTGCAGAATCGGACGAGCCTCCAGGCGGTCCAGTATCTCCATGACCCTTGGGCGCGGTTTGGGCAGGCGTGGTTCAGGAACTTCCGCCCTAGACGCCGGCAGAGGAGGATCGGCTGGAGTGGGTGTTGGCCGTGGCTCCGAACCGGCCGCTACCGCGGTGCCGAAAGGCGGCAGGCCTTTGATGAGCGCCTCCTCAAGCTTGAGGCGTACCTCGTCGGCCTCGGCCCACTGCCGGGTTTTGGCGCTTTGGCGAAAGTAGAATCCGTTGACCTGGCCGCCGACCCACTTGGGGCAGTTGCACCGGCGGCAGGCGCGGTCTCGCGAAAATCTGCAACTCGTGGAGTGGCGGGTAAAGACGGAAAGCAGCATCGAGCTCCCACTTCTTCAGGTGAGATTGCCCGCAGAACGTAAGTCGGTCAAAGGGCGCAATGTACAAATTACGTACAAAACTGCGCGTCGATTTTTCCTTTGAAAGATAAGCTATTGAAAATAGGTAGCTTAGAGTTGGTGGAGGCGGCGGGAGTCGAACCCGCGTCCGAAATCGCTGTCAGCCAGGAGTGTTCATGCTTTGCCCGCTTCCTTTGGTTTCGCTCCAGACCCTCAGAACGGACAAGATGGGCCAGAAGCTAGTCCGATGATCTTGCGCAAACAACACGGACCGAGCCGTTCACGCCAGCCTACTGTATGACGTCCGCTCACAGCCCATAGGCAAAGCCGTGGAAGACGGCAGCTTATTTAATTAAGCTGCAAGTGGCAGACTGTAGTCGGCAACTTTAGTTTTGTAAGCGATTACGGGTGCCCACCCCCCGACATGACTCCTAAGCCGCAATCAATCCCGTCGAAACCGTGACGCCCCCATAGACCATCCTGCGACGGAAACCTGCCGCCGGAAACCTCGGTTGGGTGCGAGCCGGAACAACTGGCTCATGCTGCTATCTCTATTCTATGCCAATTCCGATTTTGCCGCCGGACTACTGCTTTTCCAAATCAATGCTCTCGTACTCGTGGCGGGCGATGGCGGCGCGAATCTCCGCTGGGGTTTTGCCCAGCTTGGTCTGCTGATAGGCGAAGACGCCTTCCTTGGCGCAGGTGTCACACTCGGTCGAATGATAGTTCTCATAGCAACTGCGCAGGCTCTGGTGGCCCAGTGCGCGGTCGCATCGGCAGTTGCAGGGAAGCTGGTAGATCACGCTGCTGACTTTAGCCGCCATCTGGTAGACGTGGACCTGCCATGGGTAGCGGAAGTGTTCGCCGGTCAGTTGCGAGCCGGAGAGAATCTTCGGCAGGGCGCTGACGTTGAGCGGCGCGGAGGGATGATAGGCGGGGACATCGTCGGCCGGGTTCGACCACTGCGCAAAGCTGGCCAGGGTGACCGCGAAGACACCCACTCCGAGAAACCAGCGGCGCTTCATCCAGTTGTTGGTCATGAGACCCTCCTGACACCTATTTTAGACCGATGTGGGCGTAAATCGAAAGCTGGATACGTCAGCAGATATTCGAGGCCCGAGCATCGATTTTTCCGCAAAAAAAAAGACGGCACGAACGGTATAGCTGTTCGTGCCGGGAGGCCAGTGACGCAAACTACTTCCCGTCTTGAAGGGGCAATCACAGCCACCTTCTCAACTGGAATATATACACCATAGCATAGATTGAGTAGAAGTCAAATACAAAAATCGAAATTATTATTGCGATTACAGGCCGACTTTTCTGAAAGTCGACTCAGAGACCCGGAAGGCGGAGATTCTGTGAGAGGCGATGCCATCAGAATAATAAAGTGTCGCAAGTGTTGTGCAAATACTTTCATTTCATCCACTTCGTCTATGTTGCAGGCAGTTTCTCCCACGCCGTACGACTGGCCCAGAACAGGAATGAGGGCTGATCTTGCGGTGATTGCTGGTGGGCGGAAGGCCGGAAGCTCTGTTTACCAGGCAGATGCGGACAAATATACAGATTTCTGGATTTCTAGCTGTGACCCCGGAATTGCATCGCCTGAGGAGCGTCAGGCCAGCTTCTCGGCAACAGCCGCAAGCTCGAAGTCCTTTGCTGTCAGGCCGCCCGCGTCATGGGTAACCAGTCCCAGACGCACTCGGTTGTAGCGGATATCGATGTCGGGGTGGTGCTCGGCCTGCTCGGCCTCTTCGCCGAGACGGTTGACGAAGGCCAGCGCGGCCGTGAAATCCTTGAAGGTGAAGCATCGCGTCAGCTCACCTTTTTCGATCTGCCAGCCGGGCAAGGCAACGAGATGGTCAGCAACTTGTTGAGTGGAGAATGGGGGCATTGAGTCGACTCCTTTGCCGATTCGATTGCTCTACGCCCCAGGCGGATGCTTCTATTTCTGCTGCCGGAGGACGTGCCGGGCCGCAGCCCAGCCCTCTTTGACGATCTGCCGGGCGCGGCTGACGGCGAGCGAACCGGCGGGCACGTTCTTGGTGATGCAGGAGCCAGCGCCGATGTAGGCTCCGTCGCCGAGCGTGACCGGAGCCACCAGCGTTGAGTCGCTGCCCACGAATGCGTCCTTGCCGATGCGGGTCTTATGCTTGTTGACGCCATCGTAGTTGCAGGTGATGGTTCCCGCGCCGATGTTGGTTCCCGCGCCGATCTCGGCGTCGCCCAGGTAGGTAAGATGGCCAGCCTTGACGCCTTTGTCGAGCCGGGATTTCTTGATCTCGACGAAGTTGCCCACGTGGACATCTTCGCCGATCTCGCAACCCGGACGCAGGTGCGCGAAGGGGCCGATGCGCGCGCCGTCGGCAATTGCGCTGTCGGTGAGCACGCAGCTTTGGCGGACCAGCACGTCGCGGCCCAGAGTGCAGTTTTCGATCACCGTGAAGGAGCGGATGCGGCAGCCTGCGCCGATTTTGGTGCGGCCCAGCAACTGCACATACGGCTCGATCACCACATCGGAGGCGATCTCGACGCCGTCGTCGATTACGCACGTCTCGGGCCGCTGGATGGTTGCGCCGGTCGAATTATTATTTAATTCCAATTGACTGCTCCTCGATGAAAAGGACGATCGAATTCTGTGATATCCCATCCTTGACACAAAAACAAGTATCTGCCAAGGTTGCGGCACCCAACTCTTTATCCTTCAGCCCTCAGATCATTCTGGACCGAGAAACGCCCAATCCAGGCAAAGAGGAAGAGCGTCAGACCGCCGATCCAGCCACCCAAACTGAATGGCCCTGGAAAGTAAAGATCAATGACAACACCGCCTCCAACCAGAATTGCCGACAATGGAATGAAGAGGCGCATCCCGTAGAGAAATGTGAATGGAATATAGTGCGCGCCTACAAGAATCATCAACGCCGGATAAAACAAATTCAAATGAAATACAGTGACCGGCACCAGCAGCAGCATGGTGAGTGGCAACGTAAAGGCCAACTGCATGGCAAGCATTCCCAGGGGATTCTCGCGCGAGACAGATGCCGGCCTGCCGGTCAGACGCAGCAGCAGTTGCGTGATGGGAAAGATAAAAAAGCCGAGAGCGACCAACTCGATGATGGCTGCTCGCGGAGAGACCCATGTGGCCAGCGCGGCGGATGCCAGCCAAATCGCCGAGCAGACAAGCTGCCCAAAAAAGCCGCCAATGTAAATGGTTCGCACTTCTTTTTGCGCGTCTGCTACCAGCATCTTTGCACTCCTTAACTTATTCAGCAGTATATCGTGCGCGGCGAATCTCACTGCCTAACGATCATGGATCATAGTTTCGATTATTGATCCGGCCCTTCAATAGTGCTATCGCCTCCCACCGTTCAGCAAAGAACGCTGAATCGATGGGGCACCTAGGTGTCTTCCTTATTGGATAGAGCAGGTCGTGGACCGGGAGGTCCACGCGACAGCCGGCCAGGAGGCCGGCGCTACTTGTTCATTCTGCGGCCAGCTTGATGACGCATTGAGCGGCACAAAAAAAGGAGCGGCTCGTGAAGGGCCGCTCCTCGTGGTGTCTGACATTCTTGCTTGGTGCGAGTTACTGCTTCTTCTCCTCCGGCTGTTTGGGCATGGGGATGGTGATGTCGATGGGCTGCGGCGCGCCCATCTTCAGCTCATCCAATCCGGGCTTGATCTCCGGGCCGTTGCCGACCACCAGAATCGCCAGCTTCTCTGGATGGATGTATTTCTTGGCGACGCGATCGAGATCGGCTGTGGTCACCTTCTCGATGCCGGCCTTGTAGCTTTCCAAGTAGTCAGACGGATAGCCGTTGAACTCCAGATGCAGATGCTCCCAGAGAACCTTGCTTCGGGTGTCGTATTTGAAGAGGAATGAGTTGAGGATGTTGTCCTTGGCGCGCGCCAGCTCTTCGGCGGTGAAGGGCTTGGTGGTGAGTCCGTTGAGCTCGGCGAGCGTGGCTTTGGTGGCATCCACGGTGGTGGCGCTCTTGGTCATCGCCATGGCGCGAAACTCGCCGGGATGATCCCAGTCGTAGCCGTAGCTGCCGCTGACGGCGTAGGCAAATCCCAGCTCAGTGCGCACCTTTTGGAAGAGACGGCTGGCAAAACCGCCGCCGAGAATCTCATTCATCACGGCCAGCGCGGGCACGTCGGGATTATGGCGGTCGGTGCCGAGGCCGACGATCTCAATATTGGACTGATTGACGTCTTCCTTGT